>NZ_SMLV01000302.1 GCF_009711525.1 Fulvivirga lutimaris
TTTCCAGAGGTTCTTTTATTTTATGGCTTAATTAATCTTTCAACAAAAATCTAAAAAGACTATGGGAAAAGGAGATATTAAAACAAGAAGAGGTAAGATAGCTAAAGGTACATTTGGTGTTACTCGAAAGCGATCAGGTAATAAAAAGAGCTCTGTTACTGTAACGGAACCAAAGGCAAAACCCAAGAAGAAGCCTGCAGCTAAGAAAACAAAAGCATAAATGATAGTGTGCTATCAAACCTGATCTGAACCGATCAGGTTTTATTTTTTAAAAAATAATCACAAAGTATTTTTATATATCAAAGCAGATTCTATATTTGAATCTCAATGAAGAAAAATTTTAAAAATAACGCATGGTGGTGGCATTTCCTTAAATAGGAATTGGACAGCGTTATTGTATATAAAAATATAATCTAAAGGCTTGCTGTTCATTCAGCAAGCCTTTTTTAATTAACAAAAATGAGAAATAAGCAAATTTTAAGCTGGTGGTGGCACTTAACAATTCCTACGGATTGAACACATTTACTATGTCTGATAAAAAGGCCTTGTGTTCACTCGCAAGGCCTTTTTATTTAAAAAACGATTTATGAAAACATTTAAAATAAAAACGAAATACAAGAAACTTCTGGCGGATACGCTAACCCCTGTCAGCCTCTACCTAAGACTAAGAGACAAGTATGCTGACTCCATTCTTTTGGAAAGCTCTGACTACCATGGCAGCGATAATAGTATGTCATATATCTGCTGCTCTCCGATGGCTTCATTTATAGTTGAGGGAAAGAAATTAAAAAAGCAATATCCCGATTTATCTAAAGAGGAGTCTGATTTGCAAAAGGGGAGTTTAGTAAAGGAGTTGGAAGCCTTTAAAGCTGCTTTTAATAATAAGCCTCACGATTTTAAATTTAGCATCAATGGCCTCTTTGGTTATATGAGCTATGATGCTGTTCAGGAGTTTGAAGACATTGCTTTTAAAAATGAGAATGAGGATATACCTACAGTGATGTACCGTATGTATCGGTTTGTTATTGTGATAGATCATTTTAAAAATGAATTATATCTCTTTGAACATCAGCTTGAAAATGAGGAAGATTCGCAAATTGATACGCTTGTCTCATTAATTAAAAGGCATGATGACCCACAGTTTGGATTTGAGATGGTAGGTGAGGAGTCTTCTAATTATAATGATGAAACCTTTCTGGAGATTATCAAGAATGGTCAAAATCACTGTTTGAGGGGAGATGTTTTTCAGATTGTCCTCTCTCGCAGATTTCAAAAGAAATTTAAAGGCGATGAATTTAATGTGTACCGTGCGCTAAGGTCTATTAATCCATCGCCTTATTTATTTTACTTCGATTATGGCGGTTTTAAGATCTTCGGTTCGTCACCAGAATCTCAGATTACAATTAGCAATAATAAAGCTACCATCTACCCTATAGCAGGTACATTCAGAAGAACTGGTGATGATACCGCTGATGCTGAGTTGGCAAAAAAACTCTCAGAGGATGAAAAGGAAAATGCCGAGCACATTATGCTGGTTGACCTGGCGAGAAACGATTTGAGCCGAAGTGCTGAAAATGTTAAGGTTGAAGTGTTTAAAGAAATACAGTATTACTCTCATGTCATTCATTTGGTGTCAAAGGTCTCTGGAGATTTAAGTGAAGGTGATGTTGCCCTGCAACTGGTAGGTGACACTTTTCCTGCAGGTACTTTATCAGGCGCACCAAAGTACAAAGCCATGCAGTTGATTGATCAATATGAAAACAGAAGCAGAAGCTATTATGGTGGTGCCATTGGCTTTCTTGGTTTCAATGGAGAGTTCAATCACGCCATTATGATCAGGTCATTTTTGAGTAAAAACAATGTGTTGCATTACCAGGCTGGGGCAGGTGTTGTGGCCAAATCGGTACCCGAAAGTGAGCTTAAAGAGGTGGATAATAAACTAGCGGCTTTGAGGAATGCAATGAATATGGCACAAACTATCAACGGGGCATCATGAAGATACTAGTTCTGGATAATTACGACTCATTTACCTATAACCTTGTTCATATCATAAAAGAACTTGGTTATGGAAAGCATATGACTATTGCTAGAAATGATAAGATTACGCTTGATGAAGTGGCCGGTTTTGATAAAATATTGCTTAGCCCTGGTCCTGGAATTCCTGAAGATGCGGGAATTCTAAAATCCTTAATCATGACATATGCTGCTTCAAAATCTATTCTTGGAGTATGTCTCGGTCATCAAGCTATTGCAGAGGTATTTGATGCGGAGCTGTTCAATATAAAAGAGGTAAAGCACGGGATGTCAGGTCCAATCAATGTACTTGATCAGACCAACTATATTTTTGAAGGGGTTTCAGCAACTTTTACGGGGGCACATTATCATTCCTGGGCGGTGAAGAGGGATTCCATTGGAGCGCCTTTGACTATTACTGCGGAAGATGATCACGGATTAGTCATGGGGTTGAAGCATGAGCAGTTTGATGTTCAGGGATTACAATTCCACCCTGAATCTATAATGACGGAGCATGGTAAAATGATGATTAAAAACTGGATTGAGAAATAGACAATAGTAGTGAGTATTGAGTAGTCAGATCAATGTCTAACTACTGAATACTGACTACCAACTACTAAAACAATGAAAGAGATATTATATAAACTATTTGAACACGATACACTGGACAAAGAGACAGCACGTCAGATATTGATAGACCTGGCAAATGGCAAGTTTAACCATAGTCAGGTGGCAGCTTTTCTAACGGTGTATATGATGCGAAGCATCACTGTTGATGAACTGGAAGGGTTTAAGGATGCGATGCTCGAACTTTGTCTTCCTGTGGAGATTGATGAATACAATGCCATAGACCTTTGTGGTACGGGTGGTGATGGTAGAGATACCTTCAATATTTCTACCCTGGCCTCATTTGTTGTAGCGGGTGCTGGACAGGCCGTTGCCAAACATGGGAACAATGGTGTAAGCTCTGTTTGTGGCTCTTCAAATCTACTTGCCCATTTTGGCTATGAGTTTACTAATGAAATTGACGCACTGAAAAGGAGTCTTGATGAAGCCAATATCTGCTTTCTGCATGCGCCATTATTTCACCCTGCAATGAAGAATGTAGCTCCAATACGTAAAGATCTTGGTGTAAAAACCTTCTTTAACATGTTGGGGCCAATGGTGAATCCCTCTTTTCCAAAGAATCAGTTGGTAGGTGTGTTTAGTCTGGAATTGGCCAGACTATATGGCTATCTGTATCAAAAGACAAATAAGAGTTTTGTGATTCTTCATGCTTTAGATGGCTATGATGAGATATCTCTAACGGGGAATTTTAAAATGATAACCAATAGCGGTGAACAAGTGTTGTCACCAAAACAACTGGGATTTTCTTCCGTGACACCTCAAGAACTTTACGGAGGAAGTACCATTGAGGCAGCAGCTAAAATTTTTGAAGATGTATTAAAAGGAAAGGGTACCGATGCACAAACTAACGCTGTGCTGGCCAATGCAGGTATGGCGCTCTATTGTACTGATCAATCTCAGTCTTACGAAGAAGCCATTGCCAGAGCAGATGAGTCATTGAAGTCAGGCAAGGCACTGAGCACTTTTGAAAATTTGATAAATAAGAAAACCACGATCTCAAATAAATAAATGATGGATATACTAGAAAAGATCATTGCACATAAATACAAAGAAGTAGAAGAGAGGAAATCCCTTTTTCCAACTAAACTGCTGGAAAAGAGTATCTATTTTAACTCAGATACTGTCTCTCTGAAGAAGTATATATTGAGAGAAGATAAGTCAGGCATTATAGCTGAAATTAAAAGAAAATCCCCTTCTAAAGGCACAATCAACGCACATGTATCAATAGAGCGCACATCCATAGGCTATATGCAGGCAGGTGCTTCAGCACTATCTGTGTTGACGGATACCGATTTTTTTGGAGGAAAAAATGAGGACCTGATCACGGCAAGAAAATTTAACTTTTGCCCAATATTGAGGAAGGACTTTACGGTTGATGAGTATCAGATCGTGGAAGCCAAATCCATAGGAGCAGATGCAGTATTATTGATTGCAGCAGCACTGGAACCTGTTATATTGAAACAGTTGGCGGCATTTGCACAATCTCTTGGTCTGGAGACACTGCTGGAAGTTCATAATGAAGAAGAATTGAATTCATCTGTCAATGAGCATATTGATTTGGTTGGGGTAAATAATCGTAATCTCAAGACTTTTGAAGTAAGTATTGAAACTTCCAAATCACTTGCTTCTTTGATTCCTTCTAAGTTTGTTAAGGTCTCAGAAAGTGGGATTAGCGATCCAAGGACTATAATGGATTTGCGAGCAGTAGGTTTTCAAGGCTTTTTGATGGGCGAGCGCTTCATGCAAAACAGTAGGCCCGAAAAGGCTTGTGCAAGATTTATAGAATCACTAAGTCAATTGGAGAAAAACCTGTATGTCTAAGCTTGCCAATATAAAGCTCAAGGTGTGTGGCCTTCGTGATAATATTGACGAAGTGGCCGCGCTTGAGCCAGATTTTATGGGCTTTATATGCTATGACAAATCGCCAAGATTTATTGGTGAAAGCTTTTCAAAGAATATCAATACAAAGGCCATTAAAGTAGGTGTTTTTGTTAACCAGCCTGTGGATGAGGTACTTGATTTGGTGAGAAAACACCAGTTTGATTTTGTTCAGTTGCATGGTAGTGAAAATGTAGACTATTGTGTAGAGCTAAAGGCTTATGATATAAAACTCATTAAGGTATTTGCTGGCAATAAACTTCCAGATCAATTTGAAATAGATGCTTTCCTGCCTTTTGTAGATTACTTTTTGTTCGATACCAAACTGGAAACGCATGGTGGCACAGGAATGACCTTTGACTGGAATAACCTGAAAACCTTGACAATTAAAAAACCGATCTTTTTATCCGGAGGGTTGAGCCTTGATAATATAGAATCCATTAAGGAGCTACAGGGACTTGAGATCTTTGCCATTGATGTGAACAGCAAATTCGAAATCAGCCCTGGAAGAAAAGATATAGAAAAACTGAAGTCACTTAAAAAATTGATGACACATGAAATATGATGTAGATAGTAACGGCTACTATGGGCAGTTTGGGGGAGCGTTTATTCCTGAAATGCTTTATCCAAACATAGAGGAGCTGCGGGAGCAATACTTAAAAATCATTGAGAAGGAGAGCTTTAAAGCTGAGTTTGATGATTTGCTTAAGCAGTATGTTGGGCGGCCAACACCTTTATATTTTGCGAAGCGCCTGTCTGAAAAATATAAGGCCAAGATCTATTTGAAGAGAGAAGATTTATGTCACACTGGTGCACACAAGGTTAATAATACCATTGGGCAAATATTGTTGGCTAAGGCTTTGAACAAGCAAAAGATTATTGCAGAAACAGGGGCAGGGCAGCATGGAGTGGCCACAGCCACAGTTTGTGCTTTGATGGGCATGGAATGCATTGTGTATATGGGTGAAGTGGATATGGCCCGTCAGCGACCTAATGTTGAGCGTATGCGATTGTTAGGTGCAGAGGTGGTACCTGCAAAAAGTGGAAGCAGGACCTTGAAAGATGCAACCAATGAAGCTATGCGTCATTGGATCAGTAATCCTACCGATACACATTACATCATTGGCTCTGTGGTTGGTCCGCACCCTTACCCTGACATGGTGGCTAGATTTCAGTCTGTAATTAGTGCTGAGATAAGAACTCAATTATCCAGCTTAGAAGGCAGAGCATTGCCGGATAAAATTATAGCTTGTGTAGGAGGTGGTAGTAATGCTGCAGGAGCATTTTATCATTACCTCAATGATGAAAGAGTGGAGCTCATTGCCGTGGAGGCAGCCGGAAAAGGAAATGAAAGTGGTAAATCTGCGGCTACAACGGTATTAGGTAAGCCGGGTGTGTTACATGGCAGCAAGACTTTGCTCATGCAAACAGAAGATGGTCAGGTGGTGGAGCCTTACTCTATTTCTGCTGGACTTGATTACCCTGGCATTGGGCCTATTCATGCTCATTTATTTGATGTAGGTCGTGTGAAGTTTGAAAGTGCCACCGATCAGGAGGCAATGGAAGCAGGGGTTGAGTTGAGCAGATTGGAAGGTATTATTCCAGCGATTGAATCAGCTCATGCACTGGCGGCATTAAGTAAGTTGGAGTTGAAGGCTGATGAGATTATTGTTATCAATTTATCCGGCAGGGGAGACAAAGATTTAGAGACTTATATAAAGTGGGGAAAGTACTAGATAGCTACAAGCTATAAGGGCTTAGCTACAAGTAGAGCTATTAACCCATTGTAAATTATTATAAAAAGCAAGTTTAAGGCTTACAGCTTGCAACTTGAAGCTTATTACATGAACAGAATTAATAAATTATTTAACGAAAAATCATCAGGTATTTTGTCGGTCTATTATACGGCTGGGTTCCCCAATATTGATGATACACTTTCAATAACACAGCATTTGCAAAGTGCAGGTGCTGATATGGTGGAAATAGGTATTCCTTTTTCTGATCCGGTGGCTGATGGACCCACTATTCAGGAGAGTAACCAAAAGGCCCTGGACAATGGTATGACTTTAAAGCTACTTTTTGAGCAGCTAAAAGGTCTGCGGGAATCAGTTGATATTCCAGTAATTCTGATGGGCTATATCAATCCGGTAATCCAATTTGGACTTAAGGATTTTTGCAAAGCATGTCAGGAGGTGGGCGTTGATGGTTTGATTTTGCCCGACCTTCCAGTATTGGAGTATCAGGAGCATTATCAGTCCACCTTTCAGCAATATGGACTCAAGAATGTATTTCTAATTTCCCCGCAAACTTCAGAAGACCGAATAAAACATATAGATAGTATCTCTGACAGTTTTATCTACATGGTTTCTTCGGCAGGGACTACTGGTGCCAAGGATAAGTTTTCGAAAGAAAATATGACCTATTTTCAAAGGATTAAGGATATGGAATTGAACAATCCTACACTCACTGGTTTTGGGATTTCAAACCATACAACTTTCGAACAAGCGACTCAGACTTCAAGTGGAGCAATAGTAGGAAGTGCTTTTATTAAAACTATCACCAATAGCACCGACTTGAAAAAGGATGTCCATGAATTTGTCAAAAGATTAACAGGTTTAAGAGGAACTAATTAGCACAACTAATCAAGTCTAAATACTTACTACTCAATACTAACTACTCTCTCAATGCTAATACAACTAAAAGACAATATAACCAGCGATGATAAAAATCAGATTATAGATAAAATCGCTGGACTCAAATACAAATCCACGGAAGTAAAAACTCAAAAAGGCAATTACCTTGTGGGCATCGGTAAAAAGGATTTCGATATTCGAGATGTAGGTCATATGCGCGGCATAGCTGACATTCATATTGTATCAGATGATTACAAATTGGTGTCTAGAAAATGGAAAGTAAAACCAACGGTCATTGATCTTGGTGATGGCGTGACCATTGAAGAGGGGGGCATGGCTTTAATGGCAGGTCCCTGTTCTATAGAAAGTGAAGAACAAATAGAAAAGACGATTGCTCACCTTGTAGAAAACAACATCAAGATCATGCGTGGCGGTGTTTATAAACCAAGAAGCTCGCCTTACTCATTCAGAGGGTTAGGTATTGATGGCTTGAAAATGTGGTACAATGCCACCAGAGCTGCAGGCATCAAAATCATCACAGAAGTGATGCAGGTTTCTCAGATAGAGGAGATGTACGACTATGTGGATGTGTATCAGGTAGGAGCCAGAAATACTCAGAACTTCAATTTACTGGACGAATTGGGTAAAGTGGATAAACCTGTTTTGATTAAGAGAGGAATCTCCGGCACCATTGAGGAATTATTGTCCTCAGCAGAATATGTGTTTTCAGCGGGTAACGAAAACCTGATGCTGTGTGAAAGAGGAATAAGAACTTACGAACGTGCCAGTAGAAATACCATGGATATTAATGCTATTGCTATATTGAAAGAGAAGTCGCACCTGCCTGTTATTGCAGACCCATCTCACGGTATTGGCATCAGGGATTTTGTTGAGCCTGTGGCATTGGCCTGCATTATGGCCGGATCTGATGGAGTTATTTATGAAACGCATGAGAAACCTGAAGAGGCCTATTCTGATGGTCAGCAAACGCTAAACTTTGACGAGTCAGCAAAGCTGATCAGTAAAATGAGGAAAGTGTTTGAATTGAGGGAGGAGATGTAATTAGACATCTTGTAGAATAATACCAACCTAAACCAGGGCAGCACTCCTTTTTCAAGAAGTGCTGCTTTTTTGTTCCATTAATTTGACTGTCAGTTACTTAGTAGCATAGCCCTTGATTTGTGGCATTATCGGAATAAATGGAGATTTCAAGTTGTATTCCTCTATTCCCACTTTGCTAAACCCACTAGCTTCTAAAATTGATTTTGTATCCCTGGACAAATTGCATCCTTCAAAAAACCAATGCCATGGTTTGTGTATTGCTTTTTGTAAAGCAGCCAGAATACGACTGTCTTTAGCTGTGACATGTTCTATGAATATAAATTTTCCAGAAGGCTTCAGTATTCTTTTAATCTCACTAATACACTTTTCAGGATTACTCACTGTACATAACACCAAAGTGCAAATAACCATTTGATAAGCGCTTTCTGGCAGATTGATGTCTTCTCCAACATCGCTTATGATTTCCAGGTGGATATTATGTTTTTTAGCACTTTTTATGAGACTTGCATGCATGTGCACATTTGGTTCTATGGCAATTAATTTGGTGCCTCTTCTTAAATATCGCATATTGGCTCCAGTTCCGGGTCCAATTTCCACCAATGTGTCTGGGTGATCGCTGAATAATGCTTTCTTTGATGCCCCAAAAAGGCTGTGCATATAATTATCGAGTGTCCTGAAAAACAGGGCATTAATCGGACCTCGTATAAAGTTGAGTTTATACTTATTATTCATTATTAAATTTTATTAGTTGTTATTCTTAAATAGGGATATTTATTTGACTCTGTTTTTTTCTTCTTCGGCATTGTGCGCGTTGTTTTTCTTGGTCTTTTTAGAGTTACCGAACGTCTTAGTGTAAGTGAGCGAGACTATGCCTGATTCTGGTAGATAGGTTTCAAATGTGTTTATATCTAAAAGCTGATCTTCAGTTTTAATTTTCCAATTATCAGAGGCTAAAATATTACTGTATGATAATTTTAGGACACCCATATTGCCTTTTAGGGTTTGCTGGAAGCCAACATTAAGCGAACCAGCTGATTCAAAAGTACTTATGCCAAAAAGAGAGGGGGAACGGTAGTTTCCTGAAAGTTCAAAAGTGGTGCTACTCCCCAAGCTGAATCGATGAGATGATGAAATTCTGAAACTGTTTAAGGATCTATCAATTTCAGTTTGTTCAAACGCTGTTTTCAAACGCTCATTCTGAACAGTAAAACTGTTATCCGCTTTCCACCAAGCTGTTATTTGTACAGGTGAGCCAATGGTTATGATCAGTGCAGCTCTTTTATCGAAATTTTCCGCCTTGAAAAGGTATTGGTCATTCGATGTGATCCTGGGCTGAAACTCAGTAATTGCATCTTTCTCAGTTAGGTATTCTATATTGATATACTTGCTATTCCAGCCCCATTCTACTCCAAATTTGCTAACTATGGCAGGGTTAAGTCTTGTATTACCTGAGTACAACGCTGACGGTCCAAGGAAAATAACGAATGAACCCAAATGGTTGAAAGTAGGGCGGTTTATTCTTCTATTATAATTAAACTGTAGATATTGAGCATTATTCAGTTGATGGCTTGCTGATACACTAGGGAAAAAGTTTCCGTATTCTCTTTTGATGTCATTATCAGCATCATCAGTTTCAAGCAAGTTGGCAGTATACTCATAACGCAAACCAGTAACCAGATTTGTCTTTGTGCCGAACTGAAACTCAAGGGATGAGTATGCTGCATAAATCTTTTCATCCATTTTTGCAGCGTTGGATAAGTTGTTTCCAGAGAAGATGTTATCTCCATCTAAAGAACTTACCACTATGCTATTGTCGAAATTCGAGAAAGTAGCCTTAACTCCTGCTTCAATTTTCACATTGTTAGAGATGCCTCCGGTATAATCCAGATTAAAGACATCAAACCCAATGGGTGTTTTTTTGTCTATGGATGTTTTGCCGGGCTGGTTTTGAATTGTAGTTTCATAGCTGCTTGGGTTACTATTATCAAAGTATAAGTAGTTGTAGTTAAATGATAAGCCATGACTTTTACCCAAAGTCTGATCTATATGAAAATTGCCAGACCAGTGATTCCACTTATTGACTTCCTTGGTAATTATGTCAAAAGTTTCAACTTCATTACCAGCACTGTTGTTAATTACTCTATCATCAGCAATCATATCCCAATTGCGGTAAAAGCCGCTAAATGATCCGCCTAATACAGTATTGTTGGATATTGAATAATCTAATGCTAAAATGTAGTTGTGCGAAACTGTCACTGGGTTACGGAAACTCTGTGTCGATACCTTCATCGCTTCCAAATCACTATCCAGTGCCCATTCTTCAGGAGACCTATTTCTACTAAAAGAATAATTGCCTGAGAGCTCTAATTTGTTTTTTAGAATGTGAAAATTTGAGGAAGCACCAGTTTTTCCACCTTGACCGTATCCTGCCATTGCAGATACAGCACCTCCATTAAAATTCTTGTCCTCGCTAGTGATGATTTTGATAAGGCCTCCTGTTCCATTAGCATCATATTTAGAAGGTGGATTATTATATATTTCCAGCTTCTTGATTTCAGAGGCAGGCATACTGTTGAGCAAACCAATCAGCGCCTCACCATCTAATTGAGTAAGCCTATCATTAATCATTATTGCCAGCTTTCCTTTACCGAGAATAGATAATGAACCATTCTGCTTGTTCACTGAAATACCGCCAGCGTTATTTAGAATATCTAAAGCAGAACCACCGCTACTGGCTTGCTTATCAACATTAATAATTACACTATTATGTCTTCTGTCATATAGTTCTTTATTGGCTTCTATAACAATCTCATCAAGTTCTGTGGATATGCTGATAAGATTAATTTTTTTCAGATCTATGGTTTTATTCAGTAGCTCAACTTTTAATTCTAAGTTTTGATAACCTATTGAAGAAATAACTACTTTGTAATGTCCTTTATTAAGGTTACTAATTGCGAAGTATCCTTTAATATCTGACGGTATTCCAGATATTGTTGAATCTGAATCTATAATCATAATATGTGCAAAGGGGATAGGCTGATCCATATTGTCCACAACCTGTCCCTTTATCTTTCCAGCCTGAGCACTTAACAGGTTAGGACTCAGGAGTATTATCCAGAACAATATTCTATTAAAACTCATATTCTTCTGCTTTTAGTAACATCCTTAAACCTTAGCATATCGAATAGTCTATTAGATGCCCCCATGTAGAAACCTGATTCTTCATGCTCATATGTTTTTGGGTTTTTAAAGGTTCCAAAAAGCATGTCTATAATGGGCAAATCGGTATAGTTGTATTTATGAATACCTTTAGCGTGATGTATATTATGACTTTCAGGCCTTTGCAAAATATAACCTAACCATCTAGGGGTGTTAATGTTAGCATGTTGAAAAGCGCTGAGGAATGTTATTGTTATTATGGTGATTGTAATGGCCTGAGGGGATAATCCCAATACCAGAGAAAATGTCAAAGAGCCTACTAAAGAGAGACCAATCATATCATTAAGACTGAACATGAATGAACTTGGAATGTCAATTCTTTCAGCACTATGATGAACCTGGTGTGATACCCTGAAAAGGAAATCAGACTTATGCATACTGATGTGCCAGGCGTACTGCACAACCTCAAAAATGAGTACCCCTACCAACACTTGGGTGAAGATGCTCATTGAACTCAAATCAAAAAGCTGGTAAGACAGAAAGAAGTCATCCCAAATGATAGGAATGTAGGTGGTCAGATGGATGTAAGCAAGGAAAAAGGCGAGGCCCCTTAGTTTCCAATACTTGATTTTTGGTAGTTGGCGCGCTGGTGCAATTACTTCCCATAAAAATAGGGTGCC
>NZ_SMLV01000300.1:0-5176 GCF_009711525.1 Fulvivirga lutimaris
ATTCTCTTATCAGAAAAACGGATAGTAAAAAACAGTTTGAACGTTGGTTTAATGCCAAGCAAGAAGACCCTAAGACAGTTGACCGAATAAAAAAACAACATGATTTTCACATCAACATAGTTAAAAAACTACATGAAGCAGGTGTCACTATAATATGTGGAACTGACGCAGGAATTGGTATTACAGCTCCGGGTTTTTCAATTCATAATGAACTGGCCTTTTACAAAGAGGCTGGCCTCTCCAATTATGAAGTTTTAAAAACAGCTACTGTAAATGCATCTAAGACACATTCAATTATGAACCAACTTGGTACAATTGAGAAAGGCAAGATTGCTAACTTGTTATTAGTAGATAAAAATCCGCTAATTGAGTTGTCCTCTCTTGAAAACCCTAACTATATTTTTATAAAGGGGATAAAATTGGACAGAGAGACCTTAAATTCATATAATGAAAATGCAAAGAATCGAAAGAATCTAATAGCTACAGCACTTAGGTATTTGGAAAACTTAATAATTGAAAAATAAACTACTGCTAACAATGTATATGAAATCATAGCTCCCATTCGGTCGCTACGCTTCATATACTAAGCGTTCAATACAATTAATATCCTACCTAAAAACTTATGATTCTGTCTAGGAAATCATTTTTGTATAAGGAGATTGTAGTAATTGAAAGAATTACAATCAAACTTCCCTTTAGGTATGAAGCCTCTTTTCAAAATGAAGGATGCTTCCTGTTTATGAAAGATGCCAACACTAAGATTACTTCGGTAGCAAGCTCAAGTACAATCAACCATAAGGAGGCTATACTCCTTAAATGCGGCACTTACATTGTTGATTGGGTAAACAACAACTCAAATGAACAGGTAGAAGTCATTGCTTTTCATTTGCCCTCTTCTATTCTAAAAGAATTTTATGCCAGTGAACTGCCCTTATCTTTTGTTTCAAAAAAAGAGAACAAGCACATCACCCCCATTGCTAAAGATGAAATCATCATCAAGTTTATAGAAAGTCTGGAGTTTTACTTTGACAATCCAGAACTTATCAATGACGATATTCTTGCATTAAAAATTAAAGAGCTTATTCTTTTACTATTACAGTCAAGCAAGTTCCATAATATTCAAGATTTACTCTCGAATATATATTCTCAAAATACATTTAATTTAAAGGAGGTAGTTCAGAGTCATTTGTTCTCAGACACTTCTATAAACGACCTGGCAAAACTCACAAATATGAGTTTATCATCCTTTAAGCGAGAGTTTCAAAAACAGTATGCAACATCTCCTGGCGATTACTTTTTGGCTCATAAAATAAAGAAAGCTAAAAGCTTACTGCAATCAACCTCATTAACTATTGCTGAAGTAGCTTATGAAGTAGGCCATAATGACCCCTCATACTTTACCAGAGTTTTCAAATTAAAAGCTGGCTGCACTCCTACCCAATTTCGCCAACTACAAATTGTGAACTAAAAGTCCTATTGATAGAACTTTTCATCCTCACTTAATAGTGCGTCCCACACCGACCTTTGCAGTAAATATTAAAGGTTATGAAAAAATCAGTTAAATCAATCAGTCTATTTTTAGGTATCTCCATGTTTGCTTTCGGGATGTTGAAATTTATAGATCCCTTTAAATCCTGGTATACGACACAGGTAGTTATGAGCGAACTGCCTTTCCAACAATTGAGCTACTGGTCGGGACAATTAGGGGAAATATTAAGCGGATTAATTTTTCTCCTGTTAGTATTGTATAGGCATAAGATCTCTCCCAAAAAACTTACGCTTAGCCTTATCATCAACAATGTAGCTATAGCGTTTATGATGCTGGTCGCATTTTATGTACACATTCACCCAAATGTGTTAAATGATGTACTTCCTCTTAAAATTAAACCACCATTTATTCCAGCATTCTTCTTTGCACTTGCCATTCTGAATATCTGGTTAGAAAAAAGGCAGTATACCACAAATGATAATAATGAATAGGGTTTTGCCGGACGCGAATCTTTAACTGCACTTAGGAAAGTCCTCCACAATTTTTAAATTTAAACCAAGGCGTGGCTATGTGCGAGACGAGAGGTTAATGCTATCTAATCCCCACTCATCATAGCTGGGCGTTACCTTCAATAAAAAAAGAAGTTAATAATCCATAGAGATTGAGAAGTGCTTTATCAACTTATGATCAAAACAAATCTAGATTCTTTCAAAGAATGGTTGACATTGGTGCTGATTATAACTCCTCAATCACTGAAATCAGATATTTACGGGTAACGAATATTGCATCCATTTTAGGAGTAATTTATAATACAATTTGGATGCTAATTGCATTTTTTCTTACAGACGCACTAGTGATTTACGGGAGCAATGCTTTGTTGGGATTGATGTTTCTAATGGTGTTAATATTCAACAGGAAAGGGTGGCGGGTCCTGGCATCCGTATGGCTTATTCTGGCATCTTATATGTCCGTTCTCTTGTTTCTTTATTTGTTGGGATATTCTTCAGGGGTTGCAGTTGTTTGTTTCCTAATTATTATCCTTCCATACATGACTTTCCCCCGAAAGGCAAGGTATATAGCCCATATCTTTAGTATTCTAGCTTGCCTGACATTGATTGTTACTGTAATGTTTCAATCAAACATAACTACTCATCTTGGCGGATTAGATCCTTACATATCACAAATAGTGAATATTAGCATTACTGGATTCATTTGCTTCATACTCATATCGAGTATGTCTGTTCTAATTGATAAATCAGAGGAATCTTTAATGGCTGAACAGAAAAAATCAGATGATCTTCTACATAATATTCTACCAGCAAATATTGTCAGGGACTTAAAAGAAAGAGGTACTACAATTCCCAAAAGGCATAAGAATGTCACTATTCTATTTACTGACTTTGAAGGCTTTACAGAGCTTGTAGAATCCATATCGGCAATCACTTTGGTTAATGAACTCAATGACATATTTGGTCGATTCGATCAAATAATGGAAGAAACCGAAGTTGAAAAGATTGAAACAATTGGCGATGCATATATGGCAGCATGTGGCCTTGAAAAGGGAATGACAAATCACGCTATAAACTGTATTAGAGCAGCACAAATGATGCTATCCTACCTTGAGGAGAGAAATAAAAGCCATGAAATAAAATGGAGAATGAGGGTTGGGATACATTCAGGACCAGCAGTAGCAGGTGTTGTAGGCAAAAAGAAGTTTGCATATGACCTTTTTGGAGATACTATAAATACTGCTAGCAGAATGGAATCTGCTGGTGAGGCCAGTAAAATCAATATATCTAAATCCACCTATAACCTCATTAAAAACGACTTTACATGTCTTTCTCGTGGAAAGATCTTTGCAAAGGGAAAAGGGGAATTGGAAATGTATTTTGTAAAATAGACTGTAGCTAACAAAAATCGTAATTTGAAGTATTCAATATCATTTCATAGAAGCTCTAATTAAGGTATAGTAGAAAATGAGCGACCATCTACCCATATCATCATC
Source organism: Fulvivirga lutimaris (assembly GCF_009711525.1). GTDB lineage: Bacteria > Bacteroidota > Bacteroidia > Cytophagales > Cyclobacteriaceae > Fulvivirga > Fulvivirga lutimaris. The sequence continues at coordinate 3,495 of NZ_SMLV01000300.1, forward strand.
CAACAAATCCATTGTGGTTCTCCCTTTTGTTAATATGAGTGCCGACCCTGAGAATGAATATTTCAGCGATGGCATTACTGAAGAAATAATCAACGCTCTAACAACCGTGAAGGGTCTAAAAGTAATTGCCCGCACATCTTCTTTTGCATTTAAGAACAAAAATATAGACGTAAGAACCATTGGTAAGCAGTTAGGAGTAAGTACAGTTTTGGAGGGGAGCGTCCGGAAAGCCAAAAACATGGTTCGCATTACAGCGCAGTTAATCAGTACTAATGATGGCGCTCACTTCTGGTCAAAGAATTTCGATCGGGATTTAAAGGATATATTCGCAGTACAAGATGAAATAAGCTTACACATTGCTGACCAAATCCGTGAAAATTTTGGGCATATCGAAATCCCATCTTCTCTTAATACAAGTCAAACTCAAAACGTCAAGGCATATGATTTATGGTTAAAAGGGAGTTATCATTTAAAACGGAAAGACTTTGAAGACATTAAAAATGCAATGAAATTCTTCAAAGCTGCAATTAAAGTTGATCCGAACTATGCAGAAGCTTATGCATTTTTGGGAGAAACATATATTCACGCTGCGGCCCTCAATATAATGCCCAATGAAGAAGGGAATGACTTAGCAAGAAGTGCCGCCAACAAAGCCATTAAATTAGATATAGAAAATGCAAGAGCACATATGGTGCTTGCTTATATTGAACTGTTCTCGGCTTGGAATTGGGAGGCCGCCCTAATAGAATATGATAAGGCAATAAAATATGGTCAATCTGACCAAAATGAATTCATAACCTACTATTATATATTTATCAAGGAGGATTTTGAACGAGCAATTCAAGTGGCCAAAAAGGAGATTGAAACTGACCCTCTTCATGTTCATACACATTGGCAATTGGGCTTGACATATTATTTTGCTCGGCATTTCGAGAAGTCAATTGTTGCATTTAATAAAGCCTTGGAAATTGACTCTAATTATGCAGAGGCTCTTCGTTTTCGCGGATTGGTCCAGGCATATTTAGGAAAATATAAAGAGGCATTAATTGACATTAATAGAGCACTTGAACTTATAGGAGGTCTAGGACTTGCTAACTTAGATCTATTGGTGGTAAAAATACTAATGGGTAAGAAAGAAGAGGTTTTAGCTGTCCTCAAAAAAACAAAATACGTTGATTCTTCTGATCCGGCAGTTTTATACGCTCTTTTAAATATGCCCAATGAGGCCATTTACTGGTTAGACAAAGCGTACGAAGAACGCTCGACAATAATGGCAACCTTGAAGAATTTTTGGGTCTGGGATAACTTGCGGGATCATGCTCGGTTTAAAGAAATCTACGCCCAAATGAATTTTCCCCCTTCTATAAAAAACAAACATATTCTTGAACCCATTACCATAGCTGAAACCACTTTCAACAATCCCTCCTTATTAAGCAAAAGGGAAATAGAAAGCTATTTAGAACAATTAGATAAGCTAATGAAAAAAGATGCCATCTATTTAGACCCATCAATTTCATTAAGGCAATTAGCAGCGAAATTGGATCTGCAGCCTAATAAATTATCATGGTTACTCAATGAACAAATTGGTAAAAATTTTAATGAATATATTAATTCCTTCCGATTGATAACTTTTAAAGAAAAAGCACTAAACCCAAATAACAGTAACCTTACACTTTTAGGTT
>NZ_SMLV01000300.1:5407-11764 GCF_009711525.1 Fulvivirga lutimaris
AAAGTGGCTTTAACTCCAAAACAGTGTTCAATGCTTTTTTTAAAAAAATGGAAGGAATGACTCCAAAAACATGGGTCAAGTCTCATAAAAAATAGGGTAAATGACTGGAGAGACTAAGCCCAAATTCACTCAATATCAATTTCTTTTAGTAGCTATCATTGCAATAGTTTTATTGACTATTGTTTTGGACTACATGCTTACCTCTGCATTATCCGCAATCCTTCTTCCGGAACTTAAAATCACTACCAAACAGTTTGGTCTACTTGCCTCAGCATATCCTATTAGTGCAGGAATAACTGCTATATTACTATCGGGCTATGCTGATAAATTTGATCGAAAAAAACTACTGCTATTCTTTTACTCGGGCTTTTTGCTGGGAGTTTTATTTTGTGCAAGTGCGCCCACCTTCAATGTATTAATTGTTGCTCGGATTATAACCGGGACCTTTGGTGGTGTTGTAGGCCCTATTTGCTTTGCCATCATAGCCGATCTATTTGAAACGACTCAAAGAGGAAGGGCTATGGGAATTCTACAGATGGCTTCTGCAGGGAGTCAAATTTTGGGTTTACCACTTGCACTTTACTTGGCTTCTGAGTGGGATTGGCATTTAGCTTTTGGGCTGATTTTACTTATCGGAATCATTGCCATATTTCTAGTCGTTTGGAAAATAAATCCAGTAAAAAAGCATCTACACAAACCAGTTAAAGTCAACCCTTGGCTTCACTCATTAAAAATAATTAGCAAGAGAAATTATCTAATCGTGTTTTTTAATAATACGCTGTTAGTAGCAGGAGATGTTATTTTAATGACTTTTAGCTCTGCTTTTTGTACTAACAATCTTGGAGTAGGTCTTGATGACCTTCCCTTACTATATGGAATCGCAGGGGTTTCTACTTTCGTGTTCTCTCCTCTTATTGGTCGTTTAACAGATAAATATGGAACACTCAAAATTTTTGTAATAGGAACAGTAATTACAATTTTGACGGTAGGGGTATTTACGAACTTGGAAGTAAACCCTCTTTGGACAGTTATCATCGTTCATACCTTCATCTTTCTTGGAGTTAATGCTCGAAGCATCTCATCTTCAGCTATTGGGACAGTCGTTCCTGAGGCAGAAGACCGAGGTGCATTCATGGCTGTTGATGCAGCAATGCAATTGGCGATTGCAGGTTTGGCAGCCATGCTAGCAGGATGGATCGTATTTCAATCTGAAGATGGGATGATAAATAATTTTTCTACCTTAGGAGTTGTGGTAATGTCATTGATGGTTTTGACTATTGGGTTGATGTTTGTGATTAATCGAATCGTACAAAGAAAGAATACCACATCAGCGTAAAATTCTGTTATCTGCCATTTAGCAGCCCTGAGGCAATAAATCGGATTCCAGGATTTAGTACAAACCACTTTCCGTATAGAGCTATTACCACCTGATACCAAAAATAAAACAAGAACAACCACCCCTCCTAAAGCCTTCATGTCAGCTGCTGAAATCAACATAGCAATAGACATTTTAGAAAAAGGAATGAAGGAAGAAGAGTGGTTTCAAAATCCTTCCTTATCCTTACGCGAACTAGCCGAAAACGTGAATATTAGCAGCAACAAGCTTTCCTGGTTGCTGAATGAACGAATTGGTAAAAACTTCAATGAATACATCAATAGTTTTCGTTTGGAGAACTTCAAAAATAATGATCTTAACCCTGTCAACAACCACCTTACCCTTTTAGCGATAGCTTATGAAAGCGGCTTTAATTCTAAAACGGTATTCAAACGCCTTCTTCAAAAAAAAACTAAAGAAATGATCCCAAAAGCTTGGGTGAAGTCTAATCAATTTTAAACCTGTTTAAAGAAGTTTTAAATCTCACTTTTAAGTTCGGAATTACATTTCGGGACGATTCACCTTCCTTTTCACCCCATCTTTGAATTGTCAAATCGATTGAGCAGAGTAAATAATCATCGCATGATGATTATTTTCCCCTTTACTAAATGAACTAACGACAACGGGAGGTGCTTTGTAGCAATCGAAATTCTCAAAAAAAAAAATTAGCACCATGAAAAATTTATTTACAATTGTTTTATTTTCTTACACACTTAGTGCATTTGCTCAAACTGACTCAACTGAGGTTAAAAAAACTGACGTAGCCCATAAGTGGAGAGTAAGTATACCTCATCTTGTTCCTGAAGAACTTATCTTTAGTCGCTGGAACGATCATACAAGTGTACAACACATAGAGTTTCATGTAAAGCGCAACCTAGATAATAAGAATATCTTAGGTGTGAAGTTTGCAACCTTCCGATTGTTTCAACCAATGGGAATAACATGGTGGGATGGTCTTCTGGACGTAATAGAGACAAAAAGCGAATACTATCCAGGACATGTGCGAGCAACAGGAATAGGCATAACGTACCAACGTATGTTATGGAAAGGACTATTTGCAACTGTTGAAGTTTTACCGCAATTTCAAACTTACACGGATCTAGATGGTAAAAAACTTGGAAATGGTTTTAAACTTTATAACTCGGCTCATTTGGGCTACCATATCGCATTTGGTAAGAAAAAACATTTTTTCATAGAACCACAGATTGATTGTAAGATCTGGACGTCTGATAAAAATGCTCCTGATGGATTCAAACAATTAGACGATAAGTGGAGAAACTATTTCCTTCTGGAGCCGCAGATTTACTTAGGGTGGAATTTCTAACGTTTAGCTGTCTCGGAGCAGCGATGGAAAACGCTAGAACTAAAAATCATGAGAGCAAAAAATAGCAGTATTTTTCGGAACGGAACTAGATGTCCTTTTGGGAGTAGTCGTAGAAAATGCACAAAATAACATTGGATTGTGGATATGTCTAGGATTAGTTCTCGGTATAGCAATCGAAGACACTAGAAAAAAAGGATAATCCCAAAACGAGGAAAACGAAAAATAAGTAACCATGAATGAAAAAACATTACAAAAAGTAGGTGGAGTTTGTGCGTTTCTTGAAGGACTTATATACATAGTTGCTTTCATTATTTATGGAGCTATACTAGTCTACCCAGATGCGAATGCGAGTGTTAATGAAAGACTTGATTTCTTAACAGAAAATCATCTAATCTTTTCGCTATTGACTTTTACAAGTTACATTTTATTTGGGATCTTATTAGTGGTACTGGTTGTTGCAATCTACCACCGACTAAAATCATACTCGCTAATACTATCGCAACTAATATCCGCTTTTGGAATAATTTGGGCTGGATTGGTAATCGCAAGTGGAATGATAGACAATATAAGTCTCAACACTGTAATTGAAATGGGAAGTAAAGATCCTGAAAATGCAATGTTAGTTTTTTCCGCAACTAATATCATTACAGAAGGGCTTGGTGGTGGGAATGAAATAGTTGGAGGAATATGGGTGTTATTATTAAGCCTAACTGCCTTAAAAGGACATTTGTTTTCCAAACTATTAAATCTTTTGGGTATTCTAGTGGGGTTGGCAGGAATACTAACAATTTACCCTCTAGAGATTTTTACAGAGATTTTTGGAATTAGTCAAATAGTTTGGTTTTTATGGATTGGGGTAATTATGTTGCGTAGTCATTGATAGAAAAGACTAATTAAAAAGTTTGCTAAAACGGTGTTTATACTAACCGGTATATTTAATTGGACACCAAGAAACTATAAATTCCGAATTTGACTATATCGGATTACCTAAAAAAAGAAACAGTTTACCCTTGGGTAACAGTGATTCCCTTCGAAATATGCTAAATCGTTCTCTGGGAGCTGGAAAATTTTCAATGTTTTGGCAATACTGGAATCCCATCTGGGGATATTATCTGGGGAAATATATTTTCAAACCAATGAAATTCATCTTTCCACCAGCATTATCGCTGATAATCACTTTAGTTGTATGTGGGTTTATCCATGACCTGGCTATTATGTTATTAAAATGGAACTTTACCTTATTCCAAACTCCTTGATTCTTATTTATGGGTCTCAGTATTATTCTGGGTGACTTTGCAAAAATTGATTACTCAAAATTCCCTTGGGTAGCACGGGCGGTAATAAATGAAGATGGCGATAAGAAATAAAGTAGAGCTACATGGCAATTACTTTATGGTAAGTAGTAGCTTAACAGTAATATTATTTCAAAATGCTTTTAATGCGCTATCTAAAATTTGTAATAACAAAAGAACCAGAATACTTATGCTGAAAATGATGAAGGTATTCGTGCTGTTTTCCTTAATAATAAATTACACCGCCAGCTATGCTCAAGAGATTACAATGAATAAAGACGTAGAGGAAGTCATAAAGCTAGGGAAGGACTCTATTGTGCAGTTGGCTTTGGAGCTGCTTAATGAAAAAGCAAGTATTCAAAATTTTGCCCGAATTAAAGTCATGACCGATGGTCAGGAAGTGTATGTGTCATTTAGGAACCCTATCAAATACCTTCCTTTAGGGTCAGCATTTTATTTTGATGCTATGGTTCATGTTGTTGAAAAAACCACCAGTAAAAGTCCCGTTTTTAATAGAGCTCAAGACAATAAAGAGGCTATAGAATTTTACAAACCAACTGAAGATACAGAGATGCATGTCCGGTTTGTTACTGAAGCCATTAATAACAGTGGTGTAGTTGGTTCATTTGATGTAGCCAATTTTGAGGGTGATATGACCATCTATGAAAACGAAAACTACTACGCTGTAAGTGTAGTTTCAGAATATCAAGAGTCCTCTTACAACGTAGAAAAGGTATCAGGCAAAGTTTATGATGCAGAACACGCTCACCTTGCCCCATATCCAATTGAAAACGAAGGCAAAACTGTATTTAAAGAAGTTTTCTGATTACTGTCAGTGAAGCTAGTTTTGCTAACGACTATAACTGAGAATAACTCAGTGGGCGTAGAAAAATCCTGGTAATTTCATTCATGGCGTTGGCATATTCCTCCAGCCCCAATATTCTTTTCCATTCGGGGTGAGCAACAAACTTAGCCCATTCCTCATCGCGTTCCTTCATGTCGCCAAAGGCCAATAAATAAGTAAGAGCAGGCAGCTTATCACCCGCTACATTAGCACCAAAAAACACCATTGACATGCCCACTTCTGCAAATATGTCAAACTCATGATCGTCAAACATTTTTACCTTTCTTCTCAAGGCATCCTCATTATAGCTGTCATAGATTCTTAGCTCAAATAGGTTCAAATCATCGGTTGGTTTTACAAGATTTGGGAATCCTTTAGAAGACCTGATCAGATCCGTATTAATTCTGTCATAAGGCATAGAGTCAGGGTCAGCCTTCAAATAGGGAGCTGCATCTTTCAGATACTGTTCATCCTTCAATAATACATCTCCAGAGGATTGGAAAGCCACGATGCTTTTATAAGGAATCAGCAAATATATCTTTTTAGGAAGGGTATTGCTTGTTTCTTCAAACACACCCACATTTTTTACTCCTTGCCTGTTTAGCGCTGGTATCAGTGCCTTCTCTAAGTAGTTGTGGAGTACATCTGCAGATTTAAAGTAATCCAATTCATAGGTTCTAAATTCATAAACTTGTTCCTGAGCATTTGCAGAAAGACCCGTACTGACTAAGATTAGAATAATTAATAATTGCTTCCTCATAACACTAGAGTTTGATGTATGTCAATATAAGAATATACTATGACAAATCGGTAGGATTAAGGCATGCTACTTAAACGTATTAGAGCAGGCACTCACTAACTCTTCTTAGGCTTATATAAAATAATTACCTGAATAAGGATAGCCATTGCAACCAGGAAAATTATTTCAACTTGTGTAAATAGCTCTATAGTATCCATGGTTTTTTGGCTAAATGACATTTGCTTTTTCCCCTCTTTAAGCTGGACCTTGGATAAGTTATAAAGATCATTATTTAATCCATTGATACTATTCAACAAATCTTTATTGCTAGCAAAACCAGTGTTGATATATTCAACCTCTTGATTGGTGAGGTTTTCAAAATGGTTCTTGAAGCTATCAAAACTGGTTCTTTCCTCAGGGGTGATTTTTGTCTGTTCGTACTTCTCAATAATACCTCGTATGTCCTTATTGATTTTTGAATTCTGTTCTGTTATAAATACGGAATCAGAAGTAATCAAGGCCATTTGTTTCTTCTGAATCAATGAGGACATCTCAAATATCAAATCACTGGCTATTAGCCTGTCCTCATAAATGGTGGCAATTGAATTTCTTAACCTCTTAAAATTATCTTTATCAATCAGGTTTGTAGTAAGCACAATAACAAAAACCAAAAGAATACTTAAAACCCACTTAAACTTGTCAAATAAACTCATATTCAATTTTTATATAATGTCTGTTCTATTTTAATAAAGATAATAAATTATAATCATCAATATATACATG
>NZ_SMLV01000157.1 GCF_009711525.1 Fulvivirga lutimaris
AAGGCCCGAGTTTTTCACCAACGTCCTTAAAATGTGCCCCATAACCGCTATCGCCACTAAACCAGATGTTTTCGTTAGCAGTTTTAAATGCCCAACCACCCCACAGTGACTTGGCTCTGTCCGTAAGTCCGCGCCCAGAGAAATGGCGGGTTGGGGTATAAGTAATGGAAATATCCTCAAAGCTTTGGTTGTTCCACCAGTCGAACTCGGTGATGATGTCTGGTTCAATACCCCACTTAACCAAATGCCTTTTTACACCCATGCCTACAAAATACTTTTTAGTCTTGTGCTTCAGCTTCTTGATACTATCATAGTCCAGATGGTCATAATGATCATGCGTCATCATCAAAAGATCAATTTCAGGAAATTGGTCTATCAGATCCAGCGTGTTTTCAGAATACCGATATGTCCCGAATGGAGCAATGGGCGAGGTGTTAGGCCCTAGCATTGGGTCAATGAGAATGGTCTTGTTATTCAATCTCATCAGGATTACCGAATGGCCATACCAGATAAATTTCATTTGAGCTGAAGGTGCCAAAAAGGCCTCCTTATCAAACGGCATAATAGGAAGTGGTGCTTTTGGCTCACGATCTTTACGCCCTTTCAGCTGCTTGTAAATGAGGCCGGGTATTTTATATAAGCTGATAGACAAACTCGTTTCTTCTAAATTTTGAAATTTGCCATTGCGCCAGTTTGGTGATTGCTCATAAAGCGCTAAATGCTCCTTTTTTATCTTTCCGCCAAATTGCTTTGAACTCATTTTACTTTCTCTTTGGTAATACTACTTCTAAAATAAAATCATTAACTGGTAGTAATAACGCCAATATAGCCAGTTTATTCATGATGAACATGCATACCTGTCTGCCTGTAGATTTTTAATGAGTTGTCAGCTTGTCTTTTATAATAAATCTGGCCTGCACCCTGGGTAGTGCCAGAAAACCCCGGTACTGTCCATTTGACAAAGAACTGCGAATACTGGATGATACCATCACTCACAGGAATGTAATCAAAGGTTTCTATTTCTATAGAATCGATTTTTACAGGAGGCGCATGATATGCGGTAAAATGTTCGGTAAGCACTTCAATCCCCGCTTTTTTGGTATCAGCGAAAGGGTAATAGATGGCATCATCGGTATAGGAAGTGAGTAGCTTTTTAGTATCACGATCGCGCACGCAGTTTTCATTGAGTGCATGATAAGCCTCCAGTTCAAGTGAGGTCTTTATGGGTGTAATTCGTTCTTCAGGTAGGTAAACCCTTAAGGCCGTTGGCGAATCGATTGGATGATAGTAGCCAAAAGCTTCAGATTTTAACCGTAAAGTTCCGGCATCAGACATTTGCCAAACATTGAAATACTTACCCTCCTGAGATTGCAGATTAGTGAAGGTTTTCTTGAAGTCTCCTATTTCCAGAATAGTTTCACCAAAGTCAAATAGCTCGGTTGCCTCTTTTTGATATTCGGTGACTTCTTGCCTTTTGAATATTTCATTATAATATTTTTGAATATTTTCCCTGCCACTAATGAGCGGGTTATATTCTGCTATCAAGATGGCATCATTAACATAAAGATTCTCAATTTGTAAAAAGTCCTGGTCCTGTGTAGCTTTTATAAGCTGGTTGTTTAGTGCAACTAAAGTGGCTTCTAACTCAAATGATGTTTTTTGTTGTTTCGTTTGAGGCCCGTTGCAAGCCAATAATAGGGCGAGCAGCATGAGGCTGGTAGTTGTTCTGATCATGGTTGAAGTTACGATACCGTAAACAGTCGTGTTACCGCTTCAGATAGAAGTATTGAATTCTTAGATAGAGAACTGGTGAAATGGGATGGATCGTTGTGAGTTGTTGTTTAGCGATCAGTAAAAGCCGGTAGTATTTAGCTCGTAATTTAGTCCACGCTTATAAATATGCTATTTTTCCTTGTCAACCACTTTTTGCGATTGGTTTAGAATAGCATAGATGTCAATACTAATGTACTTTCCATTCTTGATCTCACAGTCATTCATTGTGCCTTCGTATCTAAAGCCGACTTTTTCCAAAGTATGTTTGCTACCTTGGTTTTCGGTTTCTACAAAGCCTTCAATGCGATGGAGTTCAAGTTGATTAAAACCGAAATTGATTACCAAAGGTATTGCCTCTGAAATAATCCCTTCTCGCCAATAGTCGGGGAGTAACCAAAATCCAATTTCTGCTTTTTTATGAGGCAATGATATATCGTTGACTCCTGCTGCTCCATAAAACTGTTTGTTGTCTAAAGAGCATATGGCCCACCAGCATTGGCTCGATTTTTCGAACCACTCCATTTGCTCCTTTGTGGCTTCCAGACTATCAAAGCTTACACCATAATACTTTATCACTTCTGGATTGGAAAGCCCATTGTAGATATTGTCAATATCTGATTTGACTATTGGTCTTAATAATAGTCTATCTGTTTTTATTGCTGGGATTTTTATTTTAGCGTTTCCCATTCTTTCTCTGATGCCAAAGCTTTCTGCTTTTCCATAACCATAAACCATTGCCCATTTTTCTTTATTGATAGTGCCTCAAAGTGAACGTACGCTATTTGGCTATCGCCATTTTTATCAGTTGACGAGAATTTAAATATTCCAATTTCATTTGCCGCTGAAGTGCTAATGATACGCTCACTGAACCGAAATTCCGCACCAGCTTTCATTTTTCCAGATTTAACATCAATAAAGTTTTGTTTCCAGTTGATTAAAGCTTCTGAGATAAGAATGGCTCTGGAACTTTCCGGATTAGTTGAAGACACAAGGATGGCATCTTCATGAAAAAGGGCACTATACCCTTCAAAATCTCCTGTGCTTACTGTTTGGCTAATCTTATCCCACAATTTATCAAGCGCAGCAGTGTCATCGCTTTGTGAATAAGAAATGAATGAACAACCGAGTAAAACCAGTGTTAAGACAATTTTCATGAAAATGGAATTTTAAGTTGATTTTAATTTACTGAATAAAATTGATAATCGACTTTTTCCAACGTTTGGCTCTGTACAGTGTGCCGAAGGGCATTGTGTATGGGTGTTGTTACCATTTGTTTTATTTACCCATTATTTTTTTGAGCGTTCCCTTTCGTCCATTGTTACCTTGTCTCGGATTTGCCAATTTCCGTTTTCTTTGGACATAACATAAGTGGTATTTATTCTTCTTGTTGGCGTAACAACGTTATTTATAATTTGCCCTTCCCGTTCATGGTACTCATGTAAAATAGCAACATCTGGTCGAATAAAAATAACTTCAGGCTCGTCTTGCCTTCCAACTTTTGAAATCGAGTAACCAGGAACATTGTGTAGATATTTTGTGAAATTAATAATCGTGTCTCTTCCATGAAAAACTCTTCCGAATGCCTGTAGCCATCTAGCGTCTTCGGACCAAACAATTAAGTTCAAACTGTCGTTGTCAACTCTCAGACTAT
>NZ_SMLV01000338.1 GCF_009711525.1 Fulvivirga lutimaris
GTATGCGTTTAAATAATCTAAAATAAAACTTAATTATACTATATCTAGAAGTGAATTTTTTACACTTCTGATTATCAATTGATTAGAACGAAATATTACAATTTAGCTTTTCGCTGTAAACGAGAGTTTACTTTCAATAATATAGAATGTTGCAATCTGGATTGTTCAACCGAAATTCTTCAATATCATTACTTCTAACTCGAGTACTGAAGCACTTTAAAAGTTTCAGGTCGCAATAATAAACTGGATCAAGGTGTTTAACTCTGGTGTTTGAACAATTAAGCGTTTCCAGGTATTGTAAACCTTCCAATCCATCAAGTCTTTTTATTTGTGTGCCAGAGCAGTCAAAATAGACAAGGTTTTTGTGATTTTCAATGCCGTCTAACTTATCAACCAGCGTGTTTGAAATATCAAGCATTCTTAATTCTTTCAAATCTGAAATAGGAGAAATGTCTTCGATTGGATTTTGACTCATATTGAGCTGCTCCAGGTAAAAGTGTCTTGCCAGTGGGCTAATGTCCGAAATAGCAGTTTCGCTAAAATTTAAATTTCTAAGCCTGATCAACCCAGATAAATGACTTAACGAAGTAACATTCTCTCTTTCAAACTGTATTTCTTCAAGCTGACTCAACTTATGCAATGCTACTTTATCCGGAGTATCAGACAATGGCATATTTTGTTGATATATGCCTTTCCAAAGATCCGGTAGTGACTTCCACCATTTTTCTAAATCCTGACTTTTATACACAACTGTAGCCTTCGGATGCGATCTTAAAAAATCTATGACTTCTGTGTCCCAAACCTTGCTCGAGTCAGCATATACCATTTCAATACTTTGTGAGTTGGCCAACGGATTTAAGCTTTCGATGCCAGTATAATTGGCCTCAACAATTTTCAATTGCTTGAGATCAGATAAAGGCTCTAAATCCGCTACCTCGGTATTGCTAAATACCAGATGCCTTAAAGCTTTTAGCTCGCTCACTTCCTCTAATTCCTTAATGGAAGTACCCTTGACGTTTAAATAAGTCAGCTGTGGCATCCGCGTTAAATTGGCCAATGAGTATATAGATTTGATGTCGCTAATGTTCAATGAATCTATAAGTGCAATCCGCGCCAACTTTTCATCAGTAGGATTATCACCCACTTTCACCACTTTCTTAATTACATTTCTCCAATCATCTTCCAGTTCTATCCACCATGTTTTTAGGTTTTTAGACTCATATATTACCAATGTTTGTGGATTGGCTTTCATGTAAGCTTCAGCCTGCTCCTTGCTCACCAATGTGTTGTCACAGTACACCTTTACTAGTTTTTTCAGACTGTTTAAATCCTTCAGTGCATTCACACTGGTATTGCTAATGTTCAATATTTCCAGATTTTTAAGCTCACTCAAAGGCTGGATGGAAATAATGCTGGTACCATCCAAGTACAACTCCCTCATATTGGTGCATTGAGATAAATTACCAATAGCAGTCACTTTGGAAGAAGATGCATACAACAACTCCAGTTTTCCCATACCCGATAATGGAGAAAGGTCATTAATTGAAGTGTTTGAAAAGTCAAGGGATTGAATATTCGCTAGCGAAGAAAGTGGGGCCAGTGTCTTAATAAATGAGCCGCTTATATTAAGGCTCTTGAGGTTCTTATAGCCACTTAAAACACTTATATCATCAATAGCTGTAGCATTTAAAGTAAGTGTCTCAATGCCGGTAGCGTATTTGAGTCCCTCTATATTGGTAACTAATGTATTATTTAACTTTAGGGTTTTTAAGTTATTCAGATTCCTCAACGGAGTAATATCACTGATCATAGTATATGATAAATCCAGAGATTGCAACTGTCTAAATTCATCTAAAGGATCGATATCCTGAAGCAATTGGTTTTCGGATAGATCTAAGCTGCTAGCCTCCAACATTTTCTTCAATACTGTAGAGCCTGGCTCATCAGAAACTATATTGAACTTCTCTTTAAATATAGATTTCCACCCATAGGACAGATTGGCCCACCATTCTTTAAGGTATTTAGAGCGGTCAAATTCATTAGTATAGATACTTACAATCTTTAGATCTTTGATCTCCGGATTGTAGTTCAGCTCAACGAATCTGGGTTTTGAATTTTTTACAGAATCGCCTTCATGGTTCAACCCTTTAAGTGTACGGACCAGCTCTACTTTGAAAAACAGATTGCCTCCTGCATTGAGCTTATTCGAAATGTTATTGATATCCAGATCAAATTGAACTCCCTCAAAAAAGAAATCTACATCCTTGAAATAGGCGCTTACATTTTTGTTAGTAATCACATCCCGGTTTTCGTCCAGGTCATCTTCAATCTGCACCTCATCATCTCTGAATATCTTCCTAAAACTTTGGGTGATGATTACTTCCTTATCTCTTGCTGAAGTAGCTGAGCTGCCCACTGTATTTAGCATATATTCCAAAAAGGAAATCATGTCTGTTACATCCTTTTCGTAAGACGCAATTTCCTCTTCACTAAATTCTGTCTGCGAATGAGCGGGTATGGCCAGCAACAAAAGTGACCACACTGCCAATACTTTAAGCTTATTTCTCATGCATAATGTGGCTCTTAAGCAAGCCCTTTTCTTCATTATTTACTTTTACCAAATCTGATATTAGCCATCCTCTGTTATAACCCGGCCTGTTAAACTCAGACAACTGAAGATACCAGCCGTCCAATTGAAAGAGGTGAAAGTTAAGTGAGGTAACGGTCTGAAATTTAAGGTTCCCATTTTTAATCTCATAAATAAAGATAGAAACCTGATCTGACTGGTAATCTTTATTAGTATATGCAGCCACCTCTTCTGAATGGTCAAATGCTTTGCGGAAGTTCATAAAATCAAGCTCATGACTCATAGGATGCAGAAAATTCTTAGTCTGAGAGGTATCCCGATCAAAGTATTTTGCCAGATAAGGTGAATACACATTATATATAACCCACTTTGAGCCATCGTTCTGTTTCTCCAGCTGGAGATAAAGGGTAAATGGCTGAGCCTTACCCTTTAACATGAAAATGGTATTGACTTCAGCAAACCAATTGTTATCATGGAAATTAAGAAAAGCCGGATTCTTTTTATCCAGTACCTGATCAGCAAATTCAACTTTTAAATCCCGTGACAGACTGGCGTTTTCCTTATCAAATAAAATGGGGAGATATTTCTTTCTCAGGTTTACACTTCTGTATTCTTTGTCCTTCGCGTAATAACGGTTCCCTTTTTCATCTTCCTCGCCATTGAACCTTCTGAAAAACTGATTTAGCTGCTTAGTTTCGGCATAGAGCTTACTTTCATCATCACTTTCACTCACAAGCTGAGCTTGTGAGTGAAATGATGTTAGCAACAAACCTGTAGTAATTGCTAATAAACCTAATGATCTCATGCAGTGGTTTCTGTCACTTTAATATCACCAAGCATTACATCCCAAAACTCAATGACTTTGCCCGCTATTTGGGTTTGTTTTTTCTCTACATAAATGGTGATGTCCTTTTTGGTAGTATCCTTATAGACCATTTCGTCTCCGTTGGAGCCTTCAAATTTTTGATATACTGTAACAACACCAACATACTTGCCGTCAGGTTGTTTTTCCAAATCGCTGATGTAATGGATATTGTACCACTCGATTTTTACCTTTTCGTAGTTAAGTGCCATCAGGCGCTCAAAGTACTTTCTCACCACATAGTACTCCACCTGGTTTGAGGTAAGTGAAGAAACTCCCATTTCACTACCTGGAGCAAAGAGCTCCTCAGCTCTGTCCATTACCCGGTTAGCTTCTGTGTATTGGGTTTTCTTGTCACCAATAATGGCGATGTATTTACTTAGGTCTCTTACCTTTTCTAATGCCAATGAGTCAATGGCTTGCTTTCGCGATGGACTAATATCCTTGCTTTGTCCATTTACTGAACCCATCGAAATGACAGAAAAGAGAATCGCTATAAAGAATGTCGATTTTATGATTGTATTTTTCATATGTTATTTACTTCTAATTAATTCAAGTGATTTAATTTTTCCATTACTATCCAGCTCCATGGTCTCAATCCTATTGATGTTCTTTTTCTGATCCTTTAGATAGTTGAGGTAGTCTTTAATTACCGTTGGCTTGTCATAGTCTACAACATCACCGTCTCTGTGAATCACAATAAGAACTGGTGCTGAAGATGTGCTAAATAGTGCCAAAGCTTCATTAATACTATTGTTAGCAGAAGTGGTGCTGCTGGCATTAGCTATAGCATTGAAATAATTAGTAAGTGTAAGCTGCCTTTCTGCCATAGATACCTCTTTTTTTGCAGGTGTAGCAGGCTCTTTGATCTCCCCTTTTATAGGTTTTTCAGTTACCGTTGCTGTCTCCTGCTGGGCATCTTTGTTTGAAAGGTCTGTAACTTTTTTATTGCTTTTACACGATGCTATAAGCAACACGGCTAGCAATATTGTGATTGGTTTTTTCATAATTTGTTTCTGTAGATTTTTGGGTTTCATTGACTTGAATAAAAAAGAAAAGCTGTATCAAATCAATATTGCATTAAACGTCTATTGGTCTTAATTGATACAGCCTTTCTGTAAATAAATTTTGCCTTAGTTCACCATCAGCACCAGGTATTTGGAAGATGCCCAAAATTCATCTGGATTCAGGATATGGAGCTGTGCAGTTTTTGCAACATCGTCCATTGCTAGTTGATATGAACCTTTAGGATGCGTTGTCACCAACTCAGCTTTTTCAGAAGCTAATGGTATAATTGTCACATCCTTGATATCAATTTTATTAAATGCTTTTTGATCAAAATCATCGCTCAGCTTTTCAGTACTACCGATACCCAATATGCCTCCTTCTTTATTGATCACTTTATTTTCCTTCAAATCTTTGTAGGTACCTACGGCTACATAAGCAGTATTCAAAGCATTTTCTTTGTCAGCAATAATGTTGGTTTGCGCATCTATAACCTTGCGCTGAATAGCTGTTTTATTTTCCAGCGTATCCACAGAAGTCTCAAGTTGTACAACCGCCTGTGCAAGCTGTTTCTTCTCAATATTCAATTGCTCAAGGTCAGTTTTTAAGGTCACAATCTCATTGTCCTTCTCTTTAACTCTTCTATTAAGACTTGCCACCATTTTTCTGAACTCACTATGTGTACTTTCTAGCTCATTCTGAAGTTGACTTATCTTCTCCTTATTCTCCATCATTAAGCTATTAATGGCCTGAATATCCTCAACAATAGCGGTTTTCGCATCCTTACGATCTTCCACATTGTCTGAAGTCTTCAGATTAATTTTCTCCTCTCTGGCTTTAATTTCAGCAAGGTTAGATTCTATATCATTAAAAGTTTTCATGTAATTCTCAAGCTGAGTATTTAAGTCAGCTTTCTCTGTAGACAACTGCTGATTTTCTTCAGAAAGCTGATCTACTTTCTCTTGATTACATGATACTAAAGCCACCATTACAATAATCATTACCGAAAAATTGGTTTTTAACGTTTTCATGGTTTTTTAAAATTTAGTTGAATAATAAGATGCAGTATGTTATCCCAAAAGGGCACCTGTCTGTACGAATCAGTAGCCTTGGCTCAACATAAAAGTCTATATTGGCTACGGGAATTTTTGACTAGTTGTCGATTACAGCTACCATTTACAACAACGAACGGAAATGAACATAGTTATTCATGATTCAATGGTATGCAGATATACCAGTTAAAAGGTCTTAGTTTTGGTTAAACCAACTTTAGTAAAGTTTTGATTAACAGGAAATAACCCTCTGGCCATAAAGTAACAACTATTCCAATGCACCAGATTCGCTGTATCGTTTACCTGTAGCATTTCTATTCACTATTTTACCTTTCATAAATCGGTATGAAAAAGACAATGTTGCTGTCTGTGTTTGCCCCTTCCAGCGCATATTTTCAATTATTGCATTACTAATTCTCTTATTTCTGTAAACGTTAGTATCAAAAAGGTCACTCACTCTTAGAGTAACAGTTCCCTTCTTGTTTAACACTTTACATTGTAATGCCAAATTCACAAAATTATAAGCCTCAGATTTGTTATTTAACCTCTTAGAAACTCCATAATAGTTCCACTGCAAGTCAGCAGTTATTGACTTAGTTAGTTCTGCTTTAAGCTTTGACCTAAAGCTATACCCATATTGATGCTTGTGATAAAAGTCATCAATCATGGGGTCAGCTTCCCGGTAATGTGCCGCAGATGTTAATGAAAAGGACACTGCCTCCGAAAGGTCCTTTGAAACTGTATTCTCAATACCTAAAGTGTAACTCTCACCTCCATTTTCAAACTTCATTATGGTAACTCCGGCATCATTAATATCAAAAGTGCGATTAATAAGATCACTGGTATATCTACCAAATACAGCATTATTAATTGAAATAGAGCCTTTACTATATTGCATATTAAGTTCCATGTTATCTGTAAACACGGGCCTTAACTCTGGGTTGCCCTCCCTGATAAACAAAGGATCGTTAATGGTGGTATAAGGATTAAGGTCATAGAAGCTGGGTCTATTAATTCTCCTATTATAACCAAAAGAGAAGTTCAATTGGTCGGATTGTTTGTAACTAATGTGTAGTGATGGAAATAAATTAGTGAATTCTCGTTGGATAGCCTCCTCCTCATTATTGATATCACCATCAGATTGAAAATATTCACCTCTAACACCTGCTTTTATGCCAATTTTATCCATCTGCTTATTCCATAAAAAGTATCCTGCGATTGTGTTTTCAGCGTACTTATAAAAAAAGAAATCTTCCACCCCATTCTGTGTTGAGCTCAATTGATTATCAATCCTTTTATGAGTAAACAGAGCTCCTGTTTCGAAAAAGGAAGATTCATTAAACTGCCAGTAAAGGTCAATGGCCGTATTAAGAATAGCATTATTAAATTTTAGTTGATTGTTTAAAGTTTCAACCCCATCTTCTGAGGCTACACTCGGCAAGTTGTTCTTATTATCATTTAGGTTGACATCAATATCTAAATGTCTTTTCAGCTCACCTGTAAAACGTTTTTGATAATTGAGGTTATAAACATCGCTACTATGCTCGTGAGTGTTAAACAAATTATTCGTCCTTGATTGGCCAGTTCCAGCCTCCGTTATTCTGGTGATAGGATTGATATCATGAACATTATTAGTATAGTTAAAAGAAACTGACAAATCATTGTTGGTATTGAGAAATACATCTGCTTTGATATTATAATTGGTAACAGATCCTTCAAACTCTCTTCTTAAACTAACATTTTGACCAAGACCACTTTGTTGAAACTCCCTTTGGCTTGTTGATTCATTCAAAAAGTAGTTATCACGGTAAGAAATACCCCCTTGTAAATTAACCTTTCCAAACCCGCTAACAACATTTGCGCTTGCTCCATAACCAGGATTAGTTCGTGCATAAATATTAGTAGTGGCTCTTAAGCCCTCAATAACCTGATCTTTCAAAACAATATTGACCAAACCTGATAGACCATCTGCCTGATATTTTGCCGAGGGTGAAGAAATTATCTCAATCTTTTCTATTTGACTAGCATCTATTTGCTCTAACAAATCTGATGTATTGAGCGGTGATGGTTTGCCATTAACAAGCACCCGAACCCCGCTCGCTCCTCTTATTCTCACATCTGAAGAAATAGGATCTACCTCCACTTCTGGCAACTGCTGAAATACCTCAAGGGCTGTTCCTCCAGACGCTTGTAAGTCGCTGCCAACATTAATAACCTTTCTATCAATTTTAAATTCTCTTGTAGTTTTCGCAGCTTCAACTACAACTTCATCTAGCTCTTGCGCATCTATGGCTAGAGTTATTACTTCAAAATCTTCAGTGTTAAATGGTTTCGTAAAAATCTTAGGTTGATACCCTAAATGGTTCAGCTCAATACGTGCCACCTTGTCATTAATCACAATCTCAAATGCACCAAGCTCGTCAGATAAATTTCCACCAATTATTTTATCAACTTCATCAAACAAAGTAAGGGTGGCATAAGACAAGGGCTCATTTGTTGATTTATCTACGAGTTTTCCTTTGACCTTTTGTGCATGAACATTGACTACCAATAACATGCTGATTATAGTAATGCACACTCTCATAACAGCACCCTTTTGATGGTAGATACTAACTTGTCAGCGTTCAGCTCCTCGCCTACCGCTATAATCTTTCCATACTTGTCTACCAGATAACCATAAGGCAAGCCCACAGGAGCAAACTCCTGAATAAATGGTGAATCCCACTGCTTAGGCTCAATGGCATGCCTCCATGGCATTGGAAATTTGCTTTTTCTAAACTCCTCTACAGTCGCCCATTCCTTGTCTAATGAAATACTTATTATTTCAAGCTCATCTCCCATTTGAGCCTTTAACTCCTCTAATTTAGGACGCTTGGCAACGCATGGCTTGCACCACGTAGCCCAAAAATCAACCATATAATAATCTGAGCTGAAACTGTCTTTGGTTACAGTTTCATTTGAGGTGGTAATGATTGAAAAATCAGGAATAACTTCTCCTTTATATAACTGATTATCGCTTTTCATGAATTGAAAAAGACCGACATTTTTATTCTTACCGTGGATAACCATTCTTCCAGTATATGAATCATCCTGAACCACTCCTCTAAATTCAATTAGAGTCCCCTTTCCATTGATTCTGGTAAGAATAAGTGAATCATTCTTTGTAGTTATTCCATACCTTAAATTGAAGGCATTGCTCTCTGTTGCGTCAACAGAAACTGAATCTGAGTCATGGCTATTCACATAAAGGCTCAGCTTTTCTACATATGCATTGATAATATACGATCCTTGCCATTGGCCTTTTAAATCCTGACTTACAGAAAGAAATGGTATTGCTATAAATATTAATGAGATTATACTTTTCATAATATTGTTGTTAAAAGGAGTTTAAGTACTTAATAAATTGTGTTTAAGAGCGCTTGGCAGTGAATACCTCTCGAGTTTCAGATCCTTCACCTTCTCTAAATATTACCCTGCCCGTCATTATTCCATCTGCATTGGGTCTACCAATAAATTCTACTGACGAGCCCACTGAGGTGCTTTTTAAATGAAGCTCCAGGCCTGTGCAGATATCAACCTCATAAGAAATACCTTTCACCTTTTCAGAAGGAATATCAATTGAAGCTTTCAATCCAACTGAGGTTTCGGTCAGTTTTAAAACAAATGGTATAAACTGCCCTGAAGAACTGTACGCTCCTTTCCATGTGCCTGTGACCGTGCTAACCTTAAGAGGTTCCGTTGGGGGGCACGATTGTGCGCAAATAGCGTTGCTGATTAATAATACTGCTGATAATAATAAGATGCGTTTCATGACTTTAAATATTTAGTGAGATCCAAATCAACACAACTATTTAAGGTCGGTGGGCCAATGACAGGTTAATAATTGCAAACGATATGTTAAAAGTGTTAATGAAAAGTCAATGGCAAGATTTTGCTTCTAAAATTGATTTAAAGGCCTTATTATTGATTTATGAACGCTCGAAACATAGGCACTTCACTGGTAATTTCAGTAGCGATAATATCCCTTGTAGGTATATGCTGGGTGCAGTACAACTGGCTGCAAGACAGTATAAAGATTAACCGCGAAATCTTCGAGCAAAAAATTGATTTGGCTGCCGCCAATGTCAAAGAAGCCCTTAACAAAGATGTTTTGTTCCATGGCAAGGTAGTATTAGAATTGGTAGACAACCATGAGCTGCTTCCTGAAACAGATCAAAAATTTCGAAATTTTATTGATTCTGTGATGGTGAATATGGCCGGTTTAGATGCCTCTTTTGATTACGGCATATACACTCATAATGATGCTAATTCTACCAATCTATTTCAAAAAATGGCTGGCGATGGTGTGCCCAGCACACTTGACTTCAGAGAATGTCCGGCCGATGAAGAAAAGGACTTTGGCTGGGTGAGTTTAACTAAAGGGTCAATATCAAGCTGTGATTCTGAACAGTCTCAGTCGTTTCATTATCATTTAGGCTTATTCTTCCCAAGCAGTGATCTTTTCCTAATTTCTGAAATGAAAGGTCCATTGCTAACCGCCTTAATTTTCATTACGCTTTTAATACTTTGTTTCTCTTATACCATTATTACCATTCGCAGGCAGAAGCGACTATCAGTCATGAAGAACGACTTCATCAATAACCTAACGCATGAATTCAAGACCCCAATTTTTTCGATTGACTTGGTGGCTGGAATGCTCAAAAAGTCGGAGGCTATAAACTCCTCAGAGAAATTATCAAGGTATATAGATGTAATTGATGCCGAAGGTAAAAGGTTAAGAAACCAGGTTGATAAGATCCTTCAAATGGCATTGGTAGATTCAGATAACTTTAAGCTGGAAAAAAAGGAAATTGATTTGCACGACCTTATTAGCAAAGTGACCGAGAACTTCAAATTACAGATTTCAGAGCGAAAAGGCATAATTGACTTAGACCTCAATGCTAAAAATAGCATACTACTTGCCGATGAGACCCACTTGAAAAACATTATCTACAACCTGTTAGACAATGCCCAAAAATATTGCTCCAAAGCTCCTCATATAACCATCTCATCTTCAGATGAACAAGGTAGTGTGGTGATCAAAATAAAAGACAACGGCATTGGGATGGATGAGCGAACACAGCGATACATTTTTGATAAGTTTTACCGCGCAGATTCATCAGACATCCATAATGTAAAAGGTTTCGGTTTGGGACTAAGCTATGTTAAGTCAGTAATAGAGGCTCACCAGGCTAAAATCAATTTATCCAGCGCTCAAAATGTTGGAAGCACCTTCACTTTAACTTTTGGCATATGAACGGGCATAAGATACTACTTGCAGAAGATGATGAAAACCTCGGATATGTATTGAAGGAGTATCTTGAAATGCATGAATATAATGTGACTCTCGCACGTGACGGGGAAGAAGGTCTGGAGTTTTTTACCAAATCAGCATTTGATCTATGTATTTTGGATGTTATGATGCCAAAAATGGATGGCTTTACATTGGCTTCTAAAATCAAAGAGATTGATGAAAATACACCCTTTTTATTCCTAACCGCCAAGGCGCTTAAAATAGATAAACTAAAAGGTTTTAAGCTTGGTGCAGATGATTATATCGTAAAACCAGTAGATGAAGAGGAGCTGTTTGCAAGAATTCAGGCCATAGTAAAGCGGGCGAAACCGAAAGCTGCTAAAGAGATTGAAATACTAAATATAGGTGCTTACACCTTTAACTATCCTAATCTGGAACTCAAGATAAAAGGTAATGGCACTCAGCTTACTCAAAAGGAAGCAGATTTGCTCAAGGCTTTGTATGATAGTCAAGGCTCCATTCTGGATAGAAATAGCACACTAAAAAAGTTATGGGGTGAGAATGACTATTTTAATCGCAGAAGTATGGATGTCTTCATCTCTCGATTAAGAAAATATCTTGAACAAGATCCTAATATTAAAATCAAAAATGTGCATGGCAAAGGTTTTGTGCTTGACATCCACTAAACTTCCCTAGCTTGAAATAGTTAAATGACTGGTAATCTAATAGATATGTTGTCCTACACCTCTAAAACATCTGATTTTTGTAGTTATTGTTCAATAATCGCAATCGGTTTCGGATATTTACGCAACAAAATTGCTCATTTTGAAACAAATCCTTGTAAAATAGCAATTTAGAGGTATTTTTGTTGCGCAGCTAATGCAACTTATTGATATTACGTTACTAAATACCTAAAGATAGCTATGGCAGATAAGAAAAAGTTTACGATATATGATCTTGCAAAAAAACTTGGCTATTCTCCATCTACGATATCAAGGGCACTAAACGATCACCCTACCATTAGCAAAAAAACCACCAAGTTTATTAAGGCCGCAGCAAAGGAAGCCGGGTATAGGCCTAATTCAATTGCAGCAAGCTTAAGAAGTAGTCGCAGTAATACTATTGGGATAATGATTTCCAGAATCAACAGACCCTTCATTTCCTCACTTATTAGTGGTGTAGAAGAGTGCGCGCGCCAGGCAGGATATAGTGTAATCATAAGTCAGAGTAATGATAAGTATGACAATGAAGTCAATAACGCCAAGGTACTTCGCGATAGTCAGATAAGCGGACTGATAGTTTCACTGGCTATGGAAACTGAAGATTATGATCACTTTCAGCAGTTTGTAGATATGGGTATTCCTATTGTATTTGTAGACAGGGTTCCGAAAAGCTTTCCTTCTTATCATGTAGTTATAGATAACTATGCTGCTGGATTTAAAGCCACGCAGCATCTTATAGATCAGGGATGCAAACGTATTGCTCACTTTGCAGGAGCGCAGCATCGGAATGTCTATGCCGAGCGTAAAGAAGGATATATCGATGCACTGAAGGCCGCGAAACTACCTGTTGATGAAAGTTTAATCTACCTGTTTGATACACTTAGTTCAGAAGAAGGTGAAAAGGCAACACAAGAACTCTTAAGTCTTGAAAACCCTCCTGATGGTATATTCTCAGCCAATGACACTGCCGCTGTTAGTGCCATAATTTATGCTAAAAAAGTGGGTGTCAACATCCCCAAAGATTTGGCAATCATAGGTTTTAATGATGACCCCATGGCTTCAATAGTTGACCCTGCTCTGTCAACGATAACTCACCCAGCCATTAAGATGGGAGAAATTGCCGCAAGACGAGTCTTAGAACATACTACCGACAACCATGACTCTTCCATTTCAGAAGTGACTATTTTAAATACTGAAGTACTTGTTCGTAAGTCTTCACTAAAAAGTAAAGTCGACAAACCTGTTGAACAGCTTTAGCCTATAACTATCAGTGCTTTTTTAGTTTAAAAAATTTTCTTGCTTTCCTTTGGATTAGAGAATTTGAAAAAGTCTTTGGCATTATAGTAACATATATCCTGAACAACCTTTCCTATCCATTTTGTGTCATTGGGCAATAGTCCTGACTTAATATCATTACCTAGCGTATTACACAATATCCTTCTATAATATTCATGCCTTGGGAAGGATAAGAAACTCCGGCTATCAGTCAACATACCTATAGAAGTACTCAGCATGCCCAAATTAGATAATGAGTCAATTTGTTTTTCTATACCACTTTTTTGGTCTAAGAACCACCATGCCGCACCAAATTGGACCTTCCCCTTAACACCCGTCTCGCTAAAATTGCCCGCCATTGTGGCAAAAACTTCATTATCTGCGGGGTTAGAATTGTATAAGACCGTTTTTGGAAGTAAGTCTTTTTCATTTAGTCTGTTGAGAAATGCAGCAAGTTGATCGGCCTGCCTAAAATCACCAATACTATCTACACCAGCATCAATTCCTAAAGTTTTCAAAAGTGCCTTGTTGGCATTCCTTATCGGACCAAGATGTAGCTGCATGGTCCAGTTTCTTTGCGCATAAGACTCACCCAGAAAACAAAGTACGGCTGATTTATATTTCAATATTTCGTTGGCAGATAAACTACCCTTCGATAGTCTCTGTATGAGAATTTTATTGATCTCAACATCTTCAAAATTCTCACCATAGGCGTGATTCAGACCATGATCTGCTAGCCGACATCCAGCCTCATGAAAGAAGTCCATCCTCTGAGATAATGCTTCTTTAAGCGAATCCCAATCTTTAATATCTACATCACACAAGTTCGAGAGTGATGACAGATAGTCAATAAAACCATCCTGATCTATATGTATTGCCCTATCAGGCCTAAAAGTCGGTAATAGCTGAAATGAATCAGTCATATTACTCATTTGCTTATGGGCACTTAAATCATCCAATGGATCATCTGTAGAACAGATGAGTTCTACATTCATTTTGTCGACCAATCCACGCGCAAAGAATTCAGGCTTGGCTAACTTTTTATTGACTTCCTCATAGATTGCACTCGCGGTATCTCCATTTAATGTTTCGTCAATATAAAAATATCTTTTGAGCTCAAGATGAGTCCAATGATAAAGTGGATTGCGCAGTGCATAAGGTACCGTTTTAGACCAGGCCTCAAACTTTTGGTAATCTGAGGCTGCGCCAGTAATTAAGTTTTCATCAATACCCAATTGTCTCATGGCGCGCCACTTGTAATGATCACCTTCAATCCAAAGCTCGGTGATGGTATTAAATTGCCTGTTGCAAGCAATCTCACTTGGAGGAAGATGGCAGTGATAATCTAATATTGGCAGATCACTGGCAAAATCGTGGTACAGCTCTCTGGCAAAATTAGATTCAAGAAGAAAGTCTTCTCCGATAAATCCGTTCATAATAATTATAATAAAGTAAATGTAACCTCGGCCATCTTAGGGGCACCTAAATCAAAACTCTTGGTCATTGGACTAGATCCTCCTATATACAACTTGAAATCACCGGGTTCATAAATACGCTCCCCTTTCAAAGTAACCATACGTAACATTTTAGGATCTATTTCAAATTCAACTGTTTTTGAAGCACCCGGCTCCAAATTAACCCTTTGAACTCCCAGCAAAGTGTAGTTAGGAGTTTCAACACTAGACTCCACATCTTTAAAATACACCTGAACAACATCTTCTGCTGAAACACTTCCAGTATTAGTCACTTTAACCGAAGCTACCATATCATCTTCTTGAATAATTTCCTGTTTAGACACGACAGGTGTGTCATAAGTAAAAGTGGAGTAGCTCAATCCGTATCCAAATGGGTATAATGGTTCTGCTTGCATGTATCTGTAAGTTCTTCCTTTCATACTATAATCTTCATAGGGAGGTAATTGATCCAGCGATTTAGGAAAAGTAATAGGCAGTCTTCCTGACGGAGAAACCTTACCAAAAATTATATCTGCAACTGCATTACCTCCTTCTTCTCCAGGGTACCAGACCAATAGTACAGCATCAGCCAGCTCATGAACTTCAGCCAAATTCATTGGGCTTCCTCCCGTAACTACAGCAATTACTGGTTTCTCTCCTGCAGATTCTCTCAGCTTCTTCAAAAAGTTGATTTGATTTTGAGGAATGTTATAATCCAAACGATCACCAAATGTTGATGAAGCTATTGATTCTCCTTCTTCTCCCTCCAATAAACCTGACAAGCCTATCACAGCAATAGTAGCATCACTATTTCCTGCATTTCCTGTTGCCCAGTCCTGAGGGTTAACATTTTCTCTATCCAACAAAGCACCCATTCGATATTGCAGCTGACTACCCGGATCAATTGCTCCGGAAACACCTTCCAATACCGTTACCATCTCAGGATTTACTCCGTAGTAATTTCCCAACAGAATTTCTGTGCTGGCAGCGTGAGGACCAGTGATAAAGTATTTTGCCAAATCATTTTTCAATGGAAGGACACCATTGTTTTTTAACATCACTATACTTTTTTGAGCAACTTCTCTGGCCAAGGCACGATGCTCATCACTATTGACGACATCAATAGAAATATCATCATATGGGTTGGTTCCTGCAGGGTCAAACAAGCCCAGTTCAAATCTGGTTTTTAGCAATATTGCCAGCTGCTCGTCAATCTCTTCTTCAGTAATCAGCCCTTGTTCCACAGCTTTTGGAAGTGCAGGGTAAGAGTTACCGCAGTTAAGGCTTACTCCACTCTTAACCGCCAAAGCCGCTGCTGCCTCTACCGATGGAGATACTCCATGCCCATTTTCAGTATTATAAAAATCAACAATTGCCCAGCAATCGCTTAAAACATGCCCCTTAAACTGCCATTGATCTCTTAGCACATCACTGATAAGATAGTTGTTTGCACAGCAAGGCTCACCATTAGTACTATTATAAGCGCACATTACTGCCTCTACCCCAGTGTCAACAAGTACTTCAAATGCTGGTAAGTATGTCTCCCACAAATCTTTAGGCGTAGCAATGGCATCAAATTGATGTCTTAGCTTCTCAGGACCACTATGTACCGCAAAATGTTTTGCACATGCAGCAGTTTTTAGATATTCAGGATTGTCACCCTGCAGTCCACGAACAAATGCTGCCCCGATTATTGATGTCAAATAAGGGTCTTCTCCATAAGTCTCTTGTCCCCTTCCCCATCGTGGGTCTCTAAAAATATTGATATTTGGTGTCCAGAAGGTAAGTCCTCCATATTGCTGATAATGGCCTTTAGCTTTGGCAGCATTGTGCATAGCACGGGCTTCATCTGAAATAGCTCCAGAAACCCTTAAAGCCAAATCCGCATCAAATGTTGCCCCTAACCCAATAGCTTGCGGAAATACAGTTGCAACACCAGATCTACCAACGCCATGCAGCGCTTCATTCCACCAGCTGTAAGGTTTTATTCCTAACCTCTCCACTGCAGGCGTATTATGGGTCATCTGCAGCGCCTTCTCCTCTAATGTCAGTCGGGAAATTAAATCACCGATCCTTTCATCTATTGAAAGTGATGGATCATAAAACGGAAATTGAGCATCAACCTTTGTTTCTGAAGATGTAGATTTTGTGTTATCAGTTTTTTGATCTTCTGAGCAGCTTATCAGAAATAAGCACATTATCCCAAAAATGAATTTATAAGTCAGCTTTCTCATTGTAAAAATTTTAATGCCATTAATATAAATAATTAAAACAATCGATTGCGTATTGTTCAAAAGAAATATGGATATTGAATATAATTTATGGATATTTAAAGCTAATTAATAC
>NZ_SMLV01000282.1 GCF_009711525.1 Fulvivirga lutimaris
ATATAAAGTTGATTTATTTCTTAGAAGAATCATCAACCTCTTCAAATTCTACATCTGATACATCACTATCAGCAGCATCTTGAGCAGCTCCTTCAGCACCAGGTTGTCCACCTGCTGCACCTGCATCAGCACCTGGCTGTCCGCCTGTAGCTGCATACATTTCCTGAGATGCACCTTCCCACGCTTTATTCAAAGCTTCTAAAGCAGCATCTATTTTATCTACTTCCTGAGCTTGGTGAACCTTCTTAAGTTCTTCTAAAGCACCGTTGATTTTAGTCTTATTATCTTCTGATAATTTATCACCATATTCTTTCAACTGCTTCTCAGTTTGGAAGATTAAAGAGTCAGCCGCATTAAGTTTTTCAACTTTCTCCTTAGCCGCTTTATCAGATTCAGCATTAGCTTGCGCTTCCTGCTTCATTTTCTCGATTTCTTCATCTGTCAAGCCAGAAGAAGCCTCGATTCTGATCTTTTGCTCTTTACCAGTTCCTTTATCTTTAGCAGAAACGTTCATTATACCATTAGCATCAATATCGAAGGTTACTTCAATTTGAGGTACTCCTCTTGGAGATGGTGGTATTCCGTCAAGGTGGAATCTACCAATGGTTCTGTTGTCATTTGCCATTGGACGCTCACCTTGTAGAACATGAATTTCTACTGATGGCTGATTGTCAGCTGCCGTAGAGAATGTCTCTGACTTCTTAGATGGAATAGTAGTGTTAGACTCAATTAATTTTGTCATTACACCACCCATGGTTTCTATACCTAAGGAAAGAGGAGTAACATCTAATAACAATACATCCTTAACTTCTCCAGTTAACACGCCACCTTGTATTGCAGCACCAATAGCCACAACCTCATCAGGATTTACACCTTTCGAAGGCTTTCTGCCAAAGAACTTCTCTACCTCTTCCTGAATAATAGGAATTCTTGTAGAACCACCAACTAAAATTACTTCGTCAATATCTGATGGGCTAAGTCCAGCATCTTTCATTGCCTTTTTAACAGGCTCTAATGATCTTTTAATCAGGCTGTCAGCTAACTGCTCGAATTTAGATCTTGAAAGTTTTCTTACTAAGTGCTTAGGCACACCGTCTACTGGCATGATGTATGGCAAGTTGATTTCAGTCTCTGTTGAGCTTGATAATTCAATTTTAGCCTTTTCAGCAGCTTCTTTTAGCCTCTGAAGAGCCATAGGATCTTTTCTTAGATCTATGTTTTCGTCTTTCAAAAACTCTTCAGCTAACCAGTTGATGATTACCTGATCAAAGTCATCACCACCTAGGTGAACGTCACCGTTAGTAGATCTTACTTCAAAAACGCCATCTCCTAATTCTAGAACAGATATATCGAATGTACCACCACCAAGGTCATACACTGCAATTTTCATATCTGCATTTTTCTTATCAAGACCATAAGCTAAAGCCGCAGCTGTTGGCTCATTAATGATTCTTTTAACATCAAGTCCTGCAATCTGACCTGCCTCTTTAGTAGCATGACGCTCAGCATCATTAAAGTAAGCAGGTACCGTGATAACAGCCTCTTTCACCTCTGTACCAAGATAATCTTCAGCAGTAGACTTCATTTTTTGAAGTATCATAGCTGAAATTTCCTGAGGGGTGTAGTTTCTGTCACCTATTTTTACTCTTACAGTGTCATTATTTCCTTTTTCTAAAGAATATGATACTGTTTTTAACTCTTCACCTACTTCAGTGTATTTCTTACCCATAAATCTCTTTACAGAGCTTATTGTATTCGTTGGGTTAGTAATGGCTTGTCTTTTTGCCGGATCTCCTACTTTTCTCTCACCTTTTCCATCCTCAAGAAATGCAACGATAGAAGGAGTAGTCCTTCTTCCTTCGCTGTTAGGGATCACCACTGGCTCGTTACCTTCCATTACGGCAACACATGAGTTGGTTGTTCCTAAGTCTATTCCAATAATTTTTCCCATGATAGTTAGTACCTATTTATAATTGTTATTCTATTTTATACTTTTTCAGTACTTCTCATTTATCAATGGTTATGCCAATCCACTTTTGGTGACATTATGGCAGAAAATATGGTTTCAAGATTTATTGTTAAAACAAGATGGCTTAGAATTAGGCCAGTAATTACGGAAGCACTACATATTTAAATAGGAAATCTAATTACTGCTTCACCTGCACTTCTACTTGATTTACCAGCATTTTTATGCCGCTGATAACCTGTAATTCTGTGCGACCACCATTTTCCAGTGCAGCTTCAAGGCTTTTTTTACTGGTTTCGTACCATTTGGCAGGAAGAGCTATATCTTTTTCAATAAACGCTATGGCCTCTAGTCCTATAGTTGCTGTTATTGATAAATTTTCTGACAGCTCTTTAATTTCAAGAAGAACAGGAGACCGCTCAATTAATGATAAGACTTTAGTATGATTCTTTTTCCACAATGTTAGTTGTTCCGCCAATCCTTTTGCATCAAAGTTTCCGGCAAGGTAGAGATTAACATTATTATTGAATTCACGGGCAACCTTTGCATCAGCCGTTGCAGCATCAGCCCATAATGAAAAAGGTGAGTAAGTGGCATACATGGTACCCCCCGGGTTTCTTGTATAACCCTTCATTGGCTCTACCACTTCTACCAGTGTTCTGAGCGGTGTTATGTCATGACCTTTTGTCAATTTCCTTAAAATGACACTACGCGCAGTATAATGCTTAAGGCCAAGCTCCTCCAATTCAAGCCCTATTATTTCTAGTCTACGATACATATCGTCCACATCATTCACACTGCCTGGTGACCATAGACGTTCTGCAATAGCTGCCGCTCGTGGCCACAGTCTACTATCTATGGTTTCAGGAACAACCAACTCACTCCACATACACATCTCACCACCCAAGATGCGTTTCTTTTCTTCATCTGACAGCTCAGAACCCTCTGGGATAGGGTCAACCAAATAGTGGTCAGCTGTAGAATACATCAGGTCAAGGTAATAACCATTAGAGAGTATGGTTTCATATCCTGACTTGGCAGCTTCGTTTAATGACTTTCTGGCTGCTGTCCCTTCATTTTCTCCTCTCCAGGAGTGTATTACAGCTGATTTGGGCATTTTGGTAGTCATTATTTCTTCCCAGCCCATGGTACGTTTGCCCAGTTCAGCAAGTACCTTCTGAAGCCTAAGGTTGAAATAAGTATGAAGGTCATGATTGTCAGCAAGATTATGCTTCTTCTTAAATTCCTGTATGCTTTTGCTTTCAGTCCAGTGTTTACCCATGTTTTCATCTCCACCTATATGAAAAAAGTCATCGGTAAAAATAGTACTCATTTCTTCGAACAGGGCCTTTAGAAAAACATATACTTCATCTTTCGTAGGATCCAAAGTTGGATCAAAGATGCCCGCATAACGCTCAAGAGTATAAGTAGTGTCTTTACTACCTAGCTCGGGAAAGGCCACGAGCATAGCAGTTGCATGACCAGGAACATCAATTTCCGGCATTACCCGAATTCCACGTTGATCGGCATAAGAGATTATATCTCTGAGTTCCTGATGAGTATAGTAAAGACCATCTGAAGCTACTTCCGTTAATTTGGGAAACGTTTTTGATTGAAACCTGAAACCCTGATCGTCAGAAAGGTGCAGGTGTAATACATTAAGTTTAACAGCTGCCATGGCATCAAGGTTTCTATAAATCACATCCATAGGCATATAATGGCGAGATACGTCTAGCATTAAACCACGCCACGCAAATCTTGGATTGTCATTGATAATTAAGGATTTGAAGTAATAATTACCTTCTTCTACTTCAATTGACTGCAGAAGAGTTTCAAGACCTCTAATAGCCCCAAGGTCTGTCTTTGCTTTGAGATCAATTTTAGTTGGAGAAACAGTGATTGAATAGCTCTCATCTTCATGTAGCTTTATTTCACCTGGTTGACTCACAGAAATCACCAATTCGGCATTTTCGGTTTCCCCTGTTACTTTGTGCTGGATAAAAAACCTACCTGATTTTTGATCTAGTCTTCTTAAAAACCTAGAGGCCTCCTTGGTTAAACGCTCATCATATCTACCTTCCAGGGAGATACTGAAGTTTTTGTCTATCAATAATTTCCCATTACCTGCTTTGATATTTGCTGGCATTGGCATATGGTAATATTGAGTTTGTTGGGCATTTAATGTACTGCTGAGCAGTAGTATTCCGCAGAAAATGACTTTAATTAAGGTTGATTTGATATTCATGAATTAGAGGTCATTGAGCAGGCTTCACAATCGATGCCTGCCCAGGTTGTATTAATCTATTGTCCCACTTTAAAATTTGTATCGCTTGAATCCTTCAATGGCCTCGTATTCAGGAAGGCCAAGCAGGTCGTAAGTGTCTGCAGTGTCCTTATTACGATCTTCAGCACGTTGCCAAAACTCACGTTTGTCACTACCAGGAAATACAGCTGTATCTTTTTGTGATTGATGTTTGAAAATGGCCCTTCTTTTTTTCATTAGTTCATCAGGGCTGATAGGTACAGCCATTTCAATATCTTCAATAGACCATTCCTGCCACGCACCACGATATAGCCATACCCAGCAGTCTTTTATGAAATCATCATTCTTAATTTCTTCCAGAGCTTGGAATATAGCTGAAAGACAAACCCTGTGCGTGCCATGTGGGTCTGACAAATCACCGGCTGCATATATTTGGTGCGGTTTGATCTCTCTGATAAGATCAGCGGTTATTTTTATGTCTTCTGGTCCCAGAGGATTTTTCTTTACCTGACCTGTTTCATAGAAAGGCATATCCATAAAATGGACATTATCCATGGAAAGGCCAACGTAACGAGCGCCTGCTCTAGCTTCACTACGTCTAATCAACCTTTTTATTTTTTGTACTTCTGGAGAATCCTGTTCCCCGGGTTTCTTATTTTTTATTTGATCAAGTACGGTATTATAGATCGATCCTATTTTGGCATCGGTGTCAAGCTCCTTTTGTAATAGCTCGCCAAAGAAGTCAGCATATTGTACCACATCATCATCAAACACCGCTATATTTCCTGAAGTTTGATAAGCAACATGTACGTCATGTCCCTGATCTACCAACCTTATAAAAGTACCTCCCATGGAGATCACATCATCATCAGGATGAGGGCTGAAAATCAGCACTCTTTTCTTAGCAGGATTGGCACGCTCTGGTCTGTAGGTATCATCTACATTGGGTTTGCCACCCGGCCAGCCAGTAATTGTGTGCTGAAGGAGATTAAATATTTTAATATTGATATTGTAAGCCGGCCCATCATCCAAAATCAGGTCACTCATGCCATGATCAGCATATTCCCGATCTGTCAATTTGAGAATTGGTTTTTCTAATTTTTGCGCTAGCCAGATTACTGCTCGCTTTTCCATCTCTTCTGTCCACTCAACTGGGCCTAATAGCCACGGTGTTTTTTGCCTGGTAAGTTCTGTAGACGCAGCGGTGTCAAGTACAAAAGTAGTATTGGCGTGTGTTTGCAAAAAAGTAGCTGGCACCTGATCAGTCATTGCACCTTCAATGGCCTCTTTTGCAATGCTGGCCTTGCCTTCACCCCAGGCCATAATCACAATTCTGCGCGCTTTCATAATGGTGCCTATGCCCATTGTAATAGCTTTTCTTGGGACATGCTCTTCACCGAAAAAATCTCCAGCAGCATCTATACGAGTAATATTGTCTAAGTTGATCAATCGGGTTTTTGAATGGATTGGAGATCCAGGTTCATTAAAACCTACATGGCCAGTTCTACCAATACCTAATAATTGTAAGTCAAGCCCGCCATAAGAAGCAATTTTCTCTTCATAATTTTCACAAAACCCAGCTACCTCACTCTTTTCCAATGTTCCATTTGGAATGTTGATGTTTTCTGCAGGTATGTCTACATGGTCGAAGAGGTACTCGTGCATGAATTTCACATAACTCTGTAATTCATTAGGTTTCATTGGATAGTATTCATCCAAATTGAAGGTTACTACATTTTTGAAACTCAGATTTCCTTCCTTATGAAGCGTGATAAGCTCTTTATAAACTCCTACAGGAGAAGAACCGGTTGCTAAACCAAGCACACAAGTTTCTCCTTTTTCATTTTTTTGACGGATTAGCTCAGCAATTTCATTAGCAATTAAAGCGGAGGCTTCTTCAGGATGTTCAAAGATTTCAACATGGATTTTTTCTTTTTGTGTGAAAGAGGAAAACTCCCAGCTTTTTCTATCAAAGAAATCGGTCGTGTTTTTCATTATTGGTTCCATAATATTGTTTCAAATTACTGATGAATGAATTTTTTTAAATTGCCCCTCAGAATCCCATACTAAAGCAGCAGCCCCCAAAACACCGGCATGGTTGTCTTGTATTGAGCCCTGTAATATGGGTATATCATTAGGATATATTCCTAGTAGATTTTCTTTAAAGCTTTGTACTGTCGGCTCAAATAGGAAACTTCCTGCTTTAGATAAACCTCCTGCAAGAAAGATAGCTTCAGGATTGAAGTAAGCTGTTAGGTCTGCGAGTGCTTCCCCTAACACTTTCCCTGTTATTCTGAAAATTTCCAGTGCCATAGAATCCCCTGAAGCAGCAGCTTCCATTACCTGCATGGAGGTTAGTTCTTTGATTGGTTGATCCTTCAATCTGCTTGACTTAATAGGCTCACTATCCATTATTTCTTGAGCTGTCAGCACCAACCCACTAGCTGAAGTATAGCGCTCCAAGCACCCTTTTCGTCCACACTGGCAAGGCCTGCCATCCTTTTGAACTATTACATGTCCAAACTCTCCTGCCAGGCCATCTCTTCCATGTAATAGTGAGCCATTGCAGTAGATGCCTGCTCCAACTCCTGTGCCCAGTGTAACTACAACAAAATCGTCCATGTGACGAGCATCACCAAAAATCTTTTCGCCTATGGCAAAGAGATTGGCATCGTTTGTTAAATAAGTCGGTACATTGAATAAGTTAATCAGAAATTCTATAATTGGTAATTTATCCCAGGGTAGGTTTGAAGCATTTTCAATGACACCTGTGGTAACATTTGCCCCTGGACTTCCAATACCAATACCAGCTAATTCAATATTCTCAAGCTGATATGTAAGTGATTGAATATTGTGTTTTAGCTCCTTAAAGAGAGTGATGTGACTCGGACATTCTTTTACTGAAATATTATTTTCCTGCAACAGCTGACCTGCTCTGTTTATTAGACCAATTTTAATGTTAGTGCCTCCGATGTCAATACCAATTGCTACTTTCATACAGCCACTTGATTATTTTTAGGTTTAGAACCATTCAACCCATAGAAAATTAGGTAGCCATAACAGATCAGTGCAATACTGAAGGAAGCTTGAACAGACCAATAGTCTGCGAGAATACCCTGAATCAAGGGTATAATAGCACCACCGACAACACCCATTATCAGCAGCCCTGATCCTTGGCTGGTATATTCTCCCAGATCTTTAATGGCTAATGGGAAAATGCAAGGCCACATAATAGAGTTGAATAGTCCTACTGCTATTACGGTCCACATGGAAATGGCCCCTGTAGCAAAAATGGAGGTAAGTATTAATAGAAATGCCATAACACTGACAGCCGTGAGTGCTTTGGAAACTTTTACTCTACCTAAAAACAAAACTCCGATAAAACGGCCGACCATAGCTCCACCCCAGTAAAGGGATACATATTTGGCAGCCTGCTGTTCTGAAAGTCCTGCTATGTGCTCTAAAGAAAAATAGTTGATTAAGAAGCTGCCAATGGTTACTTCAGCACCTACGTAAAGGAAAATAGCAATTATGCCGAGCCTTAAATTCCTAAACTTCCATGCACCTTTCTTTTTCTTCTTTTCTGTCTCAATGGCCAGTTTTGGTAATTGAGAAAAATGAATGACTAGAGCCACCGTCAAAACAAAAACTGCAAGAAAAAGGTAGGGTGGTTGTACGGCTTCTGCACCCCGCTGAATGTCTCCATTGCTAAGAATAAAATGAGCGCCTATTAAAGGGCCTATTATTGTAGCTAATGAGTTGAATCCACCGGCAAGGTTAAGTCTGCTAGATGCCGTTTCTGGTGAACCTAAAGCTGAGATGTAGGGATTTACTGAAACTTGTAATAGTGTTATGCCAGAGGCCATGATGAACAGTGCCAAAAGGAATAATGGGTAAAATACCAATGAAGCAGCAGGGTAGAAAAGTAAGCAGCCGCCCATTACCACAAGCAGGCCTATCACTATTGAGTTTTTATATCCAAACCTGTTAATAACCTTTGAAGCCGGTAATGCCATTAAAAAATAGGCACTAAAAAAGGCAAATTGAATGAGCATTGCCTGGATGTAACTTAGGCTAAATACAGATTTAAGATGAGGGATGAGCACATCATTAAAAACAGTGATGATACCGAATATAAAGAATAAGGAGACCATCAAAGCGATTGGTCCAGAGTACCCTTTGGTTTCAGATAAAGGTGTTGTAAGTACAGTGCTTGTGGTTTGTTTTACTTCCATAGTTTCTTGTAGATAGTGAACAGATCCGCTGGTGATTTTACCATGTTGATCATTAGTCACATTTCATAACCTAATTAACATAGCTAGAAGGGTGGATTGAAATTTATTAGCCGTTTGGGGTGGTTCTATAGCTGAATGACATTTTCATCTCTACGAATTGCAGAAGTGTCATTTAGCTAGAAAAAAGGACTATTTATAGAGTTTGAAAGACAACAAAGGCTCCCGAAGGAGCCTTTGTGATATGAAACATTCAAACTACTTAAAAAAGGTCTATTGAGCCCACCAAAGTGCAACATCCTGCTTATCAGGACCCTGATCACTTACAGCATTTTGATAGTTGTTTGGATTCTCACTTTTAACAGTATTTCCGTACTGCATTCTCATAGGGTAGGCACCATTGATGTCACCCATGGCGTATATGTCAGCATCAGTAACACCGGCAGCCAAAGAAGCTGGATAGCCAGTTTTTCTAACTACAGCCCAGGCTTCAAAACCATCAGTATATGAAGCAAGCCATCTTTGGATAGCAATTTTTTCTAGTTGCTCTTCTTGAGTTCCTGTCAGCTGGGCCAAATCAGAATTGGTCAAATAGCTTGCTATTTCTCCATCATTTACCTCCCACATTTTCATTGCCTGAGAAATACCCATTTCAAATAGAGCTTGTGCATTGCCCGATCCAAGACCTTTTACTGCAGCTTCTGCCTGCAAGAAATAGGCTTCTGCGGATGTAAATACAATCTCTGACGATATATTATCGCCACCTTTTGCATTGATGATAGCATCAGCCGGCTCTGAGAAAAATTCATCGGCAACAAACGGATAAATGAATCCATTCAATCTCACTGGCTGACCAATAAAGTTACCTCCCTCTACGGTGACGGTAACTTCATCTCCATTATCTTCTACCACAGGGTTAGCTCCTGCATCCACAAGGGTTTGCACCATGAAATCTACACGTTTATCAAAGTTTTCGTTTCCTTCAGCATTATCGCTGGCGCTTGGCCTTGTCCAGGTAACGGTGCCGCCAAGTGCAGGTTTTGCATATTTGCTCAGCCTTGGGTCATTATAATTTCTAAGATAATCCAATAGCGGTTGGCTTACTTTCCAATTTGATCCGGCTCCAAAGTTATGCCAGACATCCCCATAAGCAGCACTGGCCCATTGGCTAATAACATTGTCTTTTTGCATTAATATATCACTTTCAAGAAGTGGTGCGTTTAGAGCTTCTGTAATTGCAGCTTGAGCAAAATTTTCTCCAGGTGCACCTAGAGCTCTCATCGCTATTCTCAGCTTTAGTGTGTTAGCCAATTGCTTCCACTTTTGAAGATCACCACCGCAGTAAATATCATTAACACCCAAATCTTCAATGCCAGTGCCTGTTGTAGTAGCATCTCCTATTGTGGCCATAGCCTCATTCAGTTCTGTAATGATACCTCTGTAAATAGTAACCTGATCATCAAAGACTGGGCTCAATACATTAGGGTCAAATGCTTGTGTATAAGGGATTTGACCAAAAGTGTCTGTATACATTTGAAAATATAACCCACTTATGATCTGCCCTACAGCATACATTTTGTCATTCTCAAAATCACCACCTACACCCGTTAGGTTACGAAAGTTATTGAGACCACCAAAGAACCCAGATAACCAGTCCCAGGCTGCATCAGTATAGGCAGGGTCATAGGTGTAGGCAAGACCATCGTTCCACCAGGATCCGTTAAACCCAAAAGTGAAATGACCAGCAAATCTGTCTGCATGAATCAGTTGGGCTCTCCAGTAAGGATAACGGTCAGGTCCATACAATTTAAATTGAACTCCCGTGAGGAAGTATTTTGCACTTGCTTCCTCAGTAGATATGTTAGTTGGGTCAGTGTTGATTTCTTCAAAAT
>NZ_SMLV01000248.1 GCF_009711525.1 Fulvivirga lutimaris
GGAATGTTACCAATACCAACTCTTGCTAATGATGGTCCTTGAACATTGTAATATAATGCGGCCTCAAATCCATTATCAAAATTATCATAAGAAAGCCCTGCATTTACCAAGTATGGTGATTGGCCCTGCATATCTCTTTTGCGTTCCAATGTCTCTCCATCTCTCAAATTGTTAGACCTTGCATCGTATTCAACATCATCCATTTTAAGTGCTGATTTAATGTAAGAGGTGTTCAAATTAAGGTTGAAGTTGCTTAGAGAAGCAGATATAAATTCAAGATTTTTCTTAGCTTCTATCTCTACACCATAAACAGTTGCATTACCATTGTTTCTTGCTGTAAACTGATCTGGCGTATTTTGGTTAACTACCACTATCTCAATTGGGTTTTCAAAAGTTTTGTAAAATGCACTCACTGCTATTGTTTGTCCTCCTCTGAAATAATACTCATACCTAAAATCAAAGTTGTTAATGTCAGACTCTATCAAATCAATATTACCAATCCAGAATGTATTTGATAATGGATCGAATATTTGGGCTATTGATTTCTCTTTAAATGA
Source organism: Fulvivirga lutimaris (assembly GCF_009711525.1). Lineage (GTDB taxonomy): Bacteria > Bacteroidota > Bacteroidia > Cytophagales > Cyclobacteriaceae > Fulvivirga > Fulvivirga lutimaris. Next base: position 558 of record NZ_SMLV01000248.1, read on the forward strand.
AGGTCTTGCAATTGTTTTAGCGTAAGAACCTCTCAAGTTAGAGTTTTCATTTAGGTTGTAAATTAAGTTAGCTGTTGGGAATGGCTTGAAAGAATTTAGTATCTCTGTATTGCGGTAGTATATTCCTTGACCTCCATTACTATTAAACCAATCTTGATCACCACCAGTATATAGTTGTCTGAATTGTTCAACTCTTAAGCCTATAATAGCTTTGAAATTTTCAGTAAGAGCTAGCTCTCCGGAAATGAATGCTCCAAAATTGTTGATCTCTCCACTATAGCTATTAGAACCTTGGTAGGTACCTGCTACATATGTACCAGTACCATTGTCATAAATATTTTCAGGAGAAAGTAAATTATTAGCGTCTCCACCGAAGCTTACTTGATCTTCATTTGCAACTAAGAAATCAAAATTGTCTATAGTAAAATCTCGGTTCTTAAAAGTATATGAAGATCCTACACTCAATTTACTTGTATTTCCATTTAATTGAAATTCCTTAGTTAGGCTAAATTTACCTGAAACATTTTGCTCATCTAGATTTCTCCAAAGTCTCCTTGGATTACCACCTTCGCTTGGCTGAATTTCACGTGCCTCCCCTTCTAAAGTAAATGGCACCTGACGTACGTCCTTATCCTGAATAGAAGAGATAGTTGGAGTCAATTTCCAATCCAATGTTATAGCAGATCCTCCCAAATAATGCTCTCCAGAAAGGATGGCGTTGGTTATACTTCTTTGAGTATATTGAATTGCAAATCTTTCGGATTTATTAAAAGACTGAAGGAAATTTTCTTCTAGTATTCTGTTTGAAGTAGACTCTCCATTCTGCACATGAAGTACAGCAAGTTTCAGTTTAGAAGCATCGGTTTTAACGGCAACACCAGCTAATCCACTTATGAATACATTGTTGCTTCCTATTGATCCAGTTCTTTTTCTATCTAGATCTAATTCATTAACCGAGTTATCTGCATTTTTCTCGTACAATGAATTGTCAATAGCATTTTCATAAAACTCAGTAGTGTTTCTATAGTTTAATGCTGAATTGAAGCCAATTGAATATCTATCTTTATTATATTGATTTCCTGCAGAAAATCCGAAACTATAGTTTGGAGAACTTGTTGATTCTGTAGGTGCAAATGTCTGATCAAAAGCACTTGTATACGTTCTTAAATCTTGCGCTAATTGAGGATTGCTACTAGCCAACCCTTCACGTGGCAAATTAGATTGACTACTAAAAGGTATAGCTCTAGTTCCATCATCGAAACCTAGGAAGTCTGTGCTACCACCATCATAGGTAAGATAATTATCATTAAAATGCATACCCGAGTTTACACCCATACTACCAGAAAATGAAATTGTTTTTTCTTCTGGAAAGTCTTTGATTTCAACATCAACAATACCACCTGTAAAGTCAGCTGGTAAATCAGCAGTAAATGATTTCTTTACTATTATGTTATCAACCACATTTGTTGGAAAAATATCCATTTGAATAGAGTTTCTATCTGGGTCTAATCCAGGAATTTCCATACCGTTAAGAATAGTTTTTGTATATCTATCTCCAAGGCCTCTTACAAATACGTATTTGCCTCCTTGAATTGATACACCAGGAACTCTTTTTATCGCTGACGCGGCATCACTGTCCCCAATTTTCTTAAATGTTTCTGAAGAGATACCATCTAACACGTTAGCTGATTTTCTTTTTACAGTTACTAAAGCAGCATCAGTGTCTCTAATTACTTCGGCAGTTACAACAACTTCTTGCAGCTGCTGAGAATCAGTACTAAGTGGAACATTTAGAATAGTTACTTCACCAGCGGTAACTACTACATTTGAAATTACTTTATTCTGATAAGAAATATATGAGAACTGAATTTCATAAGTGCCTGGAGCTACATTTGATATTGCATAGTTACCTTCGAAATCAGTTGCTGCACCTGTTGTAGTGCCTTTAATAATCACTGTTGATCCAATTAACTCTTCACCAGTCTCTTGGTCTGTCACTTTTCCTCTGATTGTTCCTGTTTGAGCAAAAGCAACAATCACTAGGAATGATAAAGAAAATGTTAAAAATAATTTTTTCATTACTCTCGTTTAAATTTTGTGCAAAACTATTGCTGCTAAACTGAGTGGCAATGAAAAGTAGATTACTAATATTTTAAGATTAATGGCGCTAACAAGCCAGTATATAATATTAGTTTAACATACATGTAGGGTAATATAAATTTAAGCAAAAGAAAACATCATTAAAACACACAAAATGAAGCTTAATCGTTTTTTAACGATATTAACATTAGCATAATATGCAACGCATAAAAAAAGGCCTACATTTCTGTAGACCTTTCTTTAAGTATATAACCTTAGTATTAAAAATCAGCTAGCGCACCTCTCATTGAAGCGAAAGTCCATCCAAAAACAGCAACATTTGCTCCTTGTGAATTTGAACCTGAAGCAACATTTGTAACTGCGTTTTGATCAGCCTCTGTGAAGTCTGAAAATACATCTGCAATGACCGTGTTTTCAGCTAAAGTAATTTCGATATTTGAAAATGATAGATTACCTGCAGTGTATGCAGCAAAAGTATTATCATCACTGAAAGTGAAATCTCCTTCTCCAGTTCCTCCTTCTTCAGCACCATTAGTATCAGTAGCTGGAGAAACAAAATTAAAGAAATATGCACCGTTGATAGCTCCAGTTGCCCCATCTCTAAGGTTAGCGATCTCATCATCAGCACCTTTAACAGAAACATTTGTGATCGTAAAAGAACCAGCGGCAGAACCTTCGGGACCATCTATTTCTAATCCATGATCCGTTCCACTAAATGCAATTACAACAGCATTATTTATGGTTCCGCTGTATCCCTGATCAATATCAAGAGCATCATCGTCTGCTGCCCATACTACAAGATTAGAAGCATTTACAGTACCACCGAACCACTCAATTCCATCATCAAGATTACCAACAACTTCAATATGGTCAAGAGTAGTACCTCTGCCCACACCACCTAAAGTAAGTCCATTGATTTCATCTCCATCACCTAGCCTTGTTCCACCATGACGGATTGAAACATATCTTAATATCCCTGAATTGTCATCAGGATCATTGCCGCCATATTCTGCTAACGCAACATCACCAGGTATTCCTTCAATCTGCTCTGTGCCACTATTAGACTCATCAGAAATAGGAGCGTTACCTAGAATGATTACTCCTCCCCATTCGCCACTATTTGTCTCATCCAAATTAGGGCTATCAATGTCACCGATTTCTATTTGATCAATATCTGTTGTAAATATGATAGGAGCTGAAGATGTTCCTTCTGCCATTATTTTAGCTCCTTTAGCTATAATTAGCGCAGTTGCGTTAGCTCCATCACCAGATTCCCCTTTAATAATAGTTCCTGCTTCAATTGTTAAAGTAGCACCTGGCTCTACAATAATTCTACTCTGTAATATGTATATGTTATTGTTAGTCCAAGTTGTATTAGTTGTTATGTTAGAATTTACATTTTCCGTACCAAGTACATCTTCATTCGATCCGCCTATAATTGGATCTTCATCATCGCTACAAGAAGAAAGGCAAAACATTACCCCAAATGCAGCTATTAAGTTTAAAATCTTTTTCATCACTTGAATTAGTTTGTAATTGTATTTTTTAATTATGCCACAAATGTGGTAAGTGAATGTTAAGTCAAGCCCGGATTGATATTAAGCGTTTATTAACTCTGCAAAGAGAAGTTTAATCAAATGTTAAGAGGGAAGGGTACTAAATAAAAAAAGGCCTTTAAAAAAAGGCCTAAAATACTGTTATTCAACAATATATGTACTTATTAATTAATTGTTAATTGGTATTTTATTCAAAATTGTAGCTACTATATCTTTTGTCTGAATATTGTCGGCTTCAGCCTCATAATTCAAGATAATCCTGTGGTTTAACACATCAGCAGCCACTTCTTTAATATCTTCAGGGAGCACGTAATCACGGCCATCAAAATAGGCAATGGCCTTAGCTGCCAGATTCAAATTAATTGATGCTCTAGGCGATACACCAAACTGAATATAATGTGCCTCATCATTTAATCCATACGCCTTTGGATCTCTTGTCGCATAAACCAACTCGATGATGTATTTCTCTAGAGACTCAGATATTGAGGTCTGATTGATCTCATTTCTGATATCGAAAATATCCTTCTTATCAAGTACAGTATTTACAGTAAAGTCAAAAGACATATTAGAGATTCTTCGCATTACCTCCAATTCCTGATCTTTGGTAGGATAATCAACATTTACCTTCATCATAAACCTATCAACCTGTGCTTCAGGCAAAGGATAAGTACCTTCCTGATCTACCGGGTTCTGAGTGGCTAATACTAAGAAAGGTCTGTCAAGCTGAAAGGTAGTTTCACCAATCGTTACCTGTTTCTCTTGCATAGCCTCTAACAAGGCAGACTGTACTTTTGCTGGAGAACGGTTAATCTCATCAGCCAAAATCATATTAGCGAAAATTGGCCCTTTTTTTACCTCAAAATTTGCCTGTTTCTGATTGTAAATCATAGTACCAATCAAATCAGCAGGGAGCAAGTCTGGGGTAAATTGTATTCTTTGAAAATCGAGATGTAAAACCTGAGCTAACGTACTTACTGTTAATGTCTTAGCGATACCAGGTACACCTTCAAGCAAAATGTGACTCTGGGTGAAAAGGCCTATTAACAAGCGATTGATAAGTGCTTCCTGGCCTACCACAACTTTTCCCATCTCCGTGAAAACCTGCTGTATCTTCTCCTGATGATCTTTCTTTTTCTCTACGCTTACTGATTCTTCCATAGGTTATATACTTTCCAGTTAGTGCTTAACGAAATAAGCTCGATTTTGATTTAAAATTAGCGCAATATTAAAAAATATGGCTCAAATATTTGATAAACACAGATATACCTTTGGTAAGTGGTGTTTAAATACCTAAGATCATCAAGTCTTTCTTAAATTCACTTATGCGTAGATTTGTTATTGGCGATATCCACGGTGCAAGTAGAGCATTATTACAATGCCTTGAAAGAAGTCAGTTTGATTTTGACAAGGATCAGCTGATAATGCTGGGCGATGTTTGTGATGGCTATCCTGAAACAAACCAAAGTATTGAGACCCTTTTAAAAATAAAGCATTTGGTATTTCTACTTGGCAACCACGACTGGTGGACACTGCAATGGGCAAAAGGCGAGGAGCCAGATAATGCCTGGCTACAATTTGGCGGACAGAATACGATTAAAAGTTATCCTGACAAGATGCCTTCCAGTCATGTAGCCTTGCTTGAAAATGCTCCTTACTACTATGAGCAAGATAATAAATTGTTTGTGCATGCAGGTATTGATCCAAACCTTGCCATTCAAGAGCAAGACGATCATACTCTAATCTGGGATAGGAAATTTATCCAGGAGGCCATCGGCCAGCACATGAGAAAAGAAGACATTTCGCTTACAGGTTATGACGAGGTGTTCGTTGGGCATACTCCAAGCCATAGATTAGAGCATTTTAAGCCTGTCAAATTTTGTGAAGTCTGGATGATGGACACCGGTGCAGGGTGGGGCGAACATTTGTCAATTATGGATATTGATACAAAAGAGGTATATCAAAGTGATAGGGTTGAAACTCTTTATCCGCCTGGGTCAGGGAGGTAATTCTTCGTCATTGCGGAAATTTTCTTTTTACATTTTTCAAAAAGAAAATTATCCGTAATCTCCTTTGAATATGATCTAGATACCGGATAAAATTGATTGTATTATGATTTTACAATCAATTTTTCCGGCATGACAGAGAACTAACTAAACTCCAAAACCCTAGCCTCCGGACTATTGATATAGCTTTGTATGTAATGCTCTATTTCTACTGTGGGTTTGTAATTATTGACCAGAGTTTTAGCGTCTTCTATATTTGATATTGAAACTTCTTTATGACAAAAGCCAAATCCCAGATAATTGCCTCCTTCTACCAAAATCAACGAATGCTCATCCTCTTCTCGCCCTTCTCCAAGGATAACAAAAGACCTATCTTCATCAGAGAAAGACTTTATCAATTCTTCCACCCTTAAATTATAAGTTGAAGCCTCCTCTGTGCCTCCGCACGCACCTCGGCAATAACCCAAGGCCACATCATAGCACTCATTATTAGCCTTTTGAATACCTGAAAGCTTTGGGCATAATTCAAACTCCTTTACCTTGTTCATTAGGTAATGGAAGGCATCTGCATGACTATTAAATTGAATTAGTCCCTTGAGTCCTTTCACCTGCTTATTGACATTAAACCTAATATAGCCCTGCCTATCCTCATATCTGTAAATACCCCATTGGTTGGCTATGTATTTTTGGGAACGATTATATTTTGGCCACAATCTTTTTATTTCCTGAGATTCCAACACTAAAGCAACAAGCTCATTACCTGTAAGCTCATAATCAATATGATGGATTTCATTTCTAATTGCTTGATTTCTGTTATTCTTAGAAGTACCTGAAAAATGACTAATGATCCTCTTCTTAATATTAATGGCCTTACCAACATAGATCACCTCACTTTGAGCGTCTAAAAAATAGTACACCCCCGGACTTTCGGGTAAGGCCAGAAACTCAGTCTTTGGCAAGTTGGGTGGTAGTATTGTCTCTTTAGAGTTATGCTTCAAAGCTGCTCTGACAGCATCCTCGTCCTTTTCTAACAATTGCTTAAAAAGAATAGCTGTAGCCTTTGCATCACCACCCGCTCTGTGCCTATTATCGATCTGAATGCCTAGCGACTCACATAAGTTGCCCAGACTATAAGACCTGTGACCCGGAATGATCTGCCTGCTGAGCCTTACGGTGCAAAGTTTTTTATTGTTGAACATGTAGCCTTCAGACTCCAGCGCCCTTTTAACAAAAGAGTAGTCAAAGGATACGTTATGTGCTACAAAGATTTTATCAGAAAGAATGTCATTGATTTCTGCTGCCACATCAGCAAAGGCAGGAGCACCATCTACCATTTGTTGGGTAATGCCCGTAAGACCAGTAATATAGCTGGGCACCAACTGCTCAGGATTAATGAGCGTTTCATAGGTTTCAACCTCCTTTTCACCATCATGGATAACTATAGCGATCTCTGTTATTTTGCTTTTACCAGCAAAACCTCCTGTTGTTTCAATATCTACAATGGCATACACCATACTAAGTTAGAGGAATAACCGATTTTATTCAATGCGATAAAGAGAGGATGAAAGAATTAAAAAAATAATTTTTCATCCAAAACGTATTGCATTTTTAAAACGCTTAGTTAAATTTGCACCCACTTGAAGGAAACGCCTTTGAGAATGCATTGAAAAGCGAGAGTAGCTCAGCTGGTAGAGCGCAACCTTGCCAAGGTTGAGGTCGCGGGTTCGAACCCCGTCTCCCGCTCAAAAAGAGAGCCACGTTAAGCGTGGCTTTATTTTTTGCGACTATCTATGGATAGTTAATGCCCGGGTGGTGGAATTGGTAGACACGCAGGACTTAAAATCCTGTGACCATTGCGGTCGTGCGGGTTCAAGTCCCGCCCCGGGTACATAAAGCCCTGATAATGTAAATTGTCAGGGCTTTTTTGTTTATTGTAGTTTATGGCAAGTGTTTATATACTTTACTCACAAAGTGCAGACAAATTCTATGTTGGAAGCTGCCTAAATTTGGAAGAACGACTCCAACAACATAAAAACAAACACT
>NZ_SMLV01000244.1 GCF_009711525.1 Fulvivirga lutimaris
AGGGTGTTGATGAAAAGACACCTATTATAGAAGCTGCCACACGATTTAAACCCCGGCCCAAGTTTTTGGTTTTAGAAACAGAGCTTCTTAGAGACTTTACTGTTATTCCCACTTCTGAGATTGTAGGAGATGGAGAGGCCAATGTATCACAAAATCTGATCAGAGAAGGGAAACTAAAATTTCCGATGGTGCTGAAAGAGCGGACAAAAATCATTGGTGGTTTTGGCTATAGGCACGAGCAGTTTAAGTTCAGCAAGCAGTCGGATGAGAGCTATCCTCTATTTAGCCGCTTTGATGATAAGTCTTTAAAACGGTTAAGCTTCAGTGTGTATATGCAGCGGGTTTTAAAAGAGAAAAAGTTCGTTTATGTATATTTCAACAGCTCTCTAAACAGTGATCGGCCAGGTATCGAGAATATTAATTACCAACTAAAATGGTCGGTAGCTGGAATTTATGGAAAGCAAATTGGACCACACAAGCAGCTAGGGTATGGACTTTCTTTTGGTTATGACTTCGGTCAGCCAGCGGCTTACCCCGTACTGATGTTAAATAATGATTTCTCCCTGCACTGGGGCTATGAGTTGCTATTACCTAAAAGTGCCAAATTGAGATATTCGCCTAATCTTTCAAATCATTTTATAGCAGCACTTGAGTTGCAAGGCGCCAGCTATAGTCTACAGGATAGCCTTTTTAATGGCTTCGATCTTTTAGAATTCAGACGTTCATCTATTCGTGCTGTTTTAACTTATGAACGCGAGCTGCATGATTGGCTCTGGTTTGGCGTAACGGCTGGCTACCGATTTCCGATCAATCTGTTTATTTCCGAACCCGGAGATGGCCGGACTGATGCTTTGATGAAAATTGATGCTGACCCAACACCGTATGTCAGCTTCTCGATATTTCTGGTGCCACCAAATAAAATGTACAATAGAGCGAAGGGGAGTGGGTGAGTTATCTCACTTTGGCTTTCCTCAAAATCTTCGCAAACAGATTAGGGAAAAGCCTTTTCAAATACACTCCGTATTTTTCTTTGCCCCCTATGTAGACTTCGTTCCTTTCATTCTCTAGCGCTTTGACCATTTTATTGGCAAACACATCAGCTGCCATACCATTGGCTTGCGCATCGTCCATTTTGTTTAACGCATCGCCTGTTTCAGTTAGCGCATTTACAGAAACATTGGTTTTTATAAAACCGGGACAGACCATGGTAACCTTGATATTGTCTTTGTACAGCTCAGCGCGCAGCGAATCAAAGAAGCCGTGTAAGGCATGCTTGGATGCTGCATAGCCAGACCTGTATGGAGATCCAAATTTCCCTACCAGGCTGGATACCACTGCAATATGGCCTTGCTTCCTATCAATCATGAGAGGAAGGAGGTATTTGGTAAGGGCAATGGTTCCAAAATAGTTGACCTCCATTAGTTTTCTGTCCACCTCTGGGCTGGTCTCAGCGGCTAATGAGCGCTGACTTATCCCGCCATTGTTGATGAGCATATCTATATGACCAAACAACTGAATAGCAGCTTCAGTCATCAATTTAAGTGTATCAGATTGAGCCAGATCCAGAGGAAGCAGTTCAATGTGTTTTTGAGTATCAGCAGGGCAGGAACTTTTCACCCTTTCTAGTTCTGTTTTTCTTCGCGCTGAAAGTATAAGCTTTGCACCTTTTTTTGCCAATGCATACGCTACTGCTTCACCAATACCGGAGGAGGCGCCTGTGATCCAGATAACTTTGCCCTTTACTTTCATTTTGAAGGCTCTAAGGTGAAATTTTCAGTTTTAGGCATTGATAAAAACAAATCTGCTATTTCTTTGGGAGGTATGGCCAATTTTCTTTTTTCGATATCTAACCATGCACCATCTACTTCAATAGTGGCTGCTTTAATACCATCTTGTCGGTACATTTCATGAACAAATGACCATCTACTGCCATCTGATCTGGACTTAGATAAAGCTGCTGTTATGGTAATAGAACCTTCCATGCCTACCTCACGGTAGAATTTTGTTTCCTCTCTAAATAGGATTGGCCCCATTTTTAACGACTCCATCTTGGCCATGGTAAGTCCAGCCTCTTCTAAGATTTTCACGCGCATATGAGCGGCATAATCGTTATAAGCAGAGTGGCGCATGTGCCTGTTTGGGTCAAGGTCAGCCCATTTTACTTCAAACTCTTTGGTTAGCGGTTGCTCCATGGTTTATCTGTGCTTATAGGTTACAAAGTCAAACTCATACTTGTGCTTTTCATCAGCAGGGTGGTTGATACGCTCTACCTCAATCCATTGTGATCTGTCAAACTCTGGGAAGAAAGCATCGCCATCAAAGGAGCCTTTTATCTCAGTTATGTACATGATATCTGCCACCGCTAGTCCCATTTTATATATCTCACCACCACCTATAACAAAGGCCTCTTCTTCACGACCATCTCTGGCTATTTGCAGTGCATCATCAAATGAGTTGACAACATGAGCGCCATCAATAAATAAATCCTCCTGTCGGGTAATGACAATGTTGGTTCTGTTTGGTAAAGGACTAAATTTTGGAGGTAAGGAGTCGAAATTTTTACGCCCCATAATCACGTGATGACCAGTGGTTTTTTGCATGAAAAATTTCATGTCGTCTGGCAGGCGCCACACCAGGTCATTGTCTTTACCTATCACTCTGTTTTCGGCCACAGCCGCTATCATTGAAATTTTCATATTTTATTCCCTCTTAAAAACTCTTCAACACCCATGCGTCTTTTGCCTTCTATCTGCAGCTCTGTAACATTTAAATGACCATCGGCAGTAACAAAATGCAAGTACGTTTTACCATCAGTAGCATAATCCCCTGGGGCTTTACCACCCGGATTTTTATCTCCTTTGGAGGCTTTATATATTTTTAAATTCTTATCGTTAAGGGTAGTCCATGCTGCCGGGTAAGGAGAAAGGCCTCTAATAAAATCATAGACTGTTGTAGTAGGTTGATCCCAGTTAATCTGACAAGTTTCACGGAATATTTTTGGGGCAGCTTTTAACACCTGATTTTCATCCTGATCAACCTGAGGGTAGTCTTCATTAGCGATGGCCTGAACAGTTTTTAATACCAATCCGGCACCTTTTGCCATTAGTCTGCTATATAGGTCACCTACTGTGTCATCTTCATGTATGGTTTCTTTCTCCTGAAATATGATCTTGCCTGTGTCTATTTCATGCTGTAAAAAGAAGGTGGATACTCCTGTTTCCTTCTCCCCATTGATGATAGCCCAGTTGATAGGTGCTGCACCTCGATATTGTGGAAGGAGGGAAGCATGAAGGTTAAAAGTGCCAATCTCTGGCATATCCCAAACTACTTCAGGCAGCATTCTGAAAGCCACTACAATCTGTAAATTAGCCTTGTAGCTTTTGAGCTCTTCTATAAACTCGGGCGACTTTAAATTTGTTGGCTGGAGTACGGGTATATTGTGTTTTACAGCACAATCCTTCACCGGTGATGTCGCTAACTGCTGCCCGCGGCCTTTAGGTTTGTCGGGTGCAGTAATGACAGCTACAACATTAAAACCATTTTCAACGAGTATTTCTAAGGAGGGGACTGCAAACTCTGGCGTCCCCATGTATATGATTCTTAAGTCTTGCATATCTTATTTGGTGGCAGCAAAACTAGCCATACTGCTATTCAAAATCTTTATAAAGAAGGTACTTCTTTCTCATCTCTTTGTATAATTCAAGGCCTGGTTTCCAGGTTGCTTCAATAGCTGCTTCATCCATACCCGATTTTATCTGCTGCATGGTTTTGTCATTGCCCATCAGTAAATTGAAATAGTTGGTTTTTAGAAAGAAGGACTCTTTATCTTCAAATTTATTATAGGCATCTAAAAGGTATTTTAATGTGAAACCATGTTTCACATCTATGTCTTCAAATGAATAGCCATAGCACTTTTGATTTTCTAAAGGTGGTTTGGCAGACATATTAGGTATGGAAACTGGTGTGAAGGAATAGTTCAAATCTGTGAAAGATGGGTGCCCATATTGAAGAAATGGCTGATATGTTCCTCTACCTACACTTATAACCGTACCCTCAAACAGGGCCAGCGATGGATAAAGTGTTATGGCTTTGTCGCTAGGTAGGTTTGGTGATGGTTTAACTGGTAAATTATAAGGCATACCATGGTCATAGTTTTTCACAGGTATTACAGTCAATTCACATTTATTATCTCCTGTCCAGCCCTCGCCATTAATCATTTTGGCTAGTTCGCCAACCGTTAGTCCGTGAACAGCAGGAATCGGCAACATGCCAACATAAGAGCTAAATGCGGAGTCCAGCATAGGACCATCCACTAACATGCCGTTAGGGTTCGGTCTGTCCAGTACAATAAATTTTGTTCCGGAGGCGGCACATGATTTCATGGCATAGGCCATGGCACTGATATAGGTGAAAAAGCGAACACCCACATCCTGAATATCGAAGATCAGCACATCAACACCTTCCAATAATTCTACTGGGAGGCTTTTGTTTTTTCCATACATCGACACTATAGGAATACCAGTTTTAGGGTCTTTGGTGTTGTCGATTTTGGCTCCATCGGGTCTGTCACCCCTAAATCCATGCTCCGGTGCGAATACCTTTACAATACCTATTTGATTGCTTAGCAGGGTGTCTACCAAATGAGTGTTGCCCACTAACGATGAGTGGTTTGCCAGCAAGGCAACTTTCTTGTCTTTTAGTAAAGGCAAATATTCGGTTAAGTTTTCAGCACCTACTTTAATGGTTTTGTCGGGGTCTTGATTTTGCTCAGGTTGGGCTTTGCAACTTGATGAGATGATAATTAAGATGAGTAAAAAATAATACCTCATTAATATTTAAGTTTTAGAATTACGTGACCTCAGTGTTGTAAAAGAAAGAGATAAAGTACTTTTTACATTTTTGTTTTCTTTTACTTTGAGGCACGCTAAAATTAATCAAAACCGTTGAACCTTTCATATTTCATAGCCAAGCGAATTGCTGATAATAAGGAACAGAGTTTTTCATCTACTATTCACAAAATAGCTATAGGAAGCATTGCTGTTGGTTTAGGAGCTATGATTGTCTCTTTTCTTATCCTTAGAGGCTTTCAGGATACTGTGAAGGATAAGATATACAGCTTTAGCGCACACTTACAGCTTACTAAATACACCCTTGATAACTCTTTTGAAGAGGTACCAATATCACTTAATACTGAGATTTTTACCAATCCGGAGGATTTTCCTTATGTCAGGCATGTGCAGGAGTATAGCCATAAAGCTGGCCTGATAAAGACCGAAGATGAAGTGCTTGGCGTTGTATTTAAAGGGGTAAGTAGTCGTTTTGATACAGCGAATTTCAATACTAATTTGATCGAAGGAAGGTTTGTCGAATTTGATACAGAAGACTATTCAAAAGAAGTTGTAATCAGTAAGGTTATTGCTGACAAGCTCGATATTGAGCTTAATGAAGATATACTGGTTCACTTTTTTCAAAACCCACCGAGGGTTAGAAGGCTTACAGTCGTTGGTAAATATGAGACCAATCTATCAGAGTATTATGATAATAAATTCATCATTGGAGATATTGATTTAATTAAGCGTCTTAACGACTGGCCGGATTCATTGGCCGGTGGACTTGAGGTGTTTGTTAATGATGTAGATAAAATGGATGAAGCTGAGGAGCAATTAAATGCTACGGTACCTTTGGACTTGTATGTAGAAAAGGTGAGTGATAAATATATTCAGGTGTTTGAGTGGTTGTTTCTAATCAGCCGGCAAGTCAATATATTCCTGGGTATTATACTTTTTGTAGTATGTGTCAATATGGTTTCCATTATTCTTATTCTTATTATGGAGCGTACGCAAATGATTGGCCTGCTCAAGTCTTTTGGTGGTACAGACGCTCTTATAAGGAGGATATTTAGTTATAGTGGCGTGCAGCTGATTTTTAAGGGACTCGTACTAGGCAATGTTTTAGGTTTAACAATTTGTGCCTTGCAATATTATTTTCAGCTAATCCGATTAAACCCTGCAGACTACTACATGAGCTATGTTCCCATTAGCTGGAATTGGGAGATTGTAATAGCGCTTAACCTACTCACATTTGTTATTGTTACGCTGATAGTAGCCCTGCCTACGGCAGTGATAGCGAGAATCAAACCGATAAAGAGTATCAAGTTTGATTAGTCATTGATAAAGCCAGTATTAATGTCTAAATTAATAGCATAACAAGCATCGATGGAAGTAAAAAAGGAATATACCAACGGAGATATTACAGTGGTTTGGCAACCTGGAAAATGCATTCATTCAGAAAATTGTTTTCATGGATTACCAAATGTATTTAAGCCAAAAGAAAAACCGTGGATTGATACGTCCGGAGCATCAAGTGCAGAAATGATGAGTCAGGTTAAGAAGTGCCCATCTGGCGCTTTGACGGCTTATGTAAATAGTGAAGGACCAAAAGAAGAAGTTATGAGAAAGATTAAGATACAGGTTTTTGAGAATGGACCTTTAAGAGTAACTGGCGATTTAGAAATAACCCATAAAGACGGGTCAACAGAAGTGAAGGAATCTGCTGCATCTTTTTGTAGATGTGGACATTCTTCTAATAAACCATTTTGTGATGGTTCCCACAAAAAAGAAGGCTTTGTAGGCTAATTGTCAGAAGTTTGATCAAGGTAGTGCTTTAGCAATGTGATAAAAGATTGCAAGCCGTAGCTAATAATAAACGAGCGTATCTGTCTCATCTCCATGTCTGACATGATAAAATGGTTGATGAAGAATTCATAACGGGCGTTATCATTCGTAAGGCTATTCAAATGATCCCTATCGCTCTTGTTTTGAAGTATCATTACCATTTTAGCTTCAAACCCTTCAAATGGCATCAATTTCTCTGCGGCAGTTTCGGTCAGTAATGAATTCATATAGATCGCTTGTAATTCTGATTATTATAGTTCAATGGTAACTAAAAAGCAGAGTTTTTGAAAACTCATTTGTGTTACAAAACGGCACTCAAATTAGGGAAAACAAATCTATTTATTAGGTGAATTTACCTAACGGAAAACGATTACATAAATCATAAAGTATTGATAATCATATGATTATGGTTTTAGCTGATTTGTCAAAATCGAAAAGTGAAAATATTTAATTTTTGTTTTGTGTATATTATCCCTTCAGGTGTGATTAAGCAGGGATATATTTCTTGAAAAGACTATCAACTTTCATCTTGATCACACCAAAAAACGCTTCTTTGAATATTGATCCTGACATTTTAGATTTTCCTCTAGTTCTATCGGTAAAAACAATAGGTACTTCACTAATCTTAAAGCCAAACTTCAAGGCGGTAAACTTCATTTCTATTTGAAAGGCATAGCCAATGAACTTGATATTCTCTAAGTCAATCGTTTGCAGGACATTGCGTTTAAAACAAACAAACCCTGCAGTTGTATCATTAACTGGCATACCCGTGATGAAGCGAACATAGATACTGGCGAAATAAGACATTATCACCCTGCCCATCGGCCAGTTAACTACATTAACACCAGATATATACCTGGAGCCAACAGCTACATCACTGCCACCAGTTGTGCATGCGTCATATAGCTTCATTAAATCCTTAGGGTTATGAGAGAAATCAGCATCCATTTCGAAGATAAATTCATAGCCATTTTCAATGGCAAACTTGAAACCTCGGATGTAGGCAGTACCCAAACCTAATTTGCCCTGACGCTCAATTAAGTGTAGTGTTCTGTCTGGAAGACCAGCCGCTTGAATCTCCTTGACGATTTCACCCGTTCCATCAGGTGATCCATCGTCAACTATCAGAATATCAAAGGGTTTGGGCAAAGTAACGACCGCGTCTATGATCAGACGAATATTGTCTTTTT
>NZ_SMLV01000381.1 GCF_009711525.1 Fulvivirga lutimaris
CATTAATGGTACTTACTATAATACCATTAATGCATTAATTGTTCAACTAAATAATTGAAAATCAGTACAATTACGTAATTACTAAAATATTAAAAAAGTGTAGATATTACTTGATAAAACAATAGAAAATAAGAACATACTTTTTATTGTTATTTATTAAATCTATCCGCAACAATTAAATCTTTTGTGCCATGACCCCAAGAATAAAATCCACTCCCAGATTTTACACCTTTATGACCTGCTTCTACCATATTTACTAATAAAGGACATGGAGCATATTTAGGGTTTCCAAATCCGTCATGCAGCACGTTAAGAATTGATAAGCAAACATCCAGACCTATGAAGTCGGCAAGTTGTAAAGGACCCATTGGATGAGCCATTCCTAATTTCATAACGGTATCAATTTCTTCAACACCTGCTACACCTTCATATAATGAATAAATGGCCTCATTGATCATGGGCATCAATATTCTATTGGCTATAAAGCCAGGATAGTCATTGACTTCAACAGGTACCTTTCCTAAATTTTTAGACATTTCCATGATTTGTGCGGTAATGCTGTCACTGGTATTATAACCTCTGATGACCTCCACCAACTTCATTACAGGTACAGGGTTCATGAAGTGCATTCCTATTACTTTGTCAGCTCTATTGGTAACTGCAGCTATTTTAGTAATTGAAATAGATGAGGTATTTGTTGCTAAAATTGTATCGCTATCACACGTAGCATCAAGGTCTTTAAATATCTTCAATTTAAGATCAATATTCTCAGTAGCTGCTTCAACTACCAAATCAACATCTTTAACACCATCTACCATGACTGTATAAGTCTTGATATTATTCAGCGTATTTGTTTTATCAGTTTCGCTGATGAGCTCTTTTGTGATCTGTCTATCCAGGTTTTTGCCTATGGTAGCTATTGCTTTTTCTAAAGCGGGTGCTGAGATGTCTATCAATGAGACGTTATATCCATTTTGAGCAAATACATGAGCAATACCATTACCCATTGTTCCTGAACCAATTACTGCTATGTTTTTCATTAAAATCGTGTTTTTCAAACGTTAGAATAGGCTGGCAAATATAAAAAAAAATACCCCCCGAGACAGTATTTGTTGCTAAATTGCAGCCATGCAAATTGGTGAATTTCACGAACTGGAAATTGTAAAGGAGGTACCCTTTGGTGTTTATCTTGCTTCAGAACGAGGCGAAATATTATTGCCTACAAAATACCTTCCTGAAGAAGTTAAAATCGGTCAGACCATAAATGTCTTTTTATATAAAGATTCGGAAGATCGGTTAATAGCAACAACCTTGAAGCCTTTCGGCAAGATAAATGAGTTTGTTGCACTTGAAGTAAGCGATACTGCGCCTCACGGAGCCTATATGGATTGGGGCTTGGAAAAGGACTTGCTTGTGCCTACTAATGAACAGCCTCAGAATTATCATATTGGTGAAATTCATGTTGTTAGGATTTGTATTGATTATAAAACGGATAGACTCATTGGCGTTGGAAAAATCAATGCCTTTTTGGATAATGATTATTCCAAACTAGAAGAAGGGCAGGAAGTTGAAATTTTAATATATTCAGAATCTGAGTTGGGTTACTCTGCTGTCGTTGACCAGGAGTATTCGGGGCTTTTATATAAAAACGAGGTTTTTCAACCTGTAAGAATTGGAGATAAGCTTCGAGGCTATATTAAAAAACTTCGGGATGATGGTAAGATCGACTTGAGATTGGGCCAAGTTGGGGTTCAGGCTATAGATGTTAATGGAGAGAAAATTCTTAAGCTTTTGAAGAATAATGATGGTTTTATTGGTCTGCATGATAAGTCTTCACCTGAGGAAATCATACTCAAGACAAAAATGAGTAAGAAGGCCTTTAAAAAAGCTATTGGAGGTCTATATAAACAGCAACTTATTGAAATCAAAGACACCGGGATTGAACTTAAATAATGAAAGTAGTTGCTTGGCTTTTAGGTTTTGTATGCTTGGTGTTGGTCATTGCTTTTAGTTACACTCAGGAGATTCGTAATTATATATTTCGAGATCAGGTAGTTGTAAGACCAAAAGGTATCTTAATTAAAAGTATTCAGATCAAAAGAGTAGGAGAGCAGGGCTCAGATACTATAGTTGTATTTAAGGATGGCGAGCAGCAAAGGCTCAAGGCCTCAGAGCCAGGTTTAAATAGATTTATTGTTTTTGTTGACAACCAGAAACGGGCTCAGTTTGAACAATTTGTTTCTTCTCCTATTTCAAAACACGATTACGTCTATCAATTGCATAGACAGCAAGACTCGATTTTTGTGGGACTTCAAATATTTGGGCCAGATCAGGCCCGATAAATTATTGTCTTCTCAAATGCGGGGGCACTTTGCTGGTAGAGCTATTCTCAAATTTTAGAATATCTGTTGGCTTCAGGCAGAATACAGCATTGTTTTGATATACAGCAATAGGAGCTTTTAGTAATGTTGGATTATGAGCCAAAACCTCTAGCATTCCGGTCATTGTAAAGTTATTACCTTCAATTTTTGCTTTATAGTCAGCACATGACCTATCCATAATTTCTAAGGGATGAAGGTTTAGCATATTAATCACCTCTTTCCACAATGTCGTAGTAAAATTGTTATTTGAGATATTTACCTCATTAACATTATTAGACACTGACTTGGCATAGGCCCTTGTCTGTTTACCTGTGGTGGTGTTAGGGTCATTGTAAATCAACAATAACTCATTGGGGTGAAATTGTATGCTACTCATGTTTCATTGTTTGATTGAAACAATAAGATAGACAAAAAATATGAAATTTTAAATTAGAATTTCGTTTCGTAAACGATTACCTCCTTTGCCAGGCCGGTTGCGTTGAACCTGATGCTTAAATAGGTGTATTGTTTAAACTCCTGATTATCACAGTTTTTAGGAGTAATGTAGTATATGAAGAACTTCTGACTGCGTTTATAAAGTTCATTTTCATCAGGTCTACCTAATACTGTAACAATCTCATCCTGATTAAGCCCCTTGAGTTGCTCTTTTGCTGCCTCAAGATCATCTTGCATTTCCACTCTAATATTTTGACAAGCTCCTTTATCACTTTGCCAGGCCAGTTCATCAAAGTTTTTGAGATCAATGGTCTTGTCACATGCAAAAAGGAAGATGCTTAAAGCAAACACAGTAAATGTAAATTTCATACTGCTAATTTAGAAGAGTATGGCATCGCAAACATCGAAATCAGGAAATAAACTGTTATCGGGATAAGGAATAAATAGCTGAAACTGAAAAATATGACGGCATAGGTTGCAATTGACGTGAGGAGTAGTACTCTTATGATTTCCGATTTTTTAGCCCATGACTTTTTCTCCATCAAAGCACCAGCATTTACAATGGTTAGAATGATACCTAGCACTGTGACAATCTGGTAGGGCAGCTCCAATTTGGTATAGTTAAACAGAAATACGGCCGTTGCTGCTAAAATCATAATATATTGAAAAAGTACGTAATAGCTTAAAACGCTATTCACAGGAGTATCGTATTTTTTATATGCAGCCTTATCAACCTCTGGCGCTGATTGATAACCTCCTAACTCTTTCGGTAGCCAACCTGGTTTATAAAAAAGGAATTTGAGCTTATTCTTCAATCCCTTGATTTCTTTCCATTGTTTAAACATTTGGTAGTAATGATCAAAATTAACCCAAACCGGATTCCAACTGTTGATGGGTTTGGTGATACCATAAGTTGGTTTTTCTTCTTCCTCTTGAAATGTGCCAAACATTTTATCCCAAATAATAAATACGCCAGCATGGTTTCTGTCTATATATTTGGGGTTTCTACCATGATGCACTCTATGATGAGAGGGTGTATTGAAGATGATTTCAAACCAACCCATTTTTCCAATAGTCTCAGTGTGAATCCAGAATTGGTATACCGTCACTAATGCTGAGACAAAAACGAAGTCTACCGGTTTAAAACCAATAATAGCTAATGGGAAGTAGAAGAAGAAAGTCCATAATATTTGGAATGAACCCTGTCTAAGTGCTACCGAAAAGTTGTAATCTTCACTTTGATGATGAACCACATGTCCTCCCCAAAACAGATTGATTTCATGACTCATACGATGTGCCCAATAATAGAAAAAGTCAGCACCAACGAACAAAATAATAAAGGTGTACCATGTCGATGGCACATCGAACAATGCAAAATATTCATAAACCAAAACATAAGCGCCTACGCCTAAAACTTTAAGAAAGATACCACTAAGCTGTTGGGTTATGCCACATGAAATATTAGTAAGTGCATCACTAAGCCTGTAAAGTTCCTTTTTTGTAATCCACTGAACCACCAGCTCAACTCCTATAAGTAGGAAGTAGATAGGGATGGATAATATGATAGGATTTATATTCATATAAAACGTTCTGCATGCATACTAATTGGTAAAATTAGCTAAAATTGTTCATTTCTTTTACGTCAAAGTCAGGATTATGCAATCGTTGTCTAAAGTTGAGATTGGTGAAGCAAAACAATTACTTTTCACAACACTTTTTTTCTAACGTACTATAGTCCTAAATTGCGGCCAATTTAAAGTTGACTATGAATAAACTCATCAAAGCCTTTTGGTTCTTTACTTTGCTAGCTACACTGGCTACTTTACTTTATACATATGCAGCTATTCCGATAGGAGGTAGCTTATCACTTTTTGATGGACAGAATACTATATCAAGAGAGACAGTATTCAACGTAAGTCTGGCCTTTATCACCATCTGTAACTTTTCGATTTATAGCATAGCGCGCAAGTTTAGAAAAAGTGAAGTTCCTGTGGCTGAATTTCTAGTGGGATGGTTGATGAGTTTTGCTACGGTATTGAACTTCTTCTTTATGAGTTCATTAACTTTTATTCAGTTAGTTAACAGTGGTGAGAACTTCGATTTTTCAAATTTTGGGTATTATATCTACATTACTTTAGGACTAGTAATAGGGTGGGTGGTTGCATTGCCATTTTTTATACTAAATTTAAAAAATAAAGCTTAAACCTTTATTTTATTCCTTAGACTTTAAACTTCTAATTATCTGATATTTAAGGTCTTCCACAGTTATTTTTAATAGTAAAATTTAGAATTTTCATTTCTACTATTCCCTTGAATTAGTCTGAAAATTCGTGTTTCTTCGCTCGTTAACCTAAGTAAATGAATTTCTAATTATGGCTGTTGATCACGTAGAATATACCGAAGATAGTATCAAATCCCTTGACTGGAAAGAGCATATCAGGCTTAGGCCAGGTATGTATATAGGTAAGCTGGGAGATGGTTCTGCTCAGGATGACGGTATCTATGTTTTGGTTAAAGAGATTATCGATAACTGTATTGATGAGCACATGATGGGGTATGGTAAAACCATCGATGTGAAAATCACTGATCACAGAGTAGAAATTAGAGATTATGGTCGCGGTATTCCACTGGGAAAAGTGATAGACTGTGTGTCTAAAATTAACACCGGAGGTAAGTATGATTCTGGTGCTTTCCAAAAATCTGTTGGGCTAAATGGAGTTGGTACCAAGGCTGTAAACGCCCTCTCCACATATTTTAAGGTACAGTCATTTCGTGAGGGGGAAACCAAGGTGGCAGAGTTTGTCAGAGGTGAAGTAACCAACGATGCTAAAGTGATAAAGTCAAGCGGCAGAAATGGTACACTCACTACCTTCGAGCCTGATGAAACTATTTTTAAGAATTACCACTTTATTCCAGACTATCTAAATGATCTTATTTGGAATTATGTATTTCTAAATGCCGGACTTACCATAAACTTCAATGGAAATAAGTTTCATTCCGAAAACGGCCTTAAGGATCTGCTAGAAAGAAAAACTGAAGTAGAGTCACTGCGCTACCCGATTATACATCTAAGAGGCGAAGATATAGAAGTAGCCTTATCTCATTGCAATCAATATGGTGAAGAATATTACTCTTTTGTTAATGGTCAATATACCACTCAGGGAGGAACACATTTAGCAGCTTTTAGAGAAGCAGTGGTAAGAACGGTACGAGATTTTTATAAGAAAGATTTTGATGCAGCAGATATAAGGGCCAGTGTAGTAGGTGCTGTGGCTGTTCGTGTTCAGGAGCCGGTCTTTGAGTCACAGACAAAAACAAAATTAGGTTCTCAGAATGTTGGTCCAGATGGCCCTACAATGCGAACCTTCGTCAATGACTTCTTGAAAACTGAGCTGGACAATTACCTGCATAGAAATAGTGAAGTGGCAGATGCTCTGTTAAAAAGAATATTACAGTCTGAGCGTGAGCGTAAGGAGATAGCAGGTATCAAAAAGCTGGCGAATGAAAGAGCTAAAAAGGCCAATCTTCATAACAAAAAATTACGTGACTGCAGGTTGCATTATGATGACAAAAAGAGCGATAGAGTAGATGATACCATGATCTTTATCACTGAGGGTGATTCTGCGAGTGGGTCAATTACAAAATCTCGTGATGTTCAAACGCAGGCAGTATTTAGTTTGAGGGGTAAGCCGTTGAACTGCTTCAATCTGACCAAGAAAGTGGTTTATGAAAATGAAGAATTTAACCTTCTTCAACATGCCTTGAATATTGAGGACGGTATTGAAGGCCTGCGTTACAGAAAAATTATTATTGCTACAGATGCCGATGTTGACGGTATGCACATCAGATTGCTATTGCTGACTTTCTTTTTACAGTTCTTTCCTGATCTTGTAAAGCAGGGGCATTTGTTCATTTTGGATACGCCATTGTTTAGGGTTAGAAATAAGAAAGAAACAATTTATTGCTACTCAGATGAGGAGCGTAGAGCCGCAATAGCAAAACTTGGTAATAAACCAGAGATCACTCGATTTAAAGGATTAGGAGAGATCTCACCAGATGAATTTGGAAATTTCATTGGGGAAGATATTCGTCTCGACCCAATTATATTAAATAAGGATACGTCAATAAACCAATTGTTGACCTTTTACATGGGTAAAAACACTCCTAATAGACAAGATTTTATTGTTGACAATCTTCGAATTGAGAAGGACGAGGTGAACGACCTTACTATTCCAGTGAAAGAAGAAACAGAAGAACAATTAGCCGAAAATTAATCTCATTGCTGAATGGAAGAGAATAATGAGCCTGTAGAAGGGCAAAATGAGAAATTTGAAAAAGAAGATATAATTCATGATGTCATTCCGGTATCAGGAATGTACGAAAACTGGTTTTTGGAATATGCCTCCTATGTAATACTTGAAAGGGCAGTTCCGGCTATTGAGGACGGTTTTAAGCCAGTACAACGCAGAATTATGCATGCCATCAAAGAGATGGACGATGGCCGTTACAATAAGGTAGCGAATATCATTGGACAGACCATGCAATATCACCCACATGGTGATGCCTCCATTGGTGATGCTATGGTTAACATCGGGCAGAAAGATTTATTAATTGATACACAAGGAAACTGGGGTGATGTAAGAACTGGTGA
Source organism: Fulvivirga lutimaris (assembly GCF_009711525.1). GTDB lineage: Bacteria > Bacteroidota > Bacteroidia > Cytophagales > Cyclobacteriaceae > Fulvivirga > Fulvivirga lutimaris. The sequence continues at coordinate 7,468 of NZ_SMLV01000381.1, forward strand.
CAGTGCAGCAGCACCCAGATATATAGAGGCAAGACCTTCCAAATTCGCATTAGAAGTACTTTATAATCCTCAAACTACCAACTGGCAACTCTCTTATGATGGCCGTAAAAAAGAGCCCGTCACTTTGCCCGTTAAATTTCCATTGTTACTGGCTCAGGGTGTTGAAGGTATTGCCGTAGGTCTTTCTACGAAAATACTGCCACATAACTTCTGTGAGCTTATAAAGGCAAGTGTTGACATACTTAAAGGCAAAAAAGTTAAGATCTATCCAGACTTTATAACCGGTGGTATGGCTGACTTTTCTGAGTACAATCAGGGACTTAGAGGAGGTAAAATCAAAGTAAGAGCTAAAATTGAAGAGCAGGATAAAAAGTCATTAGTTGTAAAAGATATTCCTTTTGGAACCACAACTACCGGCTTGATTGATTCTATAATCAAGGCTAACGACAAGGGGAAAATCAAGATCAAGAAGGTTGTAGATAACACAGCTAAAGATGTTGAGATACTGATTGATCTGGCTGCTGGGCAGTCTCCGGATATAACCATTGATGCGTTATATGCCTTCACTGATTGTGAGGTGTCTATATCACCTAATGCCTGTATTATTATTGATGACAAGCCTCATTTTATACCTGTAAATGAGATATTGAAGCTCAATACTGATAAAACCGTTGAGCTATTAACAAGAGAGTTAGAAATTAGGCGTGATGAGTTAATGGAGAAGATATTATTCTCTTCATTAGAAAAGATATTTATTGAAAACAGAATATATCGTGATATTGAGGAGTGTGAAACCTGGGAAGCGGTAATTCAAACTATCGACAAAGGGCTTGATCCTTTTAAACCTCAGTTTTATAGAGATATTACTGAAGAGGATATCATTAAGCTGACAGAGATCAAAATCAAGCGTATTTCTAAGTTTGATACTTTCAAAGCCGACGAACTGCTTAGGAGACTTGAAGAGGAGCTAAAAGAAACACTGCATCACCTGGAGCATATTACAGATTATGCCATTGATTACTACAACAGGTTGTTGGAGAAATACGGTAAAGGCAGGGAACGTAAAACAGAAATTAAATCATTTGATTCTATTGATACTTCAATTGTAGCCGCTAACAACCAAAAGCTCTATGTCAATAGAGCAGATGGCTTTGTTGGTTATGGTTTAAGGAAGGATGAGTTTGTTACTGAATGTTCTGATTTAGACGATATAATTGCCATAAGAAGAGATGGCAAGATGATGGTCTCGCGCATATCTGAGAAGACCTTTATGGGTAAAGACATTCTCTATGCCGGTGTCTGGAAGAAGGGTGATGAAAGGATGACCTACAACCTTATCTATCTTGATGGAAAAACAGGTAGATCGATGGTTAAGAGATTTAATGTTACAGCCATTACCAGAGATAAGGAATATGACTTAACTAAGGGAGAAAGAGGCTCAAAGGTACTTTATCTAACGGCAAATATGAATGGCGAAGCAGAGGTTGTAAACGTTAAGTTGACTTCAGGTGCTAAAGCAAGGATTAAGATATTCGACTTTGATTTTGCTACAATAGATATAAAAGGCCGTGGGGCAGGAGGAAATATCCTTACCAGATACCCGGTGAGAAAGATTGAATTGAAGTCAGAGGGAGTGTCTACTTTAAGTGGGCTGGATATTTGGTATGATCAATCAGTTGGACGACTGAATAAGGATGACAGAGGTATCCATATAGGTAAGTTTAATGGTGATGATAATATCCTTGTAATATATAAAGATGGTAGCTATGAGTTAACTTCTTATGAACTAACTAATAGATATGAACCTGACAAGGTCTTGATTATAGAAAGGTTTAGCCCTGATACGGTGATATCAGCCATACACTATGATGGTGACGGAAAGCATTATTTGATAAAGCGATTTAAAGTTGAAACTTCTACAATAGACAAACGTTTTGGTTTTATCAGTGAGGCTTCAGGTTCTAAATTATTGGTAGCAACAACGAAATCAAATGGTAGAGTTGAAATTGAATATACCAGAGGAAAGAGTAAAGAAAAGGAGACTGAAGAAATTAACCTAGACGAGACAATAGACGTAAAAGGGTGGAAAGCACTTGGTAATAGAGTGTCCTCTCATAATGTCAAAAAAGTAACTTTACTTAAGTCTGTAGAACCGGAGAAAACAGAGCAACCAAAAGAAATTTCCGAGGAGGATGAAAGTGATGCAACCTCCGGAAATGAAAAGGCATCTGAAAGAGAAGAAGCAAAAACTCAAAGTGCTAAACCTCAGCCAAGTACCGCTAAACCAAAAGAAGGTGATGCCGGATACAATATTGGCGACACAATTGAGTTAGATTTCTGATTCAAAAGTTAACTATTTTGCTAAAAAGTTGGTTCTAACCAGTATAATTTCAAAATAGATTAATTTACTTTACTACTTAAAAAAGTTACTGTTGATTCACGTGCAGAAGAGAATACTCATATTTATACTCCTACTTATTTCCTTTTGTGGTTATTCACAGAGAACGTTTGTGTCCGGTAAAGTAATTGATGCCAATTCAGGAGACCCAATTCCTTTTGCTAATTTGATTTTTGTTGGTTCTTCAACAGGTACGACTACAGATTTTGAAGGTAATTATAAGATGGATATCGGTTTACCTGTCGACTCGGTGTTGTGTTCCTATATTGGATACTCTTCAAAAACAAAAGTCATTAAAAGAGGAGTCTCTCAAACTCTTAATTTTCAACTAATCGAGGAGGTTACCAGCCTGCAGGAAGTTGTTTTCTACGCTGGTGAAAATCCTGCATTTCCCATCATGAGAAATGTGATAGATAATAAGAAGGCGAATGACAAAACCAGCCTTGATGCCTATCAATACGACAACTACACTAAGATTGAAGTTGATGTTGATAATATCACTGATAGATTTAAGAAGAAGAAGTTTGTAAAGAAAATCACTCAGGTATTAGATAGTGTTGAGCGAATAGCTGGTGAAGATGGGAAGCCGATTCTTCCAGTTTTTATTTCTGAGACACTTTCAGAATACTATTTCAGAAAGAATCCAAAACTCAAGCATGAGAAGATACTTAAATCAAAGATCACTGGAGTTGGAGTTGAAGACGGTTCCCTTGTTTCTCAGTTCATAGGCTCTTCTTTTCAAGAGTATAATTTCTATAACAACTGGCTCAATATTGTCAGTAAGGATTTTGTTTCGCCAATTGCTGATGGCTGGAAGTTGTATTATGAATATGACCTTACCGATAGCGCCATGGTTGGTGAAGATTTTTGTTATAGGCTGGACTTCTTTCCTAAAAGAGATCAAGACCTGGCGTTTAATGGCACCATGTGGATTACCAAACAAGAATATGCGCTAAAGCAGATTGATGTCACTGTAAGTGCCACTGCAAACCTTAACTACATTGAGAAAATAAAGATTCAGCAGGAGCTTGCCCGTACAAGTGCAGGTCCATGGGTGCCAATAAAAAATCGAATTTTATTGGATATAGGTGAGATTACTGAAAACATGGCAGGAGTATTGGCCAAGTTCTATACATCAGCAAAAAATGTTAAAGTAAATGAGCCTCAGGATGCCAAGTTTTATGCGCATCCAATTATTGTGGCTGAAGATTTCAAACTCAATAATAATGACGAATTCTGGGAAAAGAACAGGCATGAGCCGTTATCGGCTTCTGAAATGTCTGTATATAGGATGATTGATACATTGAGGAATATACCGGTTGTTAAAACCTATACTGAGATTCTTAAAATTGCCATTAACGGTTATAAGAAGGTTGGGAAAATTGATATAGGTCCTTATTTAGCATTGTATGCTAACAATACTGTAGAGGGTAATCGCTTTCAATTAGGTTTTAAGACCAATGCTGACTTTAGCGATAAATGGATATTTGGCGCCAGAGCTGCATATGGTCAGCGTGATAAGGAGTGGAAATACAGTGGTTTTGCCGAGCGCATTTTATCACGAAAAAGGTGGACGACTGCCAGGGTAGAGTATACAAGAGATATTGATCAGGTTGGACTGGCAGCTGATGATTTAATAGGCAATAGTGTGTTTTTGGCGGCTACTAAATTTGGTAGACAAATCAGACCATATTACTTCAATCAATTAAAACTATCCACTCAGAGAGAGATATTTAAAGGTTATACACAGAAAATACTATTCAATTTTAGGTCATTTGATCCCATTTATAATTTTGCCTACTACACAGAGCCTGGTCGTACTGACTCACCGATTCGAACAGGTTTTGAAACAGCTGAGATTACTTTAGAATCTCGTTTTGCCAAGGATGAGCTATTCATTCAAAATGATAATGACCGAGTAAGTCTTGGAACACAGAAATGGCCAATTGTAACCGTAAGGTACACCAGAGGTCTTGCCGATATTGTGGGTAGTGATTTTGAATACAACAAACTGGGTATCAATATCAGAAAGGATCTTAGAATGGGACTTTTAGGTACTTCAAATTTCAATATTAGTGCCGAGCATATCTTTGAACATTTGCCTTACCCATTACTCAAAGCACATATTGGTAATGAGTCCACATTTTTTACCACAGCTGCTTTCAACCTGATGAACTTTTCCGAATTTGCTAGTGATAGCTATGCGTTCTTAAGATACAACCATTACTTTGAAGGGTTTATATTGAATAGAATCCCGCTAATGAAAAAGTTGAAATGGCGTCTTGTGGCCACGGGAAACATTCTATATGGAAAGCTCGATAAGGAGAATCTGGCCATAATTCCAGAGTTTGATTTAGAAGGTAATCCTGTCCAATCTATTGGGTCACTTCAGGAAGATAGGCCTTATGTAGAAGTTGGTTATGGCGTTGAGAATATATTTAAAGTTCTGAGAGTGGATTTTTTACATCGACTAACCTATCTTGATAACCCAGATGTCAGTAAATTTGGTATCAAAATCAGTTTCCAATTCATATTATAATTTGAGGTTCACATATTTTCTTCTTTTTTTGTTTCTGTTCTTCTTTTCATGTGAGAGGTATTCTCGCGATCAGATGATTGAGTCTGGAGAGCTTCAGGATGCAGAAAAGGTGCTAGAGTACCTTAATGACATTATTGAAAGAGATCAAAATAATGCTCAGGTCTATTATAAGCGGGCTCAGGTCTACCTAACTATTGGAGATTACAGAAGAGCAGGGATTGACGTTCAGAAAGCGGTAAATCTTAAGTCTACAGATCCAGATTACTATCTTTTAAAAAGCTCAATACTTGATAAAAGAAATAACTCTGAAGAAAGTATAGCTGCGGCACTGCAGGCTGAGCAACGAGGGCTGCGTAATTATCAGTTGTATCGTCTTATGGCCGTCAATTACCTGAAATTGAATGATGCGGAAAATGCTAAGAAATCCATCCAAAGGCTTTTAGACTTTAATAGAAATGGTGAAAACCTGTCATTACAGGCTGATATTTTGTTAGAGCTGAAAGATACAACTGCAGCTATTAGCAGTTACAAATTATCAATTGAGCAGCAGAGCGATCTGATAAAATCATATAGAAGCTTATTTGAAATTTATAGAAACAAAGGAAATGAGGCTCTTGCGGAACAATACGTTGACGCTTTTCTTCAACATGAAGAAGAAAATAAGGAGTTTTTGATTAAAAAAGCAAGACTCTTAACTGCCAGACAATCTTATGATAGTGCACTGACTTTTCTAAATGCTGCCGGGGCGCTTCAAAGTGAAGATTTAGAGGTGCTTAACATTACAGGTAAGACCTACTATTCGCTTCAGAAATACGACACTTCACTGCTCATTGCCGAAAGGAGTTGGGAGATTGATAGTTTGTTTGTTGACAACGCATTATTAAAGGCCAGATCACTAGATAAACTAGGAAATTATGCTGAAGCTCAGGAAGTTTATACTAATTTGGTGAAATCTGATTCTACTTTAGTCATAGCTTCTGAAGAACTGGATATATTGAATAGAAAAGTTGCATATTTGTGGCGTTTGAAACAGCAGGAGGAGGCTTTTGAAAGTATCAGAAACAGCCCTCCGCCAGCCGTGGAGAGGAAAGAAATCAATAATTAATAAACTATTTTAATGATCAAAATTACCTTACCGGACGGTTCCGTTAAAGAATTTGAAAAAGGAGTGAGCAGCCATGATATTGCGATGAGCATTAGCGAAGGGCTAGCCAGAAATGTATTGTCAGCAAAAGTAAATGGTGAAGTTTGGGATTCTACCAGGCCTATAACCACCGATGCTACGGTGCAACTTCTTACATGGAATGATCTAGAGGGTAAATCTACATTTTGGCATTCATCGGCTCACGTGCTAGCTGAGGCATTGGAAGAGATTTATCCAGGAGTGAAGTTCGGTATAGGACCACCTATTGATAATGGTTTCTATTATGATGTTGATTTGGGTGATCAGGAATTTGGTGAAGATGATCTGGCTGCAGTAGAGAAGAAAATGCTGGAGCTAGCCCGAAATAAGAATGAATTTGTAAGAACTGATGTAAGCAAGGCAGATGCTTTAAAGTATTTCAAAGAGAAAGATGATGAATACAAGATTGAGCTGATTGATGGCCTTGAAGACGGCACAATAACTTTTTACCAGCAAGGAAATTTCACTGACTTATGCCGTGGGCCTCATATTCCTAATACAGGGATTATAAAAGCGATAAAGCTGATGAGCGTGGCTGGTGCCTATTGGAGGGGTGATGAAAAAAGAAAGCAGCTCACAAGAATATATGGGATCACTTTCCCTAAGCAGAAGGAGCTTACTGAGTATTTAGAAATGCTTGAGGAAGCTAAAAAACGTGATCATAGAAAGTTGGGTAAGGAGCTGGAGCTTTTTACATTCTCAGAAAAGGTAGGCCTGGGTTTACCTTTATGGTTGCCAAAGGGTACTATACTTAGAGAACGTCTGGAGAATTTCATGCGCAAGGCACAAGTAAAAGCGGGTTATGACCCGGTTGTAACCCCTCATATTGGTTCTAAGCAGTTATATGTTACTTCTGGTCACTATGAAAAATATGGCGCAGACTCTTTTCAACCAATAAAAACACCGAATGAGGATGAGGAATTCTTGCTGAAGCCAATGAATTGCCCTCACCATTGCGAGATATATAAATCAAAACCAAGGTCTTATAAAGACTTACCGGTTCGTTATGCAGAGTTTGGGACGGTTTATCGTTACGAGCAAAGTGGTGAACTTCATGGTCTTACCAGGGTTAGGGGCTTTACGCAAGATGATGCTCACATATTCTGTAGACCAGATCAGGTAAAAGAAGAATTTGTTAAGGTTATTGACCTCGTTCTTTATACATTTAAGGCACTTGGTTTTGAAAACTATACGGCTCAGGTCTCCCTAAGAGATCCTGATAATAAAGAGAAGTATATCGGTGCTGATGAACTGTGGGAACGTGCAGAGAGAGAGATTCAGGAAGCAGCTGATGAAAGAGGACTGTCAACAGTAGCAGTGCAGGGTGAGGCGGCTTTTTATGGCCCCAAGCTTGACTTCATGGTTAAGGATGCTTTGGGCAGAAGCTGGCAGCTTGGAACTATTCAGGTAGATTATACATTGCCAGAGAGGTTTGAGTTGGAGTATACTGGAGCGGATAATCAAAAGCACAGACCTGTGATGATTCACAGAGCACCTTTTGGTTCAATGGAGCGATTTGTAGCTGTATTGATTGAGCATTGTGGAGGAAACTTCCCATTATGGCTATCTCCTGATCAGATTGCGATATTGCCTATTTCTGAAAAATATCAGGATTATGCTCAAGAGTTGCATACTACACTCAGCGAAAAGGATATTAGAGGATTCCTTGATAATAGAGATGAGAAGATAGGAAGGAAGATAAGAGATGCAGAGGTTATGAAAGTGCCTTTTATGTTGATAGTGGGAGAAAAAGAAGCGGCTGAAGGCAAAGTATCAGTTCGCAGGCATGGTGAAGGAGACCTTGGGTCCATGTCGATTGAGGATTTTATTGGTCATTTTGAACAAAAAAGCGCATTATAAATAAATTAATTCACTGATTTGAAAGGCGATAAATGCAAGTACAGGTTGATATATATAAAATATATACTCATATTTGCAGACTGTTTTTTCAAGGTAAAACTAAAAGGAGGTAACAATTAGTAAACAAAGATTTCAGAAGAGAGGGTTTCGAGGGAGAGTAGAAGAGCCCTACCGAATCAACGAGCTTATCACAGCAAAAAATGTGAGAGTGGTTGGTGAGAATGTCGAAGTAGATGTATACCCTGTTAGTAAGGCCATTCAGTTGGCTAAGGAGCAAAATTTAGACTTAGTGGAGATATCTCCCAAAGCAGACCCACCGGTTTGTAAAATTATTGACTACTCTAAGTTTAAATACGAGCAGAAGAAAAAACAGAAAGAAATTAAGGCCAAGGCACAAAAAACTGTAATCAAAGAGATTCGTTTTGGCCCTAATACTGAAGAGCATGACTTTAACTTTAAGTTAAAACATGCGATTAACTTTCTTGATGAGGGTGCTAAGGTTAAGGCCTATGTGCACTTTGTAGGAAGAACTATCGTGTTTAAAGAACGCGGTGAGATTTTGTTGTTGAAGTTTGCTCAGGCTCTTGAGGAGTATGGTAAAGTTGAACAACTACCAAAGTTGGAAGGTAAGCGTATGATTATGTTTTTAACGCCAAAGCCTTCGACTAAAAAGAAATAGAATACAGATCGAAAACAAATTATAAAATGCCTAAAGTAAAAACTAAATCAGGAGCGAAGAAGAGATTCAAGCTTACAGGTACTGGCAAGATTAAAAGAAAGCATGCTTTCAAAAGCCACATCCTGACGAAGAAGGAAACAAAACAGAAGAGAAATCTTACTGGCATGACCGTGGTCCACAAGACTGACGAGAAGAATGTAAAATTAATGTTGAATATCTAGTTATTCGACAAGGTTCAAATTATTCACCAGGTTAATTGGCAATAAAAGATTCTATGTAACAGTAGAGCGCCACTAACCAAAAACAATTAAAGAAATGCCAAGATCAGTTAATCACGTAGCTTCAAAAGCTAGAAGAAAAAGAATCCTTAAAGCCGCTAAAGGTTATTGGGGAAGAAGAAGTAATGTTTGGACAGTAGCTAAAAATGCTGTCGAAAAAGGTTGGGGTTATGCTTACCGCGATAGAAAAGCTAAGAAAAGAGATTTTAGAGCTCTTTGGATTCAAAGAATCAATGCAGGTGCTAGAATGCACGGCATGTCTTACTCTCAGTTGATGGGTAACCTTAAGAAAGCAAATATCGATCTTAACAGAAAGGTATTGGCTGACTTAGCAATGAATCACCCAGAAGCTTTCGAAGCAATTGTAAAGAAAGTAAGTAAATAAATTACCAACCACGATCTGTATTATTAAAAACCCTTCAGAGTACTGAAGGGTTTTTTTATGTCTAACCACTTATAATTAAGCTCAATAACATGATTAGAAATTTTACAACTGCACTTTTTATCAATTTTTTAATGTCAGTATCAATAGTTTCATTTGGTCAAACGGAAAAGGGTAATATGCTACTTGGAGGTGGTATTGACCTCGGAAGTACTACTTACAGATATGACAATTTTGAAGATCAAAAAGTGTTTTCATTAAATATCAACCCTGGATTATCCTATTTGCTGACTGATAATGTAGCTCTTGGTATTATTCTGCCAATTTCTTTTTCTAATCAAACACAAAATGGTTTAGCAGACAGGAAGTCTCAAAGTTTGGCCTTTGGACCTAAACTTAGGTACTATATTCCTTTTGATAGGTGGGCAGTTTTTCCAGAAATAGAATATACAATGGGAATTGGACAATTTGATACATTTATATTTGACACAACAGCCGGAGGTTTAATATTGAGCAATGAAAAGTACTCAACATCCAATTTAAGTATTGGTGCAGGCCTAACTTACTTTTTAAGCCAGAGTATTGCTGTAGAATCTATTCTCTCCTATAATAAATCATATACAAATTATGACAGTGATGGTCTTTCTGACCTAGAAACTACTTCTATAGGATTCGGAGTGGGCTTTCAGATTTATTTTCAAACAAAGAAATAATGAAAATGGCCCAGACTAAATAGGTGCCTGGGCCATTTGTGTAATTAATTGCCTCCCTTACCGGTCTTGATCGACTGTTGCGCCATCATCATGGTTAGCATTTGCTGTAAGGCATCTTGATTACTCTTTCCTGTACCATTACTTCCTCCCATATAGATTTGAGGGAATTTAACACCATCAGGTCCTGCGAGCTTTTCAGCTACACCTACAGAGGTTTTATATTCCCATTCAGCTCTTTCTTGGGGTGTAAGACCAGCTTGTACCAGTTTGGTATTTTCGTATGACTGAGCATCAGCAGCCACTTTCTTAGCTGCTGATTTGAGCTTTTCGGTTTCAAGTTGTATCTGAGCTAGTTTCTTATTGGTTTCTTCCTGTTTCAATCTGGTTTCTATTTCAATTAGCTTCTTAACCTGTTCTTTTTCCTGATTTGCACGCTCTGCTGTCTTGTCTCTTTCACCCTCAGCTAGTATACGCTGCTGCTCGGCCTTGGCGGTTTCTATCTTTTCCATCTCAATTCGCTTTTGTGCAGAGATGTCTCTTTGTGCTTCAAGTCTTCTTTTGAAAGCGTCTTCTAGGTCAACCTGATCTACAATTACCTGAGAGACTATAATATTGTTCTTGGTAATGTCATGATCAATTCTGACAGGGGTGCCAGTCTTATCCAATCTTTTGTTTACTTCATATCGTGTTCTTATATCTTTAATGATCCTTTCTTCAGCTTGAAGACTAGCGTATATGGTGTCATAATACTCTTTTTTCTCTACGGAATATCCACCATTCTTTAATTGCTCATCTAGCGTTTGTCTAAAGTCTGCAGCAGAACCTGAAATATAGTCTTGAGCGGCAAACATATAGCCTGTATTAATCACCTGTTCTTTCACAGTAGGCACTAATGTATTGTTTACCAGATTTTTGGGATGTCTGAATTCTTCTGCCAGCTTAATAAAGGATGGTTCGTCCTGTGGCATTTGCATACGAACAGAGATGTTTACTTCTGCTGTAACCTGATCGATGAACCTTATTGGAATTCCATAAGGAATAACACCTTCAATTCCTTCTTCTGATTCCCCTTCAGTCAACACTTTAATATCAAAGAATTTTTGCCATTCCTGAACTTTAGATAAAGGAGTTATGAATTTAATGCCAGAAGAGAAAATGGCACTCTTTGTACCTGTAGGAGATACTATGTAATACTGATGCCCTGGACTCGCATAAAAAATAAATGAACTGTTGAAAATGAATATGATTCCGATCAAAGAAATGATCATACTTCTTCTAGGGGTAAACCATAAAAGCAGCTTCTTGCCAGGCACATTAATATCCTGACTGGCTCCGACTACCATATTTTTTCTAAGCTGGTAGCTAAAGCCCATTAATACAAGTGCTCCTAAAAGTAGGATGACACCCATAAAGGTAAAAATTCCCATTGGTTGTTAATTTAGGTTGAAAAAGAATTAATAGCAGTACAGAAAACAAAACTTCAAGACTCTATTATCAATCTTAGACTTCAAAAGAGTAGTGGTAGTATGGTTAAACACTGCACTTTAAATATTAAACAAACGGCAAATAAAGTGAAAAAAGTAATATTATTACTGTGATTAGGCCTAAAATAAATAAGGGTAGAATTATTATTAATTCTACCCTTATTCAAAATATTGATAATGAACTAGTTAATAGTCTGTCCGCTCAAGTATTTAAGCTCAATGGCCGCTAGTTTGGCATTAAAGGCCGCATTCTGAAAGCGTAATTCTGCATTAAGAAAATTCAATTGTGCTTCTCTTAACTCTAGAGGAGTTGATAGACCTATTTCATAGCGTTCCTTAGAAATTTCGTTGTTCTCTCTGGCTACATTGAGGTTCTCACGTTCTAGTGCCATTAGGTCAAGACTGTTGGTATAGTTTGAATAACCTTGTCTGATTGCAGTTTTAAAGTTTATTAATTGATTGTCATATTGATAAGTGGCTATATCTCTTTGAATACGCGCATTTTGAATCTGACGATTGACATTAAATCCATTAAAAATTGTCCAACTAGCGGTTAGGCCATAGTTGATATCATCTGATGTATTTACAATAGCAAATCCAGCAGGAGATTCAGACTTAGCATGTGTGTAACCAGCAAAAACATTGACCCTTGGCAACATGTCACCTTTGCTTATTTTTTCATTGTATTGAGCTATGAGTTCTTGCTGTTTCAGTGAGGTGAGTTGGGGGTTTTGCACTGACACTCCTTCTAACAATTCTTCCAAGTTGACATTGTTCTCGGTATCGAGATTATATTCAAGCTGGAAGGTATCCAGTTCAACGCTTAGCAGTCTAGATAGCTCTAGTTTCGTAGCTTCTAAAGTTTGCTGCTGTGTCAACTGCTGTGATTTATCTGCATTTAAATCTACCTGAGCTTGTAAATACTCAAGCTTTGATGCTTTACCTAGCTCGTACTTATCTTTGGCTACTTGAAGCCTTTCTTGCGAAAAGAAGACATTACTATCATATAAATTGAGGCGCTCCTTTTCAAGCGCAGCCTGGTAGTACGTAGCAGAAATATTATAAATGATAAGTTCAATATCAGCCTTTAATGATTCCTCACTCTGAGATCTAAAAGTATTGAGTTGGTCATATGAAGCAAACATCTGAAACCCATCAAATATTGTCCAGTTCAGTGAAGCACCATAGGAGGTACGCTCATTTTTGGCACCTGTTTGAGACTGTTCAAGCCCTGAAGCTAGCGTTCTTTCAAAATCCTGTGTTCCAAAGCTCTTGTTAAAATCAAGGGTAACCATAGGTAAAAAACCTGCATTGCCCAATGTATAGTTGTTTTCAGTTATTTCCTGATTGCTTTTTGATACTTTTATACCATAATTATTATCAAGAGCTATCTCTATAGCTTGCTCCAGAGTAAGCACATCCTGAGCCATCAGACTAAAGGGAAGTAAAAATATCAGTATAAATACTCTCGTCAATCTCATACTCTCGCTACTCTTTTTTGTGTACTGGTGATATAACTGTAAATCGCTGGAATTACAAACAACGTAAGTATTGTTGCGAACAACATTCCGCCTATAACTGCAACACCCATAGATACCCTACTTTCAGCACCTGCGCCTAAGGCCAGTGCAATGGGCAGAATTCCTAAAATGGTAGATAAGCTGGTCATCAAAATAGGTCTGAATCTTGACTTGGCTGCACCAACAATAGCTTCATGAATCGACATATCTTGAGCTTTTCTTTGGTTAGCGAATTCTACAATTAAAATTCCATTTTTTGTTACCAGGCCTATCAGCATGATAATTCCTATCTGGCTAAAGATGTTAAGTGTTTCTCCAAAGAAGTACAGCGATAGGAGTGTGCCTGCCAGTGCTAGAGGAACTGTAAACATTATAATTAAAGGATCTCTGAAACTTTCAAACTGCGCTGCCAATACCAGGTAGATTAGAATAAGTGCGAAAGCGAAAGCAAAAAATAGGTTGCCTGAGCTTTGCATAAATTCTAAAGAACTTCCTGTCAGTGCTGTTGTAACACTTCCATCTAAGACTTTTTGAGCTACCTCATCCATAGTGTTAATGCCATCACCAAGACTGTAACCTTCAACTAGAGATGCAGAAACTGTAGCTGATGCAAAGCGATTGTAACGATACAGCTGAGGTGGAGTTGTACGCTCTCTTAGTGTTACCAAATTATCCATCTGAATCAATTGATTTTGATCATTTTGGACATAAATTGACTTGAGATCTAAAGGGTCATTTCTATCCTCTCTTTCAACCTGACCAATAATCTGATACTGTTTTCCATTTTTAATGAAATAGCCAAAGCGTTGGCCACTTAGCGATAGCTGAAGTGTCTGAGCAATATTTCTAACAGAAACGCCAAGGTCACGCGCTTTTTCCCTGTCAATATCTATACTTATCTCAGGCTTGTTGAATTTAAGGTCGACTTCAACAAAATCGAAGACCCCTGTTTTATTGGCTTCTTCTAAGAAGGCTGGAATAACTTCATTGAGCTTGTCAAGTGTGCCTGCTTGCAATACATATTGCACAGGCAAGCCACCTCTTCTGTTTCCAATAGTCTGAGGTTGAGTTACAAACGCTCTTGCTCTAGTGTTTTCTGCAACCTTAGGCTTAAGGGCATTAACAATTTCTGTTTGGCTTCTTGTTCTTTGATCTGCATCTACAAGATTTATGACAGCAAAGGCAGAGTTAACGCTTGATGAAGCTCCAAATCCAGGAGAGGTTATGGTTAATATAGAATTGTTTTCAGGAACCTCTTGCAACAGCATACCTGTAATTTGATCTATATAAAAATCCATATACTCAAATGTGGCGCCTTCAGGTCCTGTTGCATATACCCTGAAATTTCCGCGGTCTTCTAATGGTGCCAGCTCTTGCTGAATGTTATTGATTAATGCATATATACCTAAACCTGAAAGTATGATAATGACAAAGGCCAACCATCTGAATTTCATGAACTTACCGAGTAGGTTGGCATAGCTATCATTCAACCAAACAAAGAAGGGCTCTGTTTTAGCATAAATCCATTGTTGTTTCTCACGTTTCTTAAGCATTTTGGAGCTTAACATAGGTGTTAGCGTCAAGGCTACAAAACTTGAAATAATTACTGCTCCCGCTACAGTAACACCAAATTCTCTAAATAGCCGGCCAGTTAACCCATCAAGAAATACAATGGGAAAGAATACAGAGGTAAGGGCCACAGTAGTACTGATTACCGCAAAAAAGATTTCTTTAGAACCATTCTTAGCTGCTTCTTCTGGATCTTGACCGCCTTCTATTTTACTGTAAATGTTTTCTAGAACAACAATGGCATCATCCACTACTAACCCGATAGCTAATACAATTCCTAGTAATGTCAACACATTAATTGAAAAATCGAAAGCATACATTAGGAAGAATGAGCCTATTAAGCTGATCGGTACAGTAACAATTGGGATGAATGTTGTTCTCCAGTCACGCAGGAAGGCGAAAATAATAAGTGCTACCAGCGCAAAGGCCACATAGATGGTTTGCTCTACTTCATCAATAGAATCAGCTATGTATTCTGTATTGTCAAATGATATTTGTGTCTCGATATCATCAGGTAAGTTTTTTCTGATGGCCTCAAGTCTGGTGTAGAACTCTTTAGATATCTCAAGGTTATTTGATCCTGGTTGTGGTCTAAGGACCACAATTACCATAGGAATTCCATTGTTCTTAAGTATTGATCGATCATTTTCGGGATAGAACTCCGACCGCCCTACATCTCTAAATCGGATCACACCGTTTTCATCTTCTCTAATGATCAGGTTATTAAACTCTTCAGGGCTGTTTAGCCTTCCTTGGGTTCTTACAGAAAGCTCCGTGGCACTACCTTCAATTCTTCCAGACGGTAGTTCTAAGTTTTGAGTAGAAACAGCATTAAGGATACTTACAGGGGTGATTTTATAGGCAGCTAGCTTATCGGGATCCATCCAAAGTCTGATAGAATATCGTTTATCTCCCCAAATATCGACCTGGCTAACTCCAGCGATGGTTTGAAAATTCTCTTTGAATAGATTCTCAGCTATTTCCGAGATCTCTAGTAGGTTTCTCTGCTCGCTAAAAACCCTAACGCCCATAATTGGAGAGCTATCCGCGTCAGATTTGGATACTACCGGAGGCTCGGCATCTGCCGGTAAGTTTCTTACTGCTCTTGATGTTTTGTCACGCACATCATTTGCCGCTGCCTCTAAGTCACTGTCTATGCTAAATTCAACTCTTATTGTGCTTCTTCCATCCCTTGAAGTAGAAGTTAGTGATTTAATACCCGCAATTCCGTTAATTGACTCTTCAAGAGGCTCTGTAATTTGGGTTTCAATAATTTCGGCATTTGCTCCTGGGTAGGAGGTGGATACAGAGATTACGGGAGGGTCAACACTTGGGTATTCACGCACGCCAAGAAAGTTGAATCCCACTATGCCCATTATGATAATGAGCAATGACATTACTATCGCCAATACCGGGCGCTCAATACTTACACTGGATAAACTACTCATGCTAGTTGCTAATTAAGTTTAAGTCAACTTCCATAGCTGGTTGAAGTTGTAAGATCCCTGTTGTTATAACTGTGTCTCCGCTAACCAAACCACTGGTAACCTGAATTTTATCCGCCATGCGAATACCTGTTTCAATACTTTTAGATTCTACCTTGCCATTTACCCTGACAAACACCTTCTTGCCATTCAGTTCAGGTATAACAGCTTCGGTTGGAATAAGTAGTGCCTCTTCAAAAGTAGATATCGTTAAATTGATTTTTGCAAACTGACCAGGAAGTAGTTTATTTTCTTTGTTATCACTTAATGCTCTAATGCTTATCGATCTGGTTTCGGGATCTATCTGAGGTTCTATCGCAAATATTTTTCCTTCAAACACTTCATTTTCATATCCATCAATTTCGAATTTGATGACATCATCTACTGTTACTTCTGCAGCATACTTACCCGGCACTGAGAAGTCTATTTTGATAGGGTTAATGCTATAAATGGTCACAAGCTCGTCAGAAGAGCTTATGTAACTTCCGTTACTTACTTTTCTTAAACCTGCTATACCATCAAATGGAGCTCTTATTTGGTGCTTTTGAAGTTGTACTTCTTGTACCTTTATTTCTGCCAGAGTAGTATTAAGAGTCGTTAATGCAGTTTCATACTCTTCCTGACTAATAGCTTCCTTTTTTAATAATTGCTTTTGTCTGAACTCATTGTCGTTGTTCAGCTTCTTGGTGTAGTTCAGCTTTTCAATCTCTGCACGTATTTCTGAGTCATTCAGTTGAACCAAAAGCTGACCTTTTCTAACTGGCTGTCCTTCTTTAAAGTTTATCTGTGTGATTCTACCAGAAACTTCAGGTTTTAAAACAACAGATTCGTTGGCTATCAAAGAGCCCGTCACCCTTAGGTCATTGTCAAGCTTTTGATTTTCTACAACCAAAGCATTAACCGTCAATTTTGACGGGGCAGAAGTTGTCTGAGCAGGTGTAGGTTCATCACCAGAGCTTGACCACTTTGGGTAAAATATAAACCCGAGAGCAGCCAGTACTATTACCGCAATGATGACAGTTTTTCCAGTAGTATTCATAAGTATAAGTTGACTACAAAGTAATGCATAAGTACCTGTTAATGTTTAACCATTCATATAATTTAACGCAAATGGAGGGATTGCAAACAAAAAAAGCCACTGGTGTTACCAATGGCTTTTTTAAGTGAAATAAGGATAATTACTTATTTATAACCACTTTCTCGATAACATCTCCTTGCGTTATTTTATCTATTACATCAAGGCCATCTACCACTTTTCCAAAACAGGTATGGTTTCTGTCAAGGTGAGCGGTGTTATCACGGCCATGGCAAATGAAAAACTGACTTCCACCAGTATTTCTTCCAGCGTGTGCCATTGACAATACTCCACGGTCGTGAAATTGGTTATCACCATCTAATTCACAGTCAATCGAGTATCCAGGACCGCCAGCACCAGTACCATCTGGGCAGCCACCTTGAATAACAAAGTTTGGTATCACTCTATGAAAAGTTAAGCCATCATAGAATCCCTTTTCTGATAGCTTGATAAAATTATCTACTGTATTGGGAGCATCCTTATCAAAGAATTCTACCTTCATTGTTCCCTTGGCTGTTACTATGTCTGCTGTCTTCATAAATTCAAAATCTAATAATCAATAGGCAAACCTATCAAAATTCTGTGTTATATTT
>NZ_SMLV01000231.1 GCF_009711525.1 Fulvivirga lutimaris
TGGCACAACAGGCCGTCCAAAGGGGGTAATTTATACTCATAAAATGCTTTTTTGGAATAGTATTAACACTTCTATAAGCATAGAATTAACATCTAACGATCATACCATTAACTGCATGCCGGCATTTCATACGGGAGGTTGGAATGTATTGTTAACTCCGATGCTTCACAGAGGAGCGACTGTGGGAATCATTAAAAAATTTGATGCTGATTTAATCATTAATCTACTTCAGGAAAAAGGGTCTACCATTTTTATGGGTGTACCTACCATGCTTAAAATGATGAAGGAGTCACCTTCTTTTGATAAAATTCAATTGGATAAGTTGAGGTATTTTATTGTAGGTGGTGAGGCTTTGCCTCATGCAGTTATCAAATCGTGGCATGAGAAGGGTGTGAGCATAAGACAAGGGTATGGTTTAACGGAGGTTGGTCCTAACCTAACTTCATTGCACCAGAATGATGCCGAGAAGAAGCTTGGCTCCATTGGCAAGCCGAATTTCTATCTGCAGACTAAGCTTGTAGACAAACAGTTTAACGAAGTGTCGGCCGGAGAAATCGGTGAGTTTTGCCTTAAAGGTGAAGTGGTTACACCTGGCTATTGGAAAAATGAAAAGGCTACTTCTGAAGCTTTTAGAGACGGATGGTTTATGACTGGTGACCTGATGAAGCGCGATGAAGAGGGCTATTTATATGTGTTGGACAGAAAGAAAAGCATGTTTATCTCTGGTGGTGAGAATGTGTATCCTGCAGAGGTGGAACGGATTTTGGCAACGGCCAGTGGTATTAAAGAGGTGGCTGTGATAGGTGTTCCTGATGAAAAATGGGGAGAAGTGGGAAAGGCATTTTTAGTGGTAAATCAAAAGATCGACAGTCAAAGTCTTGCTGATTATTGCTGTTCGAAACTAGCGAAATTTAAAATACCCAAACATTATGCAGTGGTTGATGAATTGCCTAAAAACGATAGTGGTAAAATAGATAGAAAGGCTCTAAAGCAATTATTATGAAAAAATATCTGATTACTTTAATAACTCTTTTCAATACAGTTACACTTATGTCACAAGATCAAAAGGTAGCAGACCTTCTTAAGCCATATACTTTTGAAACTCACTATGCAGCACTCAATGACAGTATTAAAATCGCTTATGTTGAAGAGGGGACTGGTGATAAGACCCTTTTATTTATCCACGGCCTCGCCACTTACCTTCCGTCATGGCAAAAGAATATTGAAGTCTTGAAGAAGGACTATCGCTGTATTGCCATTGACTTACCCGGGTATGGCAGATCATCTAAAGATTATATTTCAGGTTCAATGGGCTATTATGCAGATATAATTCATGAGTTCATTGAGCATAAAAAGTTAAAGAATGTAATTCTCGTTGGACACTCAATGGGAGCTCAGGTGTCAATGACAACTGCACTCAAATACAATAACATTGAAGCACTAATATTGGCAGCCCCTGCAGGAATAGAAACTTTTAGTGAGACTGAAAGTCAATGGATGAAATCAATATTTAAACCTGAAAGTATAGCTGCAGCGACTCCGAATCAGATAGAATTTAACTATGGGCTAAATTTTTTTAAAATGCCTGACGATCTTAGATTCATGATTACTGACCGCATAAATATGACTAAAGGAACAGATTTTTCAGCGTACTGTAAAGCGGTCTCTCTTGGTGTTTTTGGTATGTTGGATGAGCCCGTATATAACAGATTATCAGAGCTGAACATCCCAACACTTGTCGTATATGGAAAAAATGACGCACTGATTCCAAATAAAATACTACACAAAACTGCTACCACCCAGCAGGTAGCTGATGATGCTCATGCACAGATAAAAAACAGTGAATTAGTAATGATTGACGAGTGCGGACATTTTGTTCCTTTCGAAAAAGCTGATATTTTCAACCAAAAAATATTCGAATTCTTATCATCTAAGTGAAAGTACAACTAAAGAAATTCAATGAATTTGCTGAGAAAATCCTCCCTCATGAGGCATCCTACTTACTAAGCATTGAAAATTTTGAGGATGAAGAGAAGAAAAGTGTACTTTCTAAAATAGCTTTTAACAGCAACAACTTTAACAGACCTCAGGCTTACGATACAAATATTGACAAGCGTAAGTATTCTGGCATCAAGAAGTGGATTGATCAGAAACTTAATGATATAAGCGTTGATAATCATTTTGAATGGATCAACGAAATGGACCGTAAGGTGGTGACGGACGCCATTACACCAGAAGATGAAGTAGCCCTTTTTAAAACCCTCAAAAAGTACGAGCACCCTATTTACAACTTCATGAAGTATTATGAGTTGATGCTCAACTATAGGCACTTTTTGTTAATCAGGTTGCGGTATGATGATCATAAACTTGTCAACGAATTCATTACCACCTATAAAGACGCATATACTAAGTCGATGGAGGTCAATGAGAAACTGCATCAGGCTACAGTAGATATTATTGATCAGTATTCTATGAATAATACTGAGTCCAGGCACTGGGAAAACTGGCTTACCGAAGTGTTTTATGATAGCAATCTTGATGGAAGTAATCGCTATTTGGCTATCATCAGACTCACCTTTATGTATTTTAATTATCGCGAATTTGATAAGCTAAAAGTGCTCTATGACTACCTTGATGAGCTGCTCGCAAAGGGACTTTTCTACTCAAGGAGGATACTTTATAACTACTATGCCAACCGCCTGATGCTTCATTCTAAGTTTGACGTATTGCAGCAAGCGGAAGAATATGGGTACCTATCGATAAGGCAGAAAAATGCCGATCATTTGCAGTATCTGACCAACTTTAGCTCTATACTATTAAGGAGAGGTAAAATAGATGAGGCCTTAAGTTTAATGCGTGAGTCAATGACTGAGATGAAGACCTCGCATAACTTTCACAATAAGATTGGCTTCGTGGCTTTCTATGTTAAATGTCTCACATTAAATGGCCAGTCTGCAGATGGCGAGCGCTATGCAGAAAGCTTTTTAAGACTCAATAAGGAGCAGGTGTTAACCAAAAGATGGTATATATTTTTTAGCGCTTATTTACAGACTTTACTAAGGCAGGAAAAATATGAGAAGGTGATCCAAAGCTGTAAAAAGTATCGTCTCCTTATTCGGGATAAGGAAGATCAAAAAAAGCCTATTTATTTGCCTACTATAAAGTGGTATTATGAAATGTCGAAGTACATGGAGGGAAGGATAGATGAAGATAAATTAATAGCGGCAATTATGGACTCTGGAACAAAATATTTGGCCACACATCATAAGTCAGCAGTTATAAAAGACCTTCTCGATGACTTAAAAATACATATTCCTCACATTATTAAAGATGTAAAGTCGTTGCTAGATTATTAGGTGTTAATTATCATAAAATCAGATAGTTAGGATTTTAATTCGATCAAAAACTGCCGAAAGTCACACTTAACTAATTTTTATCAATGTTTAGGAGAATAATGGATATCGCTAGGTTGGGGTATAATTTAAACTTTAAACCCATTATGAAAAAATATTTTACTTTACTTTCAATCCTGATGCTGTGTGTTGCAGCCACTCTTCAAGCCCAAAATGGCGGGGTAAAGGGGACTATTACTGATCAGGCTAATGATGTGCTCATAGGTGCAAACGTTTCCATAAAAGGAACCACCACTGGAACTACTTCAGACACTGATGGTAATTTCACTTTGTCACCTATTGATAATGGTACCTACACACTACTTATTAGTTATATAGGTTATGAAGAAATTGAAAAGAGTGTAACTATCTCAGGTGCCATAGTAGATATCGGTACCATCACACTTAATCCATCCTTACTTTTTCTATCAAACCAGATCGTGGTTTCTGGATCCAGAAGAGCAGAGAAGCTTACTGAGACTCCTGCCACTATTCAGGTGATATCTTCAAAGCAAATTGAAGAGCTACCAAGCTTTAATCCTGGTGAGCTTTTATCAAGAGTTAAAGGTGTAGAATACGTTAGATCAGGTGTGGCTGCCACAGGAGTTAATATCCGTGGATTTAATAGTAACTTCAATGCCAAGAACCTTCAAATAAACGATGGCCGTTATGCTACTTTAATAGCTACTGGGCTTCCATTTGGGCCTTTAGGTACAATCATAAAAGAAGATGTGGACAGAATAGAAGTAATCTTGGGTCCAAATGCGGCTCTTTATGGTCCAAATGCTCACAATGGTTTGGTTAATACTATTACCAAAGATCCAAGAAGTTCTGAAGGAACCACTTTTGCACTAGGCGCGGGAAATCAGAGTATGGTTACCGCAAGGTTGAGACATGCTCAAAAGATCAATGATAAGTGGGCATTTAAAGTAACAGGAGAGTATACTAAAGGTGAAGAGTTTGAATTTGCTGACTCAGTGTATATCGACAGGCTTGATGCTAATGGCAACCCTGGCCCTGATGGCGTAAAAGAAGGCTATGAAGAATTGGAACTCGATAATGATTTTAATTTTATGAGAGGTTCTGCAGCGCTTTACTATAGTTTGAATGATGATGCTGATATCATAGCCAGCTGGGGTGGAAGCAATAGTACCTATCTTGCACCTACCAACGTAGGTAGAAATCAGATTGTAGATTGGAAAATCAACTATTACTCATTGAAGTATGCGTCTACACATTTCTTTGCACAGGCTTATATGACTACCAGTAAGACTGATGATACTTATGCCATTGATGAAAGAACAAAACAATATTACAGAGGTATAGATGCTGGTCTTTCAGATGCTGAGGCCAGGGGTGAGCAATCATATTCTAGTGCCGCTAAATTTAAAGATGCTTCACAACGCTATAATGCAGAAGTGCAGTACAACAACGAAGTAGGAAACTTCTCTTATGCAGTAGGTGCACAATGGCAACGTGACTTAGCTAATAGTAAAGGAACATACTTATTGGATACAGATGAAAATGACTATATCCAAATTGACCAAACAGGCGTATACGGGCAGGCAGAATACAAATTTGGATCTGGCTTCAAAGGAACAGCAGCATTTAGAGGTGATAATCATGAGATTTATGGATTCAACTTTGTACCTAAGTTAGGAATAGTAAAAACTGTGAAAGATGGAGCTTTCAGACTTACTTACGGACAGGGCATAGCTGCTCCTACTATCCTTAATATGTATGGCAATCTCTTTGGAGGTTTAATATTGGGTAACTCTGATGGTTTTACACTTGCTGATGGTACCAAGGTTGAGAAGCAAGGTGTTGAGAAAATTCAGAGTTATGAAATTGGTTATAAAGGACAGGCTTCTAAAAAACTGTTTGTTGATGCCAATGCATACTATAACATTTCAGAAGACTTCTTGAGCCCGGTAACTGTGGTAGGTGTGACTACAGAAAGAGGTAGTGTTCCAACTTCACAGGTGCAGGCTGCTTATGGAATATATGGAGGGTTAGTAGCTACTTATGTCAACTTCGGACAAGTAAATACTTATGGTTTTGATTTGGGTTTGAATTATCAGCTGGCTAAGCATGTCACAATGAATTTCAACTACTCTTATTTCAACTATTCTGTTGATGAAGATAACCTTGAAGAGAATGACTTTAATAAGGATGGAGTGGTTAACAAATTAGATGTTTTGGTAAATGCTCCTAAAAATAAATTCGGAATAGGAATTAACTACAGTGACGGTAAGTTCTTTGGAAACATCTTTACGCGTTGGGTTGAGGAATATGATTACTTCTCTAGCTACCAAATAGCAGCTAAAACACAAGACTTAACCTATAGAGGAACTCCAGTTGTAGAAAATTCAAGAAGCACAGACACTTACAATTACGGTCCGCTAGGAGGATTTGTAAATGTTGATCTTGGTCTTGGTTATCACATCAATGATACATTCACAATGTCTGGTCAAATTACCAACCTGTTTGATGCAGAATTCAGAGAGTTTACAGCATCACCATTCATTGGGAGACTGTATTCAGTTGAGCTAAAAATTAATTTGGGTAAAAAATAGTTTTAGGTAAGTTTTGAAAGAAGAAAAAGGCAACACGAAAGTGTTGCTTTTTTTGTATCTGGTTGGCAGAAATTCGGGAGGTGTTTTTCTTTCATTTTCTTAGTAAAATCTTACATATGACCTATATTAATCAAATATTCTAAATAATCGATTCAATTGGGTTAATATAGTATCATAATTAGGTAATCTGGTAGTTACTCCCGCAATAAATCCTTCTGAGCTTTGCATTGAATAATTAAATACAATTGTTATGAAAAGAATAACATTTTATCCTTCGATGTGGCCGGTGCCTTACAAACTTGATGAGGCTCCGAATTTTTTCCAGAATGGCGAACGTGTACAAGAATTGGTTTTAAACAATTCTTCTAATGTTACGGCCGATGTTTCTCAAATGAATTTGAATATCACTAAATTTTCAGCCATTGATGACAATGGTCAGGAGAGTACTATCAAAGATTTTTCTGGTAAAACGTCAGTAACCTTTAAAGGTATGGGTACAGGTCACTATATTAAAACGGCTAGTGTGCTTGCATTAGCGCCTGGTACATACACTACATTGCGTTATTATTTGAATAACGAAGACAACAGCTTTGTTAAAAGTAATGGTGAGGTAGTGGCTGCTAACAACATTGACTACATAGATTTTGAAATAGAAAATGGGTTGATCATCAATGGTAACGAATCTTTAGAAGTTAAACTTTATTTTGACTTTGCTCCATTTAAGTTAAGCAGCTATTTTAAACCTCTCACAGATTGGTTTAGAAGTAAAAACCTGCTCAATGCGAATTGGCCAGAAGTGGTTTTAAATTACCTTGATTAGAAATAAGAAATAATTTAATATATTAAATAAAAGGGGTTTTTAGCCCCTTTTGTTTTTACTAGAGATATTGGAAACTGAGCCACTCACCCATCATCCCTCTTCACCAGCGCAAACCAATCATTGTCAAGTTCCAGATAG
>NZ_SMLV01000194.1 GCF_009711525.1 Fulvivirga lutimaris
TTTCAGGAAGTTTCGATGTCATATATGGTCAAACCGCGAAAAGTGTAGCAAAAATAAATTCAGATGGCTCACGAGATATTGATTTTGTTTTACCTGGACCCGGAGCGAATGTTTTTGCCAACCAAGTTTTTACCATGCTCGATGATGACGAAAATATACTTATTGCTGGAATAGAAATAGGTTTTGATGACTATTCAATACTTAAACTAAATAATAATGGAGCATTAAATAATACTTATGCTCAAAAGAAAGCTAACTATCATACATCTACAGGATCCATCAACCCACCTGTGCTTGGAACAAATTCCTCAGGAGATATATTATTCTCAAGTATGCACACCCACTTCGATGGCCATTTTAGTCAAGGGCTATCTAAGCTAAATTCTTCTGGAGAAGTTTACACTGATTTTAATGCTGATTTGTCAGGAGGGGTCAACGTTTATAGCAGCAAAGTGCTTAGTGATGGAAGTATAGTAATTAGTGGGCAATTTACTGCTATTGAAGATACTCCAGCCGATTTTCTGCTAAAAATAAATAGTGATGGTTCACCTGACTATACTTTTATTAATAATATAGAGTTTTCAAGTTTGGGTTCCTGGATCACAGCCATTGAAGAAGATAATGCTGGCAACATTCTTTTGGGAGGTGGTTTCTCAACCTTCAATAATATCAGTTCAGGCTCCTTAGTAAAAATGTCTGCAAGTGGTGTTTTAGACAACACATTTAATGATCAAATACTTTCTAACAATTTGGGTCAAGGTGTTAATGATATTATTGTCCTACCGGATAACAAACTCCTAATATCAGGTGGTATTGATAATCCAAATACGTCTGATAAAGGCAGTATCTTAAGGCTTAACGCTGATGGAACAATAGACAACTCATTCAATTTTTCACTAAATGAAAACTACTATGTAAATGACATTGAGCTATTGCCTGATGATAAAATCATTTATAGTGGTTTAATCCCTACAGATAATAGAGGAATCTTAGGAAGAATAAACCCAGACGGTAGCATTGACGGCAGTTTTAATATATCTTATGACTTTACTAATATTCCAATTAATAAAATTGAATCTATCGAAGAAACTGGTATCATACTAGTTTCAACATATCAATATGATGACAATGTTGCCAAATTGCTTCAGTTTGAGTCTACCGGCACGCTGAAAGACGATATATCCGTTCAGACAAATGGTTATGATATAAATGTTATTTACCTCTTAGATACTGAAAACGTTCTACTTGGAGGACAGTTTCAAGAAATGAATAGTGCAAAAGTCGATGGTTTTACAAAAGTTAGTCTAGCAGGCGGAGTAGACTCAGAATACTCGTACAACTTTGAAATCATTGGTAATCTTTCGGCTCCAAGCATTAGAGGGATAACTAAACTTCAAGATTCGAAATACCTTATTCATGGTGGTTTTTCAAGTATTGAAGGTGAAGGTGCATTTAGTATTGCAAAAATGAATTTTGATGTGCCAAGAGCACCAAATAACCTTAGTGCTACTTTTGACTTTAGTAAAGGCATATCAATAACATGGAATGATCAATCTGAAAGAGAAACAGGATATCAAGTTTCCAGAAGTACGGCTGGAGGTGAATTTATAGTATTAGACACACTGCAAGCAAATAATACCAATTACATTGATAATAATGTTTCTTTAAATACTAAGTATGACTATCTGGTTAGAGTACTGAAAGAGTCATTATATTCAGGATCAGCTGAAATTGGGATTGTTACTGACAATTTAACCTCTCCTATCGAATTAACTGCTGAATTTGATTTTCTTAATGGACTAATTATCGGTTGGAATAAAAATGATGAAGAAGTAGATCAAGTTGAAATTTACAAGTCAAGTGATAATATTGAATTCAATTTGTTATCTACCGAAAATAGCCAGACACCTGAATATATTGATCCGGCAGTAGACCTAGGAACAACCTACTATTATAAATTCAAATCAATAAAAGGGTTATTTAAATCTGAGTTTAGTGATGTAAAAGAGTTTACAACTCCAACAACTTCTAATTTGAGTGCACCACAGCTTACTCTCACAGAAGTTGGTGTAAGTGAGTTTTTACTTTCTATGGTATCTAGTGATACAAATATCTTTGGATTTGAAATATATAAATCCCTTAAGAGCGACTCTGAATTTCAATTAGTAACATCAACTGAAGGACCTTCATATATTGATCAAACCCTGAATCAAGGTGACACTTACTTTTATAAAGTAAGGTCTTATGATTTATTTGATTTCTCTGATTACTCAAATGTTGAATCTTTATTAGTAACAAGTAATAAAAGCAGTTCATTTAATGAAGAACTTAGCATTTACCCTAATCCTTCAGATGGTTTCATAAAAATAAACTTTGAACCAACGGGATCAGATAGTTATCAAATACTGAATTCTGAGGGAAAAATTATTCAAAAAGGAACTCTAAATACTAACAGCGTTAATACAAGCAAATTAACTTCAGGCGTGTATATAATTAAAATTATAAATGGGAAGATTATTGCTACTGAAAGATTAATTATAAATAATTAACCGTCATAGTTTTAATTGAAAAAACAAATGCAAACAGTGTAGTACTGTTTGCATTTGTTTTTTCTAATAATCAGTAGATTTACAATAATTTAATCTAAACAACATGTCAGAAACACCAAAATGCCCCCAATGCAGTTCTAAATATGCCTATCCTATGGACCATTTGATGGTATGCCCTGAATGTGGTTACGAGTGGAACCCTGATGAAGTTGAAGCAGAAGAAAGTTCTGAAATTATTAAGGATTCTAATGGAAATGAGCTGCAAGATGGCGATACGGTGGTGGTAATTAAAGACCTACCCGTTAAAGGTGCTCCAAAACCTATAAAGGCCGGCACAAAGGTAAAGAACATCAGGTTAACAGATGGAGATCACAATATTGACTGCAAAATTGATGGTTTTGGATCAATGGCCTTAAAATCTGAATTTGTAAGGAAGGCCTGATAGTATCATTGTTATAAGTAGGGTTTAAGTAGGATCATCAACCCTTATCAACTTGTAATTTTACAGGAACTTTATCACCAATGGCTTTCGCTCCAACATTACCATAAATTACAATCTCTTCTCCATCTAGTTCTACTAACAGCTGATCATGGCTACCCTGGTAAGTTACTGCAAGCACCTTAGCATTCTTAGCCGATTTATCATTATCACAAATTGAAATAGCCTCTGGTCTAACAAAGACTTTTCCATTTACTTTAGTCAAGCGAGTGTCATCTAAGCCCCATTTTGAGGCATCAATTAGATTGTACTCACCAAACAAGCCTGCTACATATTCGTTTTGAGGGAAATTATAAGTATTAAATGGGTTATCACCCTGTATAACTTTACCTTGTCTCATTGTAAGCACTCTATCTGCCCATGAAAGTACATCCATAGGATTGTGCGCAACTAGCACTATAGTGGTATCCATTGACTTCACAATAGTTTCTAGAGCGCTTTTGATAATCTTCTGATGATGCAAGTCAAGGTTAGAAAAAGGTTCATCAAGCAGTAATACTTCTGGTCCGTCAACGAGTAATTTAGCCAGCGCAACACGCTGCTTTTCTCCACCTGACAATTGCTGAGAATCGGCTTGCAACAAATGCTCTATATGACATGCCTTATAAAGCTCATTGACCTGATTCTCACTAATTTTATATGGGTCATAAACAATTTCTTCAACTGTGCGAAAAAATGGTAATTCGAAATGCTGTGATAGATAAGCAATGGAAGGATGACCTGGAATAAGTTGATCGTTGGGGTTTTCCAGCACTTCATCTTTAAATTTTATTTGACCAACATCAGGCGCAACAAGACCTGCAATAGTCTTAAGCAAAGTAGATTTGCCCGAACCCGTCTCACCAACAATACCCAGTTTTTCATTTCTATCAATTGATAAAGATGTTGGCCCTAGCGCTATATCATCATTGTAGCTCTTGCTTACTTTATCTAATAGAATAAAACTCATAGGTAAATGCATTCATTAAACTGAGCCTCAAACTTAGTATTAACTCATGACATGAATATTAGTTTATCAAGGCAATTAAATATCCACGAACATTTGATATTCTTACCACTTTTCTTAATTTTCAACTTCAACAATAGCTATTGAGACAACTATCTGCCATATTACTTCTTACTTTGCTGGCCATAAGCTGGTTCTCCAATGTATTTTCAGTGCGATTGGTTGAGGAAGTTATTGTAGAACACCGACTTTCTGAAAGGGAAAAATCCATTTCAGACAAGGTTGTAAAAGATCTAGGGTTATCTCAAACCACTCAGTTAAAGTCTACAGACATTGAACATGCGCTGTCTCTTGGTTACGCAGCTCCATTTGTAATTTCACATAATATTGATGGAAAAACAGAGCACTTTGAAGTGCTTACAGATGATATTGAGTTAGTTGAGCAAGCTAAAGAAGTGTTACTGGCTGACCTTTCAGATTTGGAAAAAGATAAAGTAGAAGTAATTTTAAGTCATATCATTGATCATTATATTTCCTTTTCGCTTGAGGAACATAATTCCGAAAATGTAGTCCTAAGAGATATAGAAAATGGCACTTACAACATGTGTTATTATATCTCTTACCTGGATATAGCTTCTCCACCCCCCAAGGCATAACTCATCACTCAGGCCTAAGGTCAGATGCATGTGACCTATTAGGTTATATATTATTACATACCAGTTTAATAT
>NZ_SMLV01000265.1 GCF_009711525.1 Fulvivirga lutimaris
ATACAAATTATTTCCAATTGAAAAGCGTTTGAATATCTTTGGCAACCTAAAACGGGAGTAATTTGAATTTCGAAGAGATAAAAAGTGCTATTGAAAGTTATATGCAGAAGGATAAAAAGTTATTTACCACTTCCTCGTTTCAATCGCATAGTTTGGTGCTGCTCCACATCTTAAGTAGGATAGACAATTCCATTCCAATAGTATTTATCAATACCGGATATCATTTTCCTGAAACTGTTGCATTTAGAGATAAGGTTGTTGAAGAATTTGGTTTGAAAAATCTTATTGACCTTAGGCCAGATGTTCCGAAGTTTATGCAGCGCGATAGTGAGGGAAGGTTATTATTTGCCAGCGATCCTGATCATTGCTGCTATCTTAATAAAACCCAACCTGTAGATAATTTACTCCTTCGCCATGATGTGTGGATTAATGGGGTGCGCGCAGATCAAAGTGCCGTGCGTAAGACTATGAAAGTGGAACAGCCAGCTCCACATGGTACAGTGAGGTTTCACCCGATGCTCGATTGGAATGCTAAAAGTATTTACCAATACCAGAAAGAGTTTGACCTACCAAAACATCCGCTTGAGTCTAATGGATATTTGAGTATTGGCTGTGAGCCTTGTACAAGAAAGGTTGATCCTGAAATGATGGAGAGAGAAGCAAGATGGTATGGCATGAATAAAACAGAATGTGGTCTTCATACAGATTTAGTAAGTAAATGAGAATATTAGTCACTGGCGGAGCCGGATATATAGGTACAGAATTAGTTTATGAATTGGCTCAACAGCAAGACGTATCGGAGGTTATTGTCTTTGATAATCTGAGTCGCAGTAATTATAATTTATTCATTAATGGTAAAATGAATAATTATGAAAAAGTGACTTTCATAAAAGGTGAACTACTTGATTCGCGTCAACTGAAAAAGGTATTAGATGGTGTTGATGTTGTTTACCATTTAGCAGCCAAAGTGACTACGCCCTTCGCCAATACTGACCCACATTTTTTTGAGCAGGTAAACCATTGGGGAACCGCTGAACTGGTCTACGCGGTAGAAAATAGTAATGTAAATAAGTTTGTTTATACCAGCAGTACTGGAGTATATGGTTCATCAAAGCAAGGTGTAGGAGAGGAGGTTGTGCCAAATCCTAAGACCTTCTATGGTATTTCTAAGATGCGTGGTGAAGAGCACGTAAGTAGGCTGAATGATAAGATTGAGACTCACATACTTAGATGTGGAAATGTTTATGGTTATAGTAAAAGCATGCGCTTCGATGCCGTGATTAATAAGTTTGTATTTGAAGCTAACTTCAATAAAAAAATTACTATTAATGGCGATGGAAGACAGCACCGATCATTCATTCATATCGACCAGATATCAAAGGCTTTAGCTGGTCTTTTAAACAATACAATGGGTTCTGGTACTTATAACCTGGTGGCCAGAGATCTTGTTGTGTTAGATATTGTAGATGTGCTTAAAGAGTTGATCCCTGAATTGGAATTCATATTTGTGAATCAACATTTGAAGCTCCGCGAACTGAGAATACAACCAAATGATGAGCTGAACAGCAAGCTGGGTATTGATACTTCTAAATCATTTAAAGATGAGATCATAGAGTTTAGAAACCATCTGAGTTTCTAAAGCAGTTCCCGATCTTCATAAACATCCATTTTGTCAAAATCAATTACTTCGTCTCCTGATTCACCAGTGGAGTAGGCAGAAACAAATTTGGCACCCCACACTATTTCATCAAAAGTGTATGAGTACCGTGCATGAACAGTCTGGCTAAAGGTATCATCAAATCCTTTGATGAGTATTAACAGTTCAGTCTGCATTTTAGCAAAATCTTCTTTACCCTTTCCATGCAATGGGCTTTTGTCATCAATTGGGTGAACAATGGTCCAGTTAAGAGGGAAAAACAGAATGCGCTCTCTTTCCAAATCTAATGGAGTGAATTGCCTAATTGGTTTGCCATCTTTTTGACCAATGGTCATTAATATCAGCGATGCTTCCATTTCAATGAGTGTGCTTTTTCTCATATTGGCAATCCTGAATTGTAGACTGTTGATACCATCTCTGTAGGGTGCTACAAGCGCTTTTTCGCTAAACCATAATCTGGCTGATGGCTTTGAGAATCTACCATAAAGAATACCAGTAATCAATGCAAAACTCAGCCAGCCTGCAATGGCGTCTATTATTGCTATCACATGTAATATGTCACTCTGGGGTGCAATGGCACCATAGCCTACGGTAGTGAAGGTTTGAAAGCTAAAGTAGTAAGCATGTAAAAAGTCTTTGACGAAGTTGACAGGGGTTATTCCTGAAAGACCATCAACACCGATCAATGCGATTAATAGTCCAAAGCATGCATTGATCGCAAACAGATAGCTAAAAATGATCAAAAAGAATCGTGACCAGGACATTTTAATTAACGCCTGGTAGGTGTTTCTATAACTCCAACCCAGACCTCTTTTTATCACATTAAAAGATCCATTTTTATTAATAACTCTTTTGGAGTTATAGTTATAGGCGGTTCCGGTGCCTGGATCTTGTGTAACTTTTCTTTTTGCCATGTAAAAATAAAAAACCCTGACGTCAGCTGAGGTCAGGGTTTTAAATTAATTATTTCTTGTTAGAATTAGCAATACTCGTTGAATACTTCTAACAAGTGATTGCCGATCATTTCTGCATTTCTTCCTTCAATATGATGTCTTTCAACAAAATGAACCAATTCACCATCTTTAAACAAAGCTATAGAAGGAGAAGAAGGAGGATAAGGCAATGTGTATTGTCTTGCTTTTGCTACTGCTTCCTGGTCAACGCCAGCAAATACTGTAGTAAGATTATTTGGCTTCTTGTCTGAGTTTTGTACAGCCCATTTAACACCAGGTCTTGCTGCTCCTGCTGCGCAACCACACACAGAGTTGATAACCATTAAAGTAGTTCCTTTATGATCGGTAAGATGGTTGTCTACATCCGCACCGGTTTTTAATTCTGTAAAACCAACTGAAGTTAAATCAACTCTCATTGGGGCTACTAGTTCTTCTGGATACATATTATTTATAATTAGTAGTTAGTATTTAGTAATCAGTAACAAGTACTGGGACTCTGATTTTTATTGTTTAATTATCTTATTTCTTAAATCTAGTGTCTTGAATTTATAAAAAACCTAGTTCGAGTTTCGCTGCCTCTGACATCATATCTTGTGAGTAGGGTGGATCAAAGGTGATTTCTACATTCACATCATTTACACCTTCAATCTTTTTAATGTTGGCCTCAACCTCTGCAGGAATTGTCTCAGCCGCAGGGCAGTTAGGTGAGGTTAGTGTCATAAGCACATATACACTGTTAACAGGGTGTATAGTGATCTCATAGATCAATCCAAGTTCATATACGTCAACAGGGATTTCAGGATCATAAACATTTTTCAATGCTTCTAAAACCTTATCTCTTAATGTTAATTCAGCTTCTTTAGTCTCACTCATGATTCAATCTTACTTTTAAAGGCTAATGCGTAAAGCTTCATTTGTTTTATCATTGCTGCAAAGCCGTTAGAGCGCTGCGTTCCAATAAATCTTTCCATGCCAATGCGCTCTGGAAAATAAACCTCTTCATTAAGAATATCGTTCACTTTTTGTCCGGAAAATGTTCTAACCAACAAACTCACCAGTCCTTTGGTTATAGCCGTATTACTGTCAGCATGGTAGGTAATATTATCACCGTCTAATTCAGCAGTAAGCCATACTTTAGATTGACAACCTTTTACAATGTTATCATCGGTTTTGTCAGCTTCATTCATTGATGGTAACTTCTGGCCTAATTCCATAACATAGAAATTGGTCATTTCCATATCCCCTTCAAGAATGGCAAACTCTTCTATAATTTCTTCTTGTTTTTCTTTTATGGACATATCATTTCATGAATTTGACAACTCTATCAAGTGCCTCGATCATTTTGTCAATTTCTTGTTTGGTGTTATAAACCGAGAATGAAGCTCTAACAGTTCCTTCAATCTCAAACCTATCCATTAAAGGTTGAGTACAATGATGTCCCGTTCTTACAGCTATTCCGCTAGCATCTAGCATCTGGCCAATATCAAAAGGGTGAATTCCGTCAACAATAAAAGACAATACACTTACTTTATCTTTTGCATCGCCAATGATTTTAACACCTTTGATTTTCTGAATTTTCTCTTTGGCGTAAGCTAATAGCTCGTCTTCATGTTGAGCTATATTGTCTTTTCCCAACTCGGTAATGAAATCAAGTGCTGTTTTGAAAGCCACTACATCACCAATGTTTGGTGTGCCTGCTTCAAACTTATATGGAATGTCATTAAATGTGGTTTTCTCAAAGCTAACGTCTTTGATCATCTCACCACCACCCTGATAAGGAGGCATGGCCTCTAATAATTCACGTTTTCCATACAGCGCTCCAGTACCAGTAGGTCCATAGCATTTATGTGCTGAAATGGCATAAAAATCACAGTCTAAAGCTTGTACATCTATGTCAAGATGAGCAGTAGCCTGAGCGCCATCAATCAAGACTTTAGCTCCAACTTTATGTGCCTCATCAATAATTTCTTTTACAGGATTAATGGTTCCAAGGCTATTAGAAGCATGATTTACAGCAACTAATTTGGTTTTATCTGAAAGCAATGACTTGTATTGATCAATATCTAAAGAACCATCGTCTTTAACTTCAATAACTTTGATATTCGCACCTCTTTCTTCAGCAATCAATTGCCAGGGCACAATATTAGAGTGATGTTCTAGACCGCTGATGATAATTTCATCACCGGCATTAAGGAATTTACGACCAAAAGATGAGGCAACCAGATTGATACTTTCTGTGGTGCCTTTGGTGAAGATGATTTCCTCAGCCTCTCTTGCATTAATAAATGTTTTAAGCGTTTTACGGGTTTCTTCAAACGCTTTTGTGGCTTTTTCAGCCAGCGTATGAATGCCTCTGTGTATATTGGAATTGTAACCTGAATAATAACCAGAGATAGCATCTATAACAACTTTTGGCTTTTGATTAGTAGCAGCATTGTCAAAATAGATCAAAGGTTTACCATTTACAGACTGGTGTAAAACAGGAAACTGTTTTCTTATCTCTTCAATATCAAATGTTTTTGCTTGGCTACTAATTGCTGTCATACTAAAAGTCTTTATGTAAGCGCTCAGAAATAATATGTTCGAGGTAATTTTTAAGAGGTTCTAATTTTACACTTTCAATTACCTCAATGGCAAAAGCATAGAGGAGCATTGCTCTCGCACTTGTTTTGCTCAAACCTCTTGCTCTTAAGTAAAATAATGCATCTTCATCTAGCTGACCAGTAGTGCAACCATGCGAGCATTTTACATCATCAGCCCAAATCTCTAATTGAGGTTTAGTATTAACTGTAGAGGTATCTGATAAAAGAATATTTTTGTTTGACTGGAAAGCATTTGTTTTTTGAGCTGCCTGCCTTACGTATACTTTACCATTGAAAACACCGCGAGCATTGTCTTCTAAAATTCCCTTATAAAGCTCATTGCTCATAGAATGAGGCCTGATATGATCTGCAGCAGTGTGATTGTCAACATGCGTTTTGCCATTGACTACATATAAGCCATACATGTGAGATTCACAGCCTTCACCGTCAACAGCTATGTTAAGGTTGTTTCTAACAGTACCTCCATTTAATGTGAAGGTATACGTAGAGAAAACGCTGGATCTCTTTTGGTGTATTTGTGTTGTGCCTATATGAGATGCGTTGTCATTATTATTCTGGATTTTATAATAATTGCCATGTGCATTCTCATCAACCAATATTTCAGTAACAATATTAGTAAAGCTGTCATTATTTCCCTTGGTTGAGAATAACTCAAGGAAATCAACCTGGCTGTTTTTACCAATGGAAATCAGGTTTCTTGAATTGGTGTAATTCTTATCATTGGTAGCGTCATTGATGAAAAACAAAGCGATTGGTTTTTCAATAATACTATTATCAGCCACTGTAATAAACGAACCGTCTTCAACAAGCGCAGTATTTAAAGCTGCAAACTCATCGTTGTTGTTTTTTGTGGCCTCTCCGAAAAGCGCTAAAAACTGAGGATCATTACTTTCTATAGCTTTACCTATTGAAGATATTTTCAGACCTTTAGTTTCTTCTATATCAGATAATTCTAATGAAAACTCTCCATTGATGAAGACCAGTTTGATAACATCTAAGCCTTCAAATACTAGCGCATCAACATCTGATTTTCCAACGGCATGCCCTGATTTTTTAGAAATATCAAATTGCTTTTCTAAAATTCTGGTAACATTCGTGAATTTGTATTCTTCATTTTTAGGATGAGGAAGACCTTTTTCATTAATAAAGTCAAAAGCTTTTTGCCTTATAGCATGAAAGTCTGAACTGTTATTCAGACTTGAGAATCTTGTATTTAGACCTTCCAAAATCTTACTTCTTTCTGCAACTTCAGTCATAAATTTGATTTTAGATAGTAGCGTCTACTTCTTCTTTTATCCAATCGTATCCTTTTTCTTCAAGCTCTAATGCTAAATCCTTTGTTCCAGATTTAACGATACGCCCTTTGTATAATACATGCACAAAATCCGGAACTATATAATCTAACAATCGCTGGTAGTGAGTAACCACAATTGTTGCATTGTCTTTGTTTTTTAGCGTATTAACGCCATTAGCTACTATTTTAAGTGCATCAATGTCCAGACCTGAGTCTGTCTCATCAAGAATAGAAAGCTTAGGCTCTAACATGGCCATTTGGAAGATTTCGTTTCGTTTCTTTTCCCCACCAGAGAATCCTTCATTTAAAGAACGGCTTAATAGCGATTGGTCAATTTCAACCAATTGCATTTTCTCTTTCATTAGTTTTAAGAAAGATACAGCATCTAGTGGGTCAAGACCTTTATGCTCACGCACCTGATTAAGTGCTGTTTTCATAAAGTTAGTAGTACTTACACCAGGTATTTCAATAGGGTATTGAAAAGCAAGAAAAACACCTTCACGAGCACGCTCTTCAGCTGCCATCTCTAATAAATCCTTACCTCCGAATTCAGCACTTCCCGCTGTAACCTCGTAATCTTCTCTTCCTGCCAATACAGAAGCCAAAGTGCTTTTGCCAGAACCATTCGGGCCCATAATAGCATGTACTTCTCCTGCTTTCACTTCAAGGTTAATACCTTTCAAAATCTCCTTATCCTCAATTGAGGCATGTAAGTCCTTAATTTTTAACATTATATGCTATGTTGTTCGTTATTCTTAATTAGTTTGATTGAGTAGCTGAATTTTGAAGTTTATCCAACAGACCCTTCAAGCGTTAATGCCAGAAGTTTTTGAGCTTCTACCGCAAATTCCATCGGTAACTGATTCAGAACTTCCTTGCAATAACCATTTACAATTAAAGCAACTGCACTTTCCTCATCTATACCACGCTGAGTACAGTAGAATATCTGATCTTCTCCAATTTTGGAAGTAGTAGCCTCATGTTCTACCTGAGCCGTACTATTCTCAATATCTATGTATGGGAAGGTGTGAGCCCCACACTGATCTCCCATCAATAAGGAATCACACTGTGAGAAGTTACGTGCACCTGAAGCACGTTTCATAACATGCACCTGTCCACGATAGCTATTCTGAGAATGTCCTGCTGATACACCCTTCGAAACAATCCTCGATTTAGTGTTCTTACCGATATGAATCATTTTTGTACCTGTATCAGCTTGCTGATAATTGTTGGTAACAGCTACTGAATAAAATTCACCAGTAGAATTATCTCCTTTAAGTATACAAGATGGATACTTCCATGTTACCGCAGATCCAGTTTCAACCTGAGTCCATGATATTTTGGAATTGTCTCCAGCGCAGATACCACGTTTGGTTACGAAGTTGTAAATACCACCTTTACCATTCTTGTCGCCAGGGTACCAATTCTGAACAGTAGAGTATTTTACTTCAGCATCTTTGGCTGCATAAATTTCTACAACAGCCGCGTGCAATTGATTTTCATCTCTTTGCGGTGCCGTACAACCTTCAAGATAACTTACATAAGAAGCATCATCAGCAATAATCAGGGTTCTTTCGAATTGACCTGTATTTGCTGCATTTATTCTGAAATAGGTAGATAACTCCATTGGACATCTAACACCTTTCGGGATGTAGCAGAATGATCCGTCTGAAAATACAGCCGAATTAAGTGCTGCAAAGTAATTGTCACCAGTAGGGACAACAGAACCTAAATATTTCTTAACAAGCTCAGGATGCTCTTTAACTGCTTCGCTAAACGAACAGAAAATAACACCAAGCTCACCTAATTTATCTTTAAATGTTGTGGCAACAGAAACACTATCAATTACAGCATCTACAGCTACACCGGTAAGTCTTTTTTGTTCCTCAAGAGATATTCCTAGTTTTTTGAAAGTCTCTCTCAATTCTGGATCTACATCATCAAGGCTATCTAATTGCTGCTTCTTTTTAGGAGCAGAGTAGTATATAATGTCCTGATAATCTACAGCAGGGTAGGAGACATTTGGCCATTTTGGTTCCTTCATTGATTGCCACTTTTTGAAGGCATCAAGCCTCCACTTAAGCAACCACTCAGGCTCTTCTTTTTTAGCAGAAATGAATCTAACAGTGTCCTCAGTTAATCCTTTGGGCGCCTGATCAGACTCTATATCAATACTCCAACCGTGTTCGTACTCTTTGGAGGTGAATTCTTCTAAAATTTGATTGTCTTTACTCATATGAATTATTTAGACTAATTTCAAATTGTCCTGCAAATGTACAACAAAATTCATGGAAGGATGTTCCCGTTTTTCAATTTTTTGGATAGATATTCCCTATAAAGAAATAGGTCAAACTTATTTGGTTCTAAGTGAGGCTAATATGTCTGTTTATACTCTCCTCTAACGAAATCATTGTATCTGTTCTAACTATACCATCCACTTTCTGGATTTTGTCATGCAGCAAATCCTTAAGGTGTTGAGTGTCTTTGCAGTGGATGCGGGCGAACATACTATAGTTACCAGTGGTATAATGAACATTAATTATCTCTGGTATTTCTTTTAGTTGTCTGATTACGTCATCATACAATTCACTTTTGGCAAGAAAGATGCCTATGAAGGCGGTAATGTCATAGCCAAGTTTTGTAGGATCAATTTCCAGAGTAGTTCCTTTTACGATTCCTGCATCTTCGAGCTTCTTCATTCTAACATGTACTGTTCCTCCTGATACAAACACCTGTTTTGCGACTTCTGTATATGGTTTTTT
>NZ_SMLV01000067.1 GCF_009711525.1 Fulvivirga lutimaris
AAGTGAAGAGGTTAGAAATTGGAATAAAGAGTTAACGAAAGCAATAACTAGTGGGAATGAACTTTTGTTCAAGGAATTATTAGATGAAGCATTAAATTAGGCTGGAAATGAATTCACGGAAAATTTTGATTGTTGATGATGAGTGGGTTCACTTGGAAGCTATAATTGAGGTGTTTGAAAACACGGAAAATAATTACAAGATACTTCAGGCTCTAGGTGCAGATATAGCCATGGAAATTGCTATAAACGAATTGCCTGATTTAATTATTACCGACTGGGAAATGCCCGGCACATCTGGTATTGATCTTATAAGGCAATTGAAAAGCAATAAACGCACTTCAGATATACCTATCATTATGTGTTCTGGTATTATGACCAGTTCAGAAAATTTAATGAATGCACTTGAGGCAGGTGCAATTGATTATATAAGAAAGCCTATTGACAGTATTGAGCTTATTGCAAGAACTAAAACCATATTGCATTTGGCAGACAGCTATTCCAAAATTAAATCGTTAAATGACTCAAAAGATAAGTTCTTTTCTATCATCAGTCATGATTTAAAAGAACCCATTAATTCAATATCATCATTTACAGGGTTACTTAAAGACCATATTGAAAGTTTATCAAAGGATGAAATTCAGGAGATGGCTGGACAACTCCACGATTCACAAAAAAAGCTATATACCTTGCTCGAAAATTTACTAGAATGGTCCCGTTCTCAAATGGGATTGATTAATCTGGTAAAAGAAGACTTTAATATTACAGCAGTAATAGATGATTGTATAGAACTACTGGCTCAGCAAGCATCCAATAAAAAGATTGATATAGTAAATCATGTTGAAGGAAAAA
Source organism: Fulvivirga lutimaris (assembly GCF_009711525.1). Lineage (GTDB taxonomy): Bacteria > Bacteroidota > Bacteroidia > Cytophagales > Cyclobacteriaceae > Fulvivirga > Fulvivirga lutimaris. The sequence continues at coordinate 850 of NZ_SMLV01000067.1, forward strand.
TAATAGTCAATTCTCATAAAAATTCCATTAGTACAGTTATCCGAAACTTAATATCTAATGCTATAAAATTCACCCAAGAAAATGGAAATATTGAGGTGAGTATTAAGGAGGATGATCAGTCCTATGGAGTTTATGTGAAGGATAGTGGAGTTGGAATATCTGATGAAGCAATCAAGAAAATTTTCCAA
>NZ_SMLV01000236.1 GCF_009711525.1 Fulvivirga lutimaris
ATTCTATCGTTAGCTATTTCAATGATGTGATCAAAAACAATAAGCAACTGCGCAGGGTAAATGACTTTACTTTTATTGATGTGAAAGTAACGGGTAAAACTGCATGGATAGCTTATAGTTTCAATTCAGTGTTCTACAAGAATGATAAAATAGCAAGGAAATCATCTTATCTGGAAAGTGCCACAGCCACACTTACCAAGGATGGATGGAGATTGGATATGCTGCATTCGACAAGGACGAATCATGAGCTTTTCGACTAATGAGTTTAGCTAAAAACAAAGAGAATGCCATTGCCTTTTATAAAACTGCTTATTACGGTGAGCCACAAAAGGCAGTTGAGCTGTATGTCGGTGATGAGTATATTCAACATAACCCTGATGTGAGCGATGGCACCCAAGGTTTCATAGATTATTTCAATAGAATGCAGGAGCAATATCCTGATAAGTCCATTGAGTTTGTAAGAGCAGTGGCAGAAGGAGATTTAGTCGCTCTGCATACCCATCAAATCTGGCCAGGCAATGACCAATACATTACCATGGACTTTTTCAGGTTTGATAACAATGGAAAAATCGTTGAGCATTGGGATTCAATTCAACAAATCCCAAAAGAATCTGCCAATGACAATACCATGTACTGATTTGGTAGCCATAAAAGTTATAAATACCTTTAAATCTGAATGAATGTACTCGGAATTGATATCGGTGGCTCAGGAATCAAAGGCGCCATAGTAGATACTAGCAGTGGCAAGCTGGTCTCAGATAGATTTAGAATTGACACACCAAAACCTTCTACTCCAGAAGCAGTAGCACAAGTTATAAAGCAAATAAAGGAGCATTTCAATTGGCAGGATGATATCGGCTGCACCTTTCCAAGTGTGGTAAAAGAAGGAAAAGCAACATTTGCTTCTAACATGGACCCTGCATGGAAAGGCATACAAATAGACGATGTTTTTAGTGATGCTTGCGATGACACTCACTTTGAGGTCATCAATGATGCTGATGCAGCTGGCATTGCAGAAATGAAATTTGGAGCTGGCAGGAACAAGTCCGGGCTGGTGATGGTCATAACAATTGGGACAGGACTGGGAAGTGGCATATTCTATAATGGTGTACTTATTCCTAATTCAGAGGTGGGTAGAATGTATGGTAAAAATGGTGTGCCTATAGAGCAGTATGCGGCTGACTCTGCACGCAAAAAAGAAGATTTAGACTATGATGTATGGGGCAAACGTTTTAATAAATTTTTGAAATATGTAGAGCGTATCTACTCCCCTGACTTTATTATTTTGGGAGGCGGTGCCAGCAAGAAGATTCACAAATTCAGGAAGCTAATAAAAATAGATACACCTTACACAACCTGTGAAAAACTTAATAATGCCGGCATTATAGGCGCTGCCTATAATTGTGCCGAGCATCATAAGTAATTTACAAATTCTCTATTCGCTTCTTAAGGCATCCACTGGATTAGAAGTACCTACTTTAATGGTCTGGAATGAAACCGTTGCTAAAGCGATAATAATCAAAGTCAATCCCGGCAAGGCAAACAACCACCAGCTCATATCTATTCTATAAGCGAACTCCGCAAGCCACCCGTCCATCACGTACCAAGAAACAGGTATAGCCAGCACAATTGCTATTAATATCAGAATCACAAAATCTCTTGATAGTAAAGTGACAACACTACCAACAGTTGCTCCAAGCACCTTGCGTACGCTAATTTCCTTGTAACGCTGGGTAGCCATGTATGATGCTAATCCGAAGAGCCCAAGACATGCAATAAAAATGGCCAGCCCTGCAAATAATCCGAAGACCTGCCCGAATTGCTGATCGGCTTTGTACTGCTCTTGATAGTGGTCATCCAGAAAAAAGAAATCAAATGGATTACCAGGAAACTGTGCTTTCCACTCTTCCTCAATAGTTGCAATAGTTCGAGGCATGTTGTTGGTAGTCACTTTTACAGAATAGTAATTACTGGCATTAGGGATTAATCTGAATATGAGTGGCTCAAATGACTTCTTTAATGACTCATTATGATAATTCTTAACCACCCCAACGATCTGGAAGGTGTCACCCCAAAATTGTATCTCCTTTGACAGTGCTTCTTCAAAATCTTTAAAACCCATTAATTCGGCAGCTGATTCATTAAGGATTACTGTATTTGGGTCGGTTGTTCTTTCTTCTTCAAAATTTCTACCAGCAGCCAGTTCAATATCAAATGCCTCCAGGTAATCATAATCACCGCCAATAATTCGATACTGCTGAGATTTGTCAGGATCTTCTCCAATGACATAAATACCACCAGCATTCCAGTCTGGCTGACTGCCTGGAACTGCTGTAGAAGAAGTCACCACATTAATTTCAGACTGTGCAGAAAGATTGTGTTTAAATACATTCAACTTATCTGAATACAAAGAATCGGTAACATTTGGCCCACGTACCACCAATGTTTGATTGATATCCACACCAAGATCCTGACTGTTCATATAACTCAACTGATAGAACACGGTTGTGGTACCCACCATCAGCACTAATGAAGTAAAGAACTGAAACACAACCATACCTTTTCTAAGTGTCTTACCACCAGCGCTATTTTTCAATTTACCTTTCAGTATGGCCACAGGTTTAAATCCAGATAAAACAAGTGCAGGATATAATCCCGATAGTAAAGTACCCATGACCAAAATACCTCCTATGAGCATAATCATATTAGGATCAAGGAGCTCAAAGGCTACAACTCTGCCTGTAAGTGCATTAAAATAAGGTAAGAGTAAATAGATAAATAGCAGCGCAGCCAGCAGTGACACTAAATTGAGTATGAATGACTCTACTAAAAATTGCTTCACCAACTGCCCACGCATAGAACCCATTACTTTTCTAATGCCCACCTCCTTGGACCGTTCCATTGATTTGGCTGTAGTAAGATTAATATAATTGACCCAGGCAATGATGATAATGAAAAATGCGATAATGAATAAGAAGTTAGTGGCCTGCTCATTGCCATTCGGCTTAAACTCCATCATATAGTTGGAGGTCAGGTGGATATCGGTAACAGGCTGCAGATGGAACTTTACATCTTCATTAGAACTGGCAAGCTCCTCTCCTCTTTCCTTATCAATAAAATCAGCGATCTTTGACTCGAAATCTTTATAATCAGTACCATCTTTTAGTACAATGTAATTGTAGAAACCATCCCAATTCCATTCATCAGTTACTTCATTTTCTACAATGTCAACAAAGGTTGAAAAGGAATACAGTAAATCTGCCTGCATGTGCGATTTCTTAGGGAGGTCTTCATAAACTCCTACAATTTCAAATTCTTTAGATCCATTATGCTCAATCATTTTACCTATTGGCTCTTCTTCTCCAAAATACTTTTTGGCAGCACTTTCTGATATTACGGCTTTATAAGGCTCTTTTAGTACAGTTTCTGGGTCACCCTGAATCAGATTAATGGAAAAGACCTTAAAGAAGTCTTCTGAAGCATAATAAGTAGCATCTTCACGAAACACATGCTCATTATATTCAAGAATAGCATTACTATTCGTCATAATCACGAAGCTTTCAACCTCTGGGAAATTATCCTTTAAGGTTTTGCCAATAGCTCCGCAACCTGCTGCCCATTGTGTAGTTATTTCACCAAGATTGTAGCGGTCTTGCTGTATTCTGAAGATGTTCTCTTTGTTGTCAAGATGCTGATCATATGTTCGTTCATGCTGAACATACGTCCATAGTAAAAGAAAAGCAGTAATACCTACAGTAAGCCCCGATACATTAATAATTGAGAATAATTTGTTTTTGGTAAGCGACCTCCACGAGGTCATGAGATAGTTGTGTAACATAGCTATATTGTTTGAGTTTTGACTTAGTTCATCAATTGATTTGAGACGATAGCTCCGCATAAAGCGAATGACATCCAGAAAGTATAGGAGCCTGGCGAGCCATAGACCTTGTTTTTCAACACGTAGTTGAAACCACTCATACAGATCTCCCTGCACCTCGTCAATATAATTTTTGGAACAATACCATTCCAAAAACATATCTGCCCATATTGGTGGATTGTGTTTTTTCATATTTTAGAAGCCAAACTCTGGCATAGCGTCCCAGAGCTTATTTCTTAATTGTTTTGATTCGTTTAAAACCGCATGACCAGTTGCAGTTATACTGAAAAGTCGCTTTTTGCGACCTCCTCTTTCAGCTGTCGCACCACCTAGCTCTGACTTTACATAGCCTTTATCTTCAAGCCTATAAAGTACATTGTGTATCGTGCTGATAGTTACTGATCTGTTAGACTCCTTTTCTATTAACTCAGCTATTGAGATACCATAGGCCTCACCATTAAGCACAGCTACAGTTAAAAGAACAAGCTCTTCAAATTCACCTAAATAAGTTCCTTTCATGATTATATTCTTATTTGTCGGACTAATGTAAACATTTTATATCATTCCTATTTGTCAGACTAATAAGTTTATTACTCTTAATGTGTCAAAAGGTTACAAAATATTGAGTCTTGAAAATCGCTTTTCCACCCGTGATGGCATTGTCATCAGCAGGAATTAAGTATGTTTTTGTTGGTCAGAAGACCAACAAAGGCGAAAATAGTAATACTGATTTACCTCGTTTAAGTCATGCCGTAGCATAGCGAAGGCATCCTTACCCCTACTTAGGTTTACTGCATTAATAGCTAAGATTCCTGGTGACTATGCTGAAGCTTCGCCCCAAGCATGCGGAATGACCTACATTGAGCAAAAGATTCCTCAATGAAATATCATTCAAATATTAACAGTCATTCCACTTATTATCGGGTGAGTTTCTTTAATCACTTCAAAAAATATTTGATAACTTTCACCCTTAAGACTTAATCAACCAAACACTATGAAATTTATAAAAGGCCTTGTATTACTTGCCATTGGTGGTTTTCTAATCTATTGGGCACAAACACACCCACCTACTAAAGACTTGCTGCATGCCGTAAACAATGAAATAATTGGTTCTTATGCATTAAGCAAACCTATGTACTACGGGACATTAGCTGTTGGGGGTATTCTTGCAGCGCTGGGTCTTTACAGAGTTTATAAAGACACTAAATAAAAATGACTCCTGCCTACATTTTCACTTCAGAAAGGCTGGGATTTAGAAATTGGCAGGACAGTGACCTGAAAGCATTGGCAAAAATGAATGCTGATCCACGGGTAATGGAGTATTTTCCTTCCACCGTAGATGAAAAAGAAACAGCTAAGTTCATTGCAAGAATGCAGGCAGAATATGCAAAACACAACTTTTGTTATTTTGCCGTTGACTTACTTTCCAACAATGATTTCATTGGTTTTATTGGTTTATCCAATAAAGATTTTGAAGCTGATTTTACACCCTGCGTGGATATTGGCTGGCGTATTTCATCAACCCACTGGGGGAAAGGCTATGCCACAGAAGGTGCAAAAGCTTGTCTTGATTACGGATTCAACACTATTGCATTAAAAAGCATAGTATCTATGGCCCCAAGGATTAATATGAAGTCTGTTGCCGTGATGAAAAAGATAGGAATGCAGTTTGAGTCAGAGTTTGTGCATCCTGCACTTCTTAATGACGAAAGATTAAAGACCTGTGTGCTCTATAAAATAGATAAAACATGAAAGCTAGTTTAACTGAATTTTACTTTTCAGAAACCATGAAATGGATGTCATCTATTGCCCTTATTGCGGGCAATGTGGTCCTGATTATTTATGCTGGTTACGGCTTTCTAATAACTATATCTCTTCTCTTTATTCCGTTTCTATTTACATCAAAATATGAGATCAGTATTGACAAAAATGAGTCTGTAGTGGATGATTCATTTTCAACAATGGGTATTAAAATCAAATCTGATAAGCAGGAATTTAAGGAGCTGAAAGGGATAAGGATAGATAAAGAAAAGCACAGCTATACGGCCAATACGCGTTCCAGGGTTCGGCAGGTGAATTTTAATGAATACATCGCCACGCTGGAATATGATGACGATAAAGAACTGGAACTTTCCAGAAACTCTGACTACGATGATTTTTCCAGTCAGGTATATTATTTTGCCGAGCAGCTAGAGCTGAATATCAGGAAGACTTTTTAAATGTCATGCCGGAAATTAAAGGTTTACATTTTCAAAAACCTTTATTTATCCGGTATCTAAATTCTTATAGCGAGATCCCGAATAATTTTATTCCTTAATGGAAAGGAATGAATAAAGTTTCCGGGATGACGTTATGGGTGTTCGCTCAATCGATATCAAAGATCACACTCCTGCTCTGGCAGCGGAGCGCCAAGCTCTTCGGCCTTTTTCCAGTCTTTCATGGCGCCTTCCTTATCGCCTTTGATGCACTTAACACTGCCCCTATTCACATAAGCCACTGCATTATTAGGTTTTAGCTTTATCGATTTATCAAATGCCTCAATAGCCTCATCAAGCATATTCAATGCGAATAGAGAATAGCCTTTTTCAAAATACACCTCAGCGTAAGTGGGGTCCAGGGCCAGCGCCAGATCATAATCTTTGATGGCCTCGGCATTCTTTTGCATTTGAGACTTGCATACGCCTAACAGATAGAATATTTCAGGATTCTTCTGGTCTTTATCAGCGGCCTTATTCAAATAATCAATGGCTTCCTGATATTCTCCCAACTCATAATTTCTATGACCAATGTCTATCAGCTCTTGAGTGGTTTGACTATAACAGAGTGTTGAAATACTAATAAGTAACAGAGAGTAAATTGTGCGCATGGCTCAAAACTAGCTTAAATATTAAAAACTCTAAATCCACTCCTGGTTTTCAACGGCTCTTTCAAAGGCCACTTCACCGGTATGCTTAGTAGCGGCAGGCTCAAATAACAATACCCAAACCTCTTCGCCATTTAAAGTATGTGGATTGTGCTCAACTCCTCTGGGAACAATTATGATCTCACCTTCCTTGACATGCTCAACTCGGTCTCTGAACTCCATAACCAAGGTGCCTTTCATGATCATAAAGAGTTCGTCTTCGTGCTCGTGGCTGTGCCATATAAAATCATCTTTAAGCTTCGCCAGCTTCACCAATTGGCCATTGAGTTCACCCAGGATTCTTGGTGA
>NZ_SMLV01000402.1 GCF_009711525.1 Fulvivirga lutimaris
GATCATATGCTTCTATAGTTAATTTTTTTATTAGTAACTCTGTTGGTATTTTTTTAGAGTGTAATGAGTAAGCATTTTCTGCACGTTTTACTTTCAAGTGTATTCATTCTTGTGGCTTCAGCCGTATGTAAGGCTGCGCCTACTATTAGCGATTGTCCGAGCAACTTTAATGTAACATTAACAAGCAGCTGTACTAGAACTATAAATTGGAATGAACCTACTGCAACTGACCCAAATGGACCAGTAATTATTGAAAAAACACATACTCCTAATGCTACCTTATTCTCTTTAGGAACCACTACTGTTACGTATACTTTTACTAACAGTTTGGATGAAGTTTCAACCTGTTCTTTTGATATCACTGTCAAATATCAGTTTTTCAATCTACCTTCTGATCAGATAAAAACAGTTGATGAATTTTGTAATAGAACTGTATCATGGGTTGCACCTTCTAATTGTAGTGGAAATGTTACTATCGCATATTCAACATCACCAACCGTAGATTTACAAAATGGCGATAGTTTCCCAATAGGAGTGACTGAGGTAACTTATGTCGCCTTAAGGGGTGCTTCTTTAGATGACATAGAATCATTTACAGTTACAGTAAATGACAACATAGCCCCAACTTTCGATGTCACTCCCGATGATATAACTGTTGCCGCTAATACTAACTGTGAAGCAACTGTGAACTGGGCTGTTCCAACAGTTATAGACAACTGCACTGATAATATAACACCAACGGGTGATTTTGATCCAGGAGATACTTTTCCGCTGGGTACTACTTTAGTTACTTATTCAGCGAGCGATGAGGCCGGAAATCCTGCTACCTACTCTTTTAACGTGACTGTAGAGGATCAAACGGGACCTGTATACGATAACCTTCCATCAAACAGAACCGTACCTGCCGCTACAGGAGATTGTAAAGCAGTGGTATCTTGGCCTACTGTTACGGCTACCGATAATTGTACCAATGATGTTGATGTTAATATTGGCCAATCACATTCATCAGGTGACCTTTTTGACCTTGGCGAAACAGAAGTTACTTACACAGCTACCGATAGTGAAGGAAATGAAACTATTGAATCATTTATAATTACAGTGGTTGATGCCACGGCACCTACGCTGAGTAACTGTCCATCAGATATTAACCTTACCACTACAAATTCCTGTACAGCTGTAGCTACATGGTCTGATCCTAGCTTTAATGACATTTGCGATGCTTCACCTATAATAACCAAATCACACAACTCTGGTACATCTTTTCCAATTGGCACTACATCAGTTACTATAACTGCTACTGATGATGCTGGAAATCAGACAACATGTTCGTTTAATGTAACGGTGACAGATATTTCAGCACCAGTTTTTAATTCTTGCCCATCAAATATAACTGTCGCCATTACTGGAGATGGGTGTGATGCTACAGCAACATGGACTGTACCAACAGCATCAGATAATTGCTCATCAGACATAGTACCAACCGCAGACTTCAGCCCTGGTGATGCATTTCCTTTGGGAACCACTACTGTAACTTACACTGCTACTGATGTAGGTGGTAACGAATCCACTTGTTCTTTTGATGTTACTGTTGTAGACCAGACTGTGCCAGTATTTACTGATTGTCCAGCTGATATTGAAATCGCTGCTGATGCTACTTGTGGTGCTGCAGTGTCATGGACGCCACCCACGGCCACTGATAATTGTGATAGTGGTTTAACAATAACAGAAAGTCATGCTTCAGGTAGTATTTTCGACTTAGGAACAACCACAGTAACTTATACAGTTACTGATGAAGCTGGTAATGAGACAATATGCACTTTCAACGTAACTGTCATTGATGAAACAGGCCCTGAAATCACTAATTGTCCATCTGATATTGAAATTACAACTGCCGAATGTGAGGCTGTTGTTAATTGGGATGAATTGACTGCCGTTGACAATTGCAGCAGCATAACATTAAGCTCAAATTTCTCTCCGGGCGATACCTTTGCATTAGGCACCACTATGGTATCTTATACTTTTAGTGATGAATTGGGTAATGAAAGCGAATGCTCATTTAATGTAACAGTTGTAAATCCTGATGCCTTGCAATTGTTGAATTGCCCAGAAGACATAACTGTAGAGACTGATGATAGTGGTAGTGCGGAAGTGAGCTGGATAGAGCCAACGGTGGAGAGTCTTTGTACCAATTTTACTACTAGTCAGTCGCATCAGCCAGGAGATACTTTTCAAGAAGGAACAACTATAGTTACCTATGAGTTTATTGATGAGTTCGAGGCAGTAGTTACCTGTTCATTTAATGTAACAGTTTCAATAAGGGATATAGAATTTGATATTCCTAAACTGCTCACGCCTAATAATGATGGCAATAATGATATATGGTTGTTGGAGGGCATTGAAAACTTCCCTGATAACGAAGTGGTGGTGGTAGACAGATGGGGGAGCGAGATATTCAAAGCAACAGGTTATGATAACCAAAGAGTGGTTTGGGATGGAACCAATCAAAATGGAAAAATAGTGCCAACGGGTACCTATTTCTACTACATCTCGGTTAAAACGAATTCTTCAAATCAAAAGAAGCAGGGCTTTATAGAAATTATTCAATAGGATGAAGAAAGCCATAAACCATAACGTCCTTCTTATTATCTGCATTTCCTGTATGCTGGCCAGTAAGTCTGTAATTGCACAGCAGAATGTCCAGTATACGCAGTACATGTATGATGGATCGCTCATCAATCCTGCTTATGTGGGAGCTGATGAGGCATTGAGCATGACTCTGGTTCACCGTGATCAGTGGAATGGCTTAGATGGTGCACCTCAGTCGCAAACCTTCTCGGCACATACATTATTTAAGAAAAAGCAATTCGGCACAGGCATTATTATTCATAGAGAAAGCATTGGTATTCATCAAAGCTTCAATGCCGGTGCTAATTTTGCCTATCACTTGCCTACCGGCAGGTACAGCTACCTTTCGTTTGGTATGCAGGCTGCAGCTTTTAGCAGGCAGTCAGATTATCAGGCAGTGCAGGGTACAACAATGGACCCATCTGCAATCAATGGTGATTATAAAGAAACCTTTTTTGACGCCAGTTTTGGTCTCTATTTTAGAAGTAAGAAGTTTCATATGGGATATTCAGCTTCTGAAATCCTTCCAAGAGATTATATATTAGGAGATACATTGGCGGTTAATTCTGATAATTTTAGCCATCTGGTTTTTACCAAATTAATATTGCCACTAAGCAGGTCTGTTGATCTTACTCCGAGTGTATTATTAAAATATTATGCAGGTACACCACTCTCTTATGATCTTAATTTAAACACAACCATTCACGAAGTAATCTCTTTGGGTGTGTCTTATAGAAAAGATGAGTCAGTGGATTTTCTGGTACGTCTAAATATTACCCCTCAGTTTCAGGTGGGTTATGCTTACGACAACCCAATAGGTTCAGTTGCAGATTTTGCAAAGGCATCTAATGAATTGATGCTGAGATATTTATTTAAGTTCAAGTACGATAAAGTGGTTTCTCCAAGGTGAGACATTTAATATCACATATAACTCACTTCACAAGTAAATCTATAGTTTATCTCATAGTCATATTGCTGTGCATAGGACATTCTGCTGCTGCTCAAGAATCTGTTTTCAGTTTGTTTACAAAGGATTTAGACGCAGCTGATGATTACTATGTTAGTGGCAACTACCAAAGTGCCCTTGAGCTGTATGAAGTAGTGGCCACCAAGAAATCTGCCCCTGCAAATATTGACTTAAGACTAGCGCGCTGTTATTACTTCACACATGATTACACGAATGCTGTGAGTAGCTATGAGAAGTTTATGAAAGTTGAGAAGCTTTCAGATGTCGATCAGTTCTATTATGCGGAAGCATTAACTGCTACAGGGGATTATACCAAGTCTGCAGAAGTATATGCTAACAGTTATGCTAAAGATAGTCAGAATGAAATGCTGGCAGCTAGAATTTGGCGAATGAACAACATAGCCTATCTGTTCGAAGATTCTGTTGACAATGCTGTGCGTTACATCTCGTTAAATACGCCCAACAGTGAGCTAAAAGCCTTACCATATAATGATGGTGTTGTGTATGTCTCAAATCGCACGCCTGTATCGATGGTTCAGAAAGTAGATACTAAAGCCAATGCCTCATTCTATCATTTATATTATTCAGATACCAAGCCTGATCCGTTCAGTGTCAATGCTTTGATTTATGAAGATGCAGAATCGTTTGATAGTGATTTAAATGGAGGCTTTCATATAGGCTCACTAGATTTCTATGAAGGCAATAGCAAAATGGTGGTGGCCATGTCTAGTAAATATAAAAACGGAGATGGAAAATATCCGCTGCAACTCTATTTCGCTACTAAGAAAAAGAAGCGCTGGAAAGTAGCAAAACCATTTGAACATAACAACAACGGTTATTCCTTGAGCGAACCATATATAAGTGAAGATGGCAAGAAGCTTTATTTTTCTACAAACCTACCTGAAGGCTATGGTGGCCGTGATATTTATGTTTCAAGTTATACAGACGGTGCCTGGACAGTCCCTGAAAACCTAGGTCCGGCAATCAACACTTCTGCTGATGAAATATTCCCGTTTCTTGGATCAGATAATGCACTATATTTTTCTTCCAACGGCCATCCCGGGCTCGGTGGATCTGATATTTTTAAAATTGAACTCTCTGAAGATGGATATGGTGAAGTAGAGAACCTTGGCTATCCAATAAACAGCGGCTATGATGATTTTGCATTTACCATAGACTCATTAAACAGGCATGGATTCTTAAGCTCTAATAGAAAGAATGGAGGCCTTGATGATGACATCTATGAATTCGATATGGGCTTACAGAGCTATCCTTTAAAAATTGAGGGTGTGGTGAAGTTTATTGAGCATAACTGGATGGATTCTACGGAGTTAAAGCCTTTGCCGAATGTTCAGTTGATATTGATTGACGACAATGGGAACAATAGAATTACAGAAGCGTTATCTGACGATAATGGTAACTTTAGTTTTACTATTCCCTTCTACAGTAAGTATAAAATCAGAATTGTAGGTAATGATTTAGACGGGATTGTTAGTTTTGAGGTGCCGAAGTATGCAAAAACCAATTCTAGTTACGAAATTGTTGTTGTCAATGATGACTTCAAGAAATCCAAGTAAGGGGTGACATGAAACGCTCTCATTTATTATATCTGATTAATACATTAAAAATCACCGTGCTTTTATTGTTCCTTGTAGCAGGTCCAATTGCTGTACATGCACAGGATACACAGGTAGTACAGATCAAAGCATTTAATGAAGATTTAAGACCTTATGGCAATATCAAAGTAGGTATTAACCAGGGAAGTTTAATTGATTTAAATGCCAGAGGAACGGCCTTCGCTAATCTCAGAAAAGACGATTTCCCCATAAAGTCCATCACCATTGGTGATAATACTCTGGAAGCAGCTTCATGGAACTTGAGTAAGGGTGTTTTAGAGATAACCATCCGAAAGAAAAGCTATAAGGATATTACTGTAGTAATAAGAAATATGAATGGTGAGGCACTGAGAAGGCAAGCTTTCACCTACAAAGGAGAAAAAACGATCAATACCACCACAGATGCCGGTGGATCAGCCAGTTTGCCAATGGCGCTAAATGAGCGCATAACCAATGCTAGCCAATTTGAGGTTAAAGGCTACAAATCGATGAGTGTGGCACAGAATGGCTCTCGGTATGTTCTTAAAGTAGCATTATTGAATCCTGTTAAGCAGCTGGCAGAAGTGAAACCTAAAGCCAATCAGCCAATAATCGATACTAGTAGTGAAGATTTAGAAACGTCAGTGCTTTCACAATTAGATTCAATACAGTCACTACAGGAATTCTATGCCTTGTTTAAGGGAATTAGAATGGACAATCTTTCGACTGATGTACGTAATTCCATAGACTTAAAGTTTGATGAGCTACTATCAGGAGTGGAGGGCACTACTTCAGACTCTACCTCTTACATCACTAATATCACTGATACTACTGTGGTCAAAAATGACTTACAAAACCTTTTGAAAGAGGTGCAGCGTGAGAATAAGCGTCTGAGTTCTCAAAAGTCGGAATTTGATAATAAGATTAGATTGGTAAATGAAAAACTAAATCAAGGTTTTGAAAACCTAAGTGAGGAGGATCGAGAAGAGCTACTTAACGATCTTAATTTGCTTGAAGAGCTTTTAGCCAATAATGAAAATGAGTTTAATGAAAATCAGAATAACTATCTGGCGATGATTACAGAACTCAAAAACAGGTTCTTTGACCTTGAAAAGCTGGAGGGGCAACTCAGTGCTAGTGAGCAAAAAAGACTGGCTGAGAAAAAGCTTTATCAGCAAAGGATATTGGCCATTTCAGGATTGGTATTATTCTTTGCTTTGTTGCTCCTCTTGTTGCTTTATCTACGACTTAAACTCAAAAAACAGCAGAAGCAGTTGCTTTCTGCCAATGAGAATGTAAAACACATTAACCAGAACCTGGAGAGTATCGTTTCTGAAAGAACTGATATGCTTGAAAAGACTTACAAAGAACTCGATTTGGTATTATATCGCGCTTCGCATGATTTAAGGGCGCCTTTGTGTTCTATAACAGGTCTTAGTCAACTTATTGCCCTTAATACTGGTGATGTGCAGCTCACAGATTTGATTTTGAAAACCAACAATCAGATGGACAAGCTACTAAAGAAACTGAGTACCATTAGTGAAATCCATCAGCCGGGGACTTTTAGTGAAGTGAAGTTAGATGACCTCATTTTCGAAGTGACCAGACGTTTTGACACTATGATTAGGGAGAATAATATTAACCTGGCTGTTGATTGTGCTGATGACCTTGATATTGTGAGTATTCCATACCTGTTAGAGGTGACCCTTCATAACTTGCTTGAGAACGCGTTGATCTTTACGAGTATCAAGGAAGATCAGCTTAGAGAAGTGTCGATCAAAGTGAGAAAGGTGAGTAGCCAACTGTTGATTGAAGTGTACGACAATGGTATCGGAATAGATAAGTCCACTGTTAGTCAGCTTTTCGAAATGTTTTACAAAGGTACTGAGCTTTCTAAGGGTAATGGATTAGGGCTTTACATAGTAAACAAATCCGTAAATGTGCTGAAAGGTAATATTGAAGTCGACTCTGTAGAAGGAGAGTACACCAGAATTATTGTCAACGTACCCGTTGACGATTCGCAAGGACATGCATTTGACTTTATTAAGCAAAACGAGTTAGCTGAGGCTTAATTTAAAGGTTAACGGCACTCAATTTATTGTTTAATCTCTATCAAATTCACTGTTTGTTATTAGGTTGTAATTACCTCTGATTCTATATTTACATTTTTTATTTAAATTATATTAATTGAGTTCAAATATTTTTAGTAGAAGAGTTGTGTCAAAGTCAGACAAGGAGCTTCTACAGATTCTCAAAAAGCCAGAAGGATATCAAGAATTATTTATTAATGCGGTAGTACAGGAGTTAGATGTTCGAAACATTGCTCCTCCTGAATCTTACATTTTATTTGTTGAAAGAAAAGAAGCTAAACAAGATAGAATTCTTAAAACATTAAAGGAACACGCAACTTCTGAGCAAGATGTTTTTCAAGTGTTTGAGTGGTTGCCTCGGAAGTTATATTATGTCTTGCTGCACTACTTTATTTTTTTTACAATGATATGTTTTGTTATCTCATTCCCATATTTTGATAGTTGGTTGTATAGTATGGTTATAGCCTCAAGCCCAATTATTCCTCTGTTATATGCTAATGGATTTTCTAAAAGTGATACATTAAGGTCATATCATTTTCAAGTTAGGATCATTTATGCAATTGCAATTTTCCTTATATCAACTTTAAGAAATGATCTTGTTCTGTCAAGGCACTACAGTCTGTGGCAGTCTATACCAATGATTTTGTCGATGTTAGTCTACAGTGGTCTTTTTTCTTTCATTATTTATTATCTGGTAAAAAAATATCCACGTTTAAAACTTACCAACTTTTATTTTGCTAAAGTTCTCACCCCGATTTCAATTGTTTTCATATCATTCATTATAATTATACAAAATGACTGGTTTAATACTGCAGAAGATTCAATTGTTAGATGGCAAGGTAAACATTATTTGGATTATGATAGTTTTAAGGGTTATCCTGACTTATTTACACATTATGATGGAGCAATATATTCAGACATAAAAGGTGAGTATGTTGACTCAAATCAAGTGATAGTTAAAGCTTTTTACAGACCTAAAAGGACTTGGATGAACCCTTGGGATAAAGGAGAATCTTATTTCCTATTGCAACATGAAAGGTATCATTTTAATTTGACAGAAATGATTGCCAGGAGAGTTAGAAAGCAGATGTTTAATAATAATGGTGGTCACTTACCTCAGGCAGAATTTGATTCTTTGATTAAGAATTATCGAAACATACTTGACCAAACGCAAGATTCTTATGATAATAACACTGATCACAGTGTAAAAGTCATTGAACAAAGTATTTGGCAATTTAAAATCGATAGTAATTTGCTAGTGACTGATCCGTATTGGAATCAATATATTGCAATAAAGCCAGATAATATAAGGGAGAAATTTTTTAGGTATATAGAGCAAATAGGCGATATGGTGCCTAGAGGCAGGGGAAGTGTTTTACCTTATGAAATAAGCTATGGTTCTTATTATAAATTCAAATTAAATAGTGAGGAAAAGCTTGCACAAATTTCATTCTATAAAGAAGGTTCTTTGCAGTTGGATCCATATTATAATGCATCAATAATTAAGATTCAAAATGCATCAAATGGACAAATTATTTATTCCTTTTATGATCCCAATGGAGAACCAATAAACAATCGTTTTGGATATCATACTCAAAATGAAACTGTACTTTTTAATACGCATCAATATACATACAAAGACGTTGATGGCTATAGGGTAGGTGGTCCAACAGGTGAGTTTGTTACAGTGATCAATAGAAATGAAGATGAAGAAATTGAACAGAAGTATTTTCTAGATGAGAATAATAAACAAATATTAAATGTACTTAGTCAGTATGACTTAAGATATAGCTACTTGAACGACCCAAAAAGGATAGTTATAAGTAACTATAATAATCAAGGTAGTATGGTTCCTGATGCTAATGGGAGTATCAAGCGCTGGTTTGAGTATGATGATAAAAATGAACTAGTTAGATCATTTGAAGAACGTGCCAGTTCATTTATTAATAGACTAGATTCTATTGCGATAAAGGAAATTGAGTATGATGAATTAGGCTTTGAAATTTATACATCTTATTATGATAACAAACTGAATCCGAGAGAAGATTCTGATGGTTTTTGGAGAACTATAACCACTCATGATAGATGGGGAAATATCAATATGGAAGCAAAATTAAATTCTAACAAAGTTTTGATTAATGATGCTAAGGGAGTGGCGATGAGGTTTTGGGAGTTTGATAGTTTAAAAAGAACATTGGAGTACGCGGAGTATGATAAAGGAGGAATATTAGTTTATGATGAAGATGGTTATGGTAAAGCTAGGTACGAATATTGGCCTAATGGTTATTACAAGACTTTTACAAATCTGAATGCATATTACTTTCCAATTAGTTCCAATAGTAATGGTCCTGTTAGTCATTATTCCTATGATTCAATTCAGAATTCAAGAACTACCATTTTTACCGATGAGGATGGCAAAAGATCTACCGATGCAAATGACTCATACTATAACATTATCTATTATGATACTGATGACTATGTTGTTGAAAGTAGATACTATGACGAGAATAATAACTTAAAAGAAGTTGATAATGATGTAGCAATATTTAAATATACCTATGATTCAAGACATAATAAGATTGAAACAGTTTACCTAAACTCAAAAGAAGAGCCTGCATTTGCCAATCAAGGAGCACATATAAATAGATATAAATATGATACATTGGATCGATTGATTGAAAGATCATACTATGATACTTTAGGCAACCTCATTGAATTTGAAAATCATGCAATTATTCAGTGGCAATATGATGAGGATAATAATGTTACTGAGACTCGGTATTACAATTCGTTAGGAGAACTTGATGAGGGTACTGCTATTGTCAAGGAGTCTATTGAGAATAACAAAGTTGTACGAGAAATCAGATTAACGAACTCCTTAACTGGTATAACTGATGAACCTGCCGTAATAAGCAGAAACTTTGACCAGAGTGGAAAACTTATTAGTACATCTTACTTTGATTTAGAAGGTGCAAAGTTAGTAGGTAACGAAGGTTACCATTCTGTTAGGTATGAATACGACAATTACAACAGAAAAATAGCGATTAGTTATTTTGGTGAGGATGATGAACTTATTGAGATAGACAAGGTAGCTAGAAGAGAATATGAGTATGATAACAGATCTAATGTTATAAGGATTTTAAAGTATAATGCTAAAAATAGACTCTCAAAA
The DNA here is from genome assembly GCF_009711525.1 of Fulvivirga lutimaris. Classification (GTDB taxonomy): domain Bacteria; phylum Bacteroidota; class Bacteroidia; order Cytophagales; family Cyclobacteriaceae; genus Fulvivirga; species Fulvivirga lutimaris. The sequence continues at coordinate 10,450 of NZ_SMLV01000402.1, forward strand.
GACATTGAAGGTAGTGCTATCGAGAGGTTTAAGTATAATTTGTCTGATGAAGTAATTCAGGAGAACTATTATGATGAGTATTATGACCTTGTGGAGGTTGAGGGAAATTATTGTGCTGTTATTTATGGAAGAAATAGGAGTGGTAGAGTAACACGAGAAACTTACTATGATAAGAGAGGGTATCCTGTTAATTCGAATAACTCCTTTGCTCAAATAATAAACGCCTACAACCGACACGGTGATGTGATGAATACTGATAGCCTTAAACAAGACCAAGTATTTAAAGAAAATCCATCTATCATTGACTTGACTATATATTAAATAATTTCTGTTAACAATTTGTTAAAGTGTTGTGAATCAATGTGTAGTCTGAAAAGGATAATATCTTTAAGATATTAAATCTAAACTCATGCTCAAGCAACACTTTTTACTAATTCTAATTGTATCATTATTCGTTAGTAATAGCCTTCTGGCTCAATCTGCTATGCAGGTTGGTGAGCTTAAAACCTTCTATTCTGAAATTCTTGGTACCGACCGTACTATTCAGGTTTACCTTCCCGATTCTTATGATGATAGTGAGAGAAAATACGCTACTCTTTATGTGCTTGATGGCCAAATGTTCTTTTTGAACGGTGTGGCAATTCAAAAGAGCCTTCATGGTGAAACACTTCTTCCTGAGATGATTGTGATTGGCTTGGTGATGGAACAGCCGGAGCGAAATGAAGTATTTAGAAATCAATGGGATGAGTTTAAGGCTTTCGTTCAAAAGGAGTTGGTAGGTTATATAGATCAAAATTTTAGAACTAATGGAGAGCGCATATTATTTGGTTGGGAAACCAGTGCTTATGTTTCTGCCGAGGTCATCATGGCTTCCGGTTGTCCTTTTACAGGCGCCATAAGTTCTAATGCCGCTTACATTGATCAGAATATGATTGACAGCTTCAACAAGCAGGTTAGTGATATTAAATATCTGTATTTAGCCAATACAGAAAAAGACATATATACCATTGCTAGTACTACTCAGGCAGTAGAGAACCTCAAGGCCAATGATATAGATAATTTGGTCTGGGATGTAAGACTTTTTAATGATGAGATTCATGAATCGTTGCCGTACCTGTCCATGTATCATGGTTTAAAGTTCTACTATCATAATTATGCCTCACCAAGCTTTAGTAGCATTAAGGACTTTGAGGAACGTGGTGGACTGCCTTATTTAAATGATTATTTTAAGCAGCGTGGTGAACGTTTTGGCATGTCGCAAGAGATTGATTATGCTACCAAGAACACCCTAATTTGGATGGCATGGAATCAGGATGAATTCAGTGCTTTCAAACAGTTTATGACAGAATTTGAAGATGTGCTAGGAACTCCCAGATATGCTTCTGCCTACTGGCAAAATAGGCTGGGGCAGTACTATCTCAAATATGAAGATTTCGATAGTGCCATTCCTTTCTTTGAACGCGGCATCCGAGATTATCCTGATGATGAATATATGGCACAAATGTACAGCGGACTCGGTTTGTCATATTTGGGTAATGACGATAAAAAACGTGCTAAGCAGAACTTGAAATTAGCAGTACAAGCCGCTGAAAAGACATCAGATCAAAACCTTGATGTTTACAAAGAGCAACTGAAAAAGGTGAAATAGGGACTTACCAATCCTCCAAACCAAGTAATTTTTTACCTAGTGCTGACAGCTCAGCTGTTTTGTATTTAGTTTGCTCAAACTTCCTTGGATCACCAGGAAAAGCATGACCTTCGGGTGCCAGTCTGTTTTTCCATGAATTGATTCGCCATTGACGCATGGCAGTATTTTCAGGCTCTGCCGGCATCATAGAAATGTATTGCGCTATCCTTACTTTGTCTTTTGACAAATTAGGCCTGATGCCATGAGGCTGCGAGCTATTAAATATTAGCAGATCACCAGCCTTCATTTTGGCTTTATGATAGTCATTTTCAAAACCAGTAGTATCAGGCTTAAAATGATCACGATCTGCTGGTTGAGTAAGTTTCCATTGATCATAAGTTCTGAATAGCTCGGGAATGCACTGAAAACCTCCCATTTGTTCATCTTCCTGATCAGCTAATGCCAGCACACCTTGCACATTTTGAGGCTTGGTTTCAGGGTCATAGTCCCAATGGATAAAACCTTTATACTCAAAGCCCGGCCTTAACGGAAAGTTGAGGTTGGCACGATCAATAGTTACCCAAAGCTGCTCATGACCCCAGATGTCAACAAAAGCATCATATACCTTTTGTGTTTGCCTGTTATCCCACAGGTATTGGTGATTGTAAACCTCGACCATGCCAGTGCCCACAAGCTCTTTCATACCAGCACTAGCCCGTTCTTTGGTGTACCAGGTCTCCGGATTGTTTTTATCTTTCTCTTCGAACTCCCAAATAAAATCAGCAGTCTTTAGTGCTTGTTCTCGGGGAACAGCATTTCGGATAATCACATACCCATTGTGCTTCCAAAACTTCCAGTCCTCTTCAGTAAGTACTCTTAGCGATTTAGCATCGGCCTCAGTTCTTAGGTTAATTTTGCTACTAGTGGCAGTTGATGGATTGCCAGGAATGGCTTCATGGTTTTTGTTGGGGTTAACTACTGTTTGTTGCATGACTCGGTATTTAAGCTTTTAGATAATACAAAGATAAGGGCAACAGGAAAACGTTTGCTTTATTTATTTTAGCCTAAATTATAACAATATTGACATTTAATAAGTAATATGATTGTTATAATGATAATTTAGGTCAATTGACTTTACTATGAAAACCCAACTTGAACAAATAGCACTACCTGAGGATTGCTCCTTTAACATTATGGTTAACCCGTACCTTAATGACTTTTTCTTCTGGCATTTTCATCCTCAGTTCGAGTTGGTATATATCGAAGGGGCTAATGGTGTTCGTAATGTAGGGGAGAATGTCTCTAAGTACGAGGGCAGTGATCTGGCCTTTATTGGTTCTAACATTCCGCATTTGAATTTTGATTATGGTGTAAAGACCAAATATGAAATACGGGTGGTACATCTTGATCCGGACTTTCTGAGCCATGCATTGAACAAAGTGCCTGAGCTGCAATCGGTGCAGCAACTATTTGCAAAGGCCAGTCATGGTATTGCCTTTGGTGAGGACACTAAGCAACTGGTAGGACAGAAGATATTGGCGCTTCATGAAATGGAGCATTTTGAGCGCTTTGTTGAAGTGCTGAAGATCTTTAAGGTATTGGGAGATGCAACAGACAGCTTTCTGTTACATGATGAGCCTGTGCGAACACAACATACGCGTAAGGATCAGGACCGACTGAAGAAAGTATATGCTCTGATAGAAGCAGAGTACCACCGCAAGATTGATGTCGCAGAAGTAGCCGATTTGTCCAACCTCACCAATGAGTCATTTTGTAGATTTTTTAAGCGCATGACCAAGCTGACCTTTATTGAGTTTTTGAACCACTACCGCATCAATATGGCTAAAAAGCTGCTGATGCAGGATAAGAATGTAACAGAGGTATGTTTTGAATGTGGCTTTGAAAGCTTGTCCTACTTTAACCGCACTTTTAAAAAAGTAACTGGAGAAAACCCATTGGCTTATAAGAAGGGGATGGAGAGGTAAAGGATGCTTGAAGATTAGTGGCTATTGTTTAATAGGTTGTACTTTCATAATTTAAATGTCTCTTGGAAGATCAAAATAATCACAGTATACGTCTAGCGGTTTTTAAATGGTTGGATCAAGTAGCTCCAGCTAATGATTATATACTTGATTGGCAGCTTTTGAGTAAAGGATTCAAATTCAAAAATGAAGTAATTCCTTTGATTGGAGCTAAGGGAATATGGAAGCCAAGAGTTATTCAAGGGATCCCTATATCTATCACATCTGTTCAGCAGAGTATTTATTCAGATGAGATTGTCAGTGACGATATGATGCTATATAGTTACAGAGGAGCTGATATAATGCATAGCGATAATGTTGGTCTAAGAGAGGCTATGAATCATCAAGTTCCTCTTGTCTATTTCCATCAAATTTTAAAAGGAAAGTATTTTACCGCATGGCCAGTTTTTGTAATTAAGGACGATCCTGATAAATTGAAGTTTACGATTTCAGCAGAGAATTATAATGTAATCCATGATATTTCGCTTTTATCAGAGCCAGGAGCAGATTATCGAAGAAAATATCAGACTAGAGAAGTTCTAATAAGACTTCATCAAAAAAGTTTTAGAGAAAGGGTTTTGGCAGCGTACAAAAATCATTGCACTATATGCAATTTGAAACATAGGGTTCTGTTAGATGCTGCGCATATAATACCTGATAATGAAGGAGGCTTACCTGAAATTACAAATGGTCTTTCTTTATGTAAAATTCATCATGCAGCATATGACCAACATATTATTGGCATTACTCCTGATTATAGGGTTGAGGTACGAAATGATATTTTAAATGAGATAGATGGTCCTATGTTGAAACATGGTCTTCAAGAGTTCAATCATAAAAAATTGATATTGCCATCTTCCAAAAAGAATTTGCCCAATAGAGAATCGATAGACATCAGATATCAAAGGTTCAAAAGTGCATAAATCACCTCTCATGCCCCTCTTTAATCACAATACCACTTCCGTTGCTTCCAAACTTGGATAGCGAGTAAGTAAAAGTCAGCATGGCGTATTGGGTTACCACATTAATGCGCTGGTCCTGGATGTAGTTGAAGTTGCTGCTTCTGGATACACCACTTATTTTGTTTAGCAGATCGTAAACGCTCAGTTTCAATTCGCCACGGTCATTTTTCAGGAAGGTTTTGGCCAAATGCATTCGCCATATCGGCATTTCAATTTTCTTTTCAAAAGCGTCACCATCAAATATTCTGTAGTCAAAGGAGGAGCTAAGGTTCCAGGTCTTCAAAAAGGTAAGACTCATATCAGAGTATAACACATTGCGGAAGTAACTCTGATTCAGATTATCCGCCTCAGAGTATTTGGTATCATTCAACTCTGTTTTATAGCCAACTACAATGTCTACAGCATTCTTCTTCCGGTTCTCCACATTAAAGTCTATCGAGTTCTGAAAACGCTCTACACCATTTTTCTGGTCATTGATAAACAATTGCGTTTTAGTATAGGTGTGGTTGGTAGATATATGGAATTTGATACCTAATGGTTTTACAGAGGTGCCGAATGAGAAATAGCCATTACCGCTCCATTCTTCATTAATGTTGGTAGGGCTCACGGTTTGTGTTAATTCATCAGAAATAAGAGTGGTGTTGGTGATCCTATTCTGCACAAGTCGGGTATTTAGCCTGGCAAACAGATTGGTAAAACTGAAATTATCAAACAGAGAAAAGTTTAAATAGGCATTATGCATGTACTCAGTCTTGAGGTCAGGATTACCAATATAGATATTCAGTGGGTTGCTGTTGTCTACCACCGGCTGCAGCTGGCGCACACTCGGTTCATTTACATTGGTGCTATAGCCAAGGCTCAATGACTTTGATCTGGCGAAGCTATAACGAAAGGCCATAGAGGGCAGCACATTGAAGAAGTTCTTGTTAATCTTCACATCTTCATTTATCAGTTTACCCTTAAGGTTGGATGATTGTGCCATTACACCTGCGGAGAATGTGAGGTCTTCACCATTCATTTGAAGCTTAAAACCTCCCTGATCGTAGAAATAGTCACGCCTGTAGAGTTGGCTCAACTGGTCATTTCTGATCCGGTCCGTACCCACATTATCGAAGTAAAACGATTTGTTTTCAGTATCATAGTTCTGTCTTTCATAAATGGCACTCAGGAACTTTAAGTTGCCTAAAGGCTCAGTATAAACCATTCTTAAATTGTAGTCAAAGGCATCATTAGACACATCCTGAAACTGATCAAGATTGATGGTGTTAGGGTTATTGCCATAGAATGAGGTGGTAGATAAAATATTCTGATTCTGAATGGTATTGCCATAGCCTATCTTAGCATTAGCCGTGATCAAACGGCCAATATCATTAAGCTTCTTGCGGTAAGCCAGCCTTGAATCAAAAGAGACATTATCCGAAATACCATTGTTGTTATTGTAACTTTCATTGAGCAGTGCATTGCTGGCATCATAAGTCTGATTTGAGCGTGTTAATCGGTCAGAGCCATTGTTGAGTTTGATGTTTGATCTCAAAGTGATGTCTTGCCCATCGTTGATTTTATGCTCGAGCTTAAAAGTAAGGCGATGGTTGGTGTTGTTACCGGTAGAGTAGGAGGTGTCTCCTGAATTGTAGATAGTGCCGTTCAGAAAGTTCTGTCTTGCAGAAGTCTGATCAATTACATTGTCTATGCCATTAAAGAAATAGGAAGACGTGAGCTCTGTATTTTTGCTAAAATCATGATTGAAATTAATACCACCAGAAGTGGCTGTTGACACACCGCCTTGCTGGCCGCCCATGCCACCATCCATGCCCTCAACAGACATCATCATGCCACCACCGGATAGCGCTGAAAGCCCACCAGAAAATCCCATATAATCCTGAAAGGAGAAGTTCTGCTCGTTAATGTTATTGGTTGCAGCTAGTGCTGAAAGCTGTGTTTTTTTATTGAACTTGTTGATACTAGCCTTACCCTGAAAACGGTCATCAGTACCATAACCGCCAGCTATTTTACCAAAGACACCATTCTTTTTATCATCCTTTAAATCTAAATTGATTGTTTTTGACCTTTCTCCATCATCCACACCTGTAAACTCAGCCATGTCAGACATTTTATCAAATACCTGTACTTTGTTTATGGCATCAGCGGGCAGGTTTTTAGTGGCTATTTTAGGATCATCACCAAAGAACTCCTTGCCATCAACAAAAACCTTATTGACCTTCTCGCCCTGAGCCTTGATGTTACCATCCTGATCTACCTCTACGCCAGGCAGTCGCTTGAGCAGCTCTTCTACAGTTGCGTTGGGCTGGGTTTTAAAAGCATCAGCATTATATTCAATGGTGTCTCCATTGATCATGATAGGGATTCTGTCTGCAGAGACAGACACACCATCTAATATCTCAGTTTTCTCCTTTAGTTTGAGCTGCCCCAGATCGATCGACTCCTTTTGATCACTTACTGTAAATGGCTTCGATAGTGTTTCATAACCCACAAAAGCCACCTGCAGAATATAAGAGCCTTTAGTGACTTTCTTTAGCAGGAAATTACCTTCATTGTCAGCTATAGTGAAGCTCTGCATAATGGAGTCAGAAGCATTAATTAATACTGTGCTGGCAGAGGGCAAAGGATTATTGTCTTTGTCCATAATTTGACCTGTAACCGCGACAGACTGCGCCATGGCCACACTTGCAAGGCAGGTGAGGAGAAAACCGAGAATATAACGCATGGAACTAGTTCTTTTGAATAAATACTTTTACGCCACCACCTTCATGTGCACCACCAAATTCAGCTTCCATCTCTTTCAATTTCTCTTCGCGGATTTTGACGAACTCTTCACGTGTAACTTTCTTCCCTTTACCAGGTGACTCAATCTCGCTACTGTAGTCGGCCTCTAAGTCAACATTGGTGGCTACATAAGTGCGTTCGCCATCGTTTACACTAAGCTCTAAAATAGCTCCTGGTAGTCCAACAAATCTTGATGGACCAATAGATGCTGGTATTTGAGTGGTAAACCACGCCTCATAGGTAGTACTGTCTTCAGTATAGGTAGCCTTTTGAGCATTATAACCTAAAATGGTTTTGGTGTCGGCCTCTATTTTCCATTTCAGATTTTTTAGGTCATCTTCAATTAGAAAGACCCTGTCCATAAAATCAGTTTTCTGAACCAACTCCTTTTTAGACATATTGTAAAAAGTCACATCTTCAGAGCGCTTTGTTTTAATTTCAATTTGGGCACCATCATCTGTTGTAAACATTTGCTTTGGAGCTGCCTTCTTCTCCGGATTTGTTGAAGATCTGTAAAGACTTTTGCCTTCAGCAAATATCAGTTCATAAGAATTGGTATTGCTTTTAGGAATGTTGGCAAACATGGCTTCATCCATATCACCACCAAAGTTCATTTTGAACTGTACAGTTTCATCATATTCGATTTTGCCCTTTAGGTCCTGTGCCTGGGCAAAGCCGGTGGTTAATAAAAGTAGTAGTATAAAGTGTTTCATAGTTTTATTTGTTTACTCAAGGATACTATGAAACAGCGTTTGCTGAGTGGGAGGGACTCTTAAAAATTGTTAAAGCAAAGGTTAAAAAACGTTAATAAAAAAAGGTCTCACTTTACAGCGAGACCTTTCAGTTCTGATTGATTAAAATAATTTACTTCAAGCTCGCAATAAGGTCTTCGTTTCTTTTAATATAACCGAAATCACCATTAGGGCTAGCTTTTGCCATTTCTAAAGACTTCATAGCAGTTTCTTTTGCTCCCTTTTTATCACCCATCTTAGCTTGGATTTGTGCTTTAGTATGAACATTCCAGAATTGCTTACCGTTCTCGCCAACAGCAAGGTACATGTCCATCCACTTTAAAGCCTGGTTTAGGTCTTTGCCAGCTGCAAGGTAATAGTTAGCAGCAGCCACATAGTTTCCTGGGTTTACTTTTGTGTTAGCCTCGATAGATGCCATTACTTGAGCATCAAAATCTACTTTGATAGGCACTTTAACAGAAACATTAGACCATGCTAATTGGATAGTAGCGGTTGTGTTATCTGCACTAAGGTCAGCAATGTTGTAAGTTAATGCTTCGACTGTGTTAGAAAGTGTAGTTGGCTTTACTTTAGCAAGAGCCACTTCTTTTGACTTGTCATAACCACCTACGTTACCACCTAATGAAAGGTCAGAATACAAAGAAACAGACCACTCATCTTTTCCTGGAGTAGCGAAAATAAGATACTTTCCAGCTTTAACAGGAGTACCTGCAAAAGAAATGTCAGTGCTGATAGTTAAGAAAGATCCTGCATTTGCACCTGCTCTCCATAATTGTCCATATGGCTGAAGAAAGTCGCTTCCCTCACCAAAGATTTTACGGCCTTTCACTTTAGGTCTTGAATAATCGATCGTTACATCTGTCAATCCTACTTTGCTGTAAACAGAGCCAGCTGGGCTAGGTGCAGGTGTTTCGATTTGTGCATTGATGCTGAATGCCATAAAGGCTGCTAATGCGGTTAGTAATGTTTTTCTCATTTTGTATAAGTTTAAGTTTGTTACATTTTGAGTACGCAAATTATATAATTTTGGTTAGAACATGGTTCAAAAGAAACTCGATAATTCATATTATTTAGCTGATGATGTGGTAGCACTGGCCAAAGACCTGGTGGGTAAGGAGCTACATGTTAAAACCGATTTGGGTCATAGGTCAGGGATTATTGTAGAAACGGAGGCCTATTCTTATTTAGAGAAAGGTTGCCATGCTTATGATAACAAACGCACAGCCAGGACAGAACCCTTGTTTATGGCTGGAGGCGTTGCATATATTTATCTCTGCTATGGTATTCATCACTTGTTTAATATTGTCACTAATGCTGAGGATAAGGCAGAAGCAGTTCTCATTAGAGCAGTACAACCGAATATTGGTTTTGAGCCGGAGGAGCTTAAACCATCATCAAAGATTACGTCAGGACCTGGTAAATTGTCAAAGGTGTTGGGCATTGACCTTAATCTTAATAAAATAAGTTTGACTGGTGATACTATTTGGCTTACAGACGCAGTTGATAATTCAATGGATGTTTTAGCCTCTAAACGAATAGGAATTGATTATGCTGGTGAGGATGCCAACCTTTTATGGCGATTTACAGCAAAAAATAGCCCTTGGATCAGTAAGAAAATATAAGCATCCAAGATTTTATAATATATTACTAATTGAACTTATATATTTGTAGTGATATGAATAAGATTCTATGTCCTGTCGATTTTTCAAGTGCTTCGCTCAACGCTATAGAGTATGCGCTGGAAATTGCCAAGAAGTTTAACTCACGATTGTCTTTTCTACATGTTTTTACTGAAAAGGACTTTAATAAAGCACTTGGTCAGGAAGCTAAAGGGAAGACGTTCAAGGAGTTATTGGCACTTGCTAATTCTAAGCTAAAGTTATTAGTTAATTCTATTGTTGAAGAGACTGAAGGGCAGATAAAGTGTGATTTTCATATAGAGATGGGTGACTTGATTGATAAAATTAAGGAAGTAGCCTATGATGAAAATTATGATTTGGTAGTGATGGGCACTACTGGTGTAAGCAGAGTTCAGGGCATCTTTTTCGGTAGCAATACTGAAGATACTATTGATGAAGTTCGTAAGCCAATTCTATGTGTTCCTAACAGTGCTAATTTCAAGCATTTCAAAAAGATTGTCTATGCCTCTGATTTTCTGGAAGAGGATAAAATGGCAATTCAAGAAGTAATATCTTTTGCTACAATGTTTGATGCCAGGATATATGTGCTCCATATCAATCTTAGCGACTCAGAAAAAGCCTACGACAAGTTTGTTGAAGAGTTGAAGAGTTTTATTCAATATAACAAGATCACTTTTGTTAATAAGAGTTATAAAGATGATGTAGGGAGCGGTATCAATGAATATATGCAACAGGAAAACGCTGATTTACTAGTTGCCTTTAAACGAAAACGCAATATAGTAGAAAGTATGTTTAGCAAAAGTATTACCGAAGTGCTGTCCTACTCAACAGACAAACCATTATTAGTTCTAAAATTATAGTAAACCTCTCGTTTTAAATGTTTAAAAGCTCTCTGACAGTTCTTGTCTTTTCGTTGGTATTTGGTTCTTTATTCGCTCAATCTGTTGACCCCTTTGATAAAATCAATAGTATTTATGATGAACAAAATCCGGTGCTGTCACCTGATGGAAGAACGGTTTATTTTACTAGAAGCAGACACCCGGAAAATGTAGGCGGTGCTATAGACTTAGGAGACATTTGGTACAGCAATCTGATGCCTAATGGTATGTGGTCTGAGCCTATTAATGCAAAGAGGCTGAATAATAGAGGTTGGAACGGTGTTTTAGGATTTGTTGGTGGCAGTGATGTTATCTATCTGTTCAATCATTATTCTGCTGACAATAGCCTGATTAAGACGCAAGGGATAGCAAGATCAACCAAAACTACTTCAGGATGGTCTTTTCCTGAAAATATCAATGTGCCATATTATAAAAATACCTCTGAGTACCATGGTGGTGCTATTACGGATGATGCGGCTGTTATGGTAGTGTCATTAGAAAGCTACGGCAGTGCCGGAGGAGAAGATTTGTATGTATGCATGAACAAGGGAAATGGCCAGTGGTCAGAGCCAAAGAATCTTGGGCAAACCATCAATACTAAGTTTCAGGAGTTTTCACCGTTTCTTTCTGACGATAATAAGACATTATATTTCTCTTCTAATGGGCACAATTCTACTGGTGGAACAGATATCTATTATTCAGAACGACTTGATGACACCTGGATTAACTGGAGTGCTCCTGCACCCTTTACTGAGTTAAATGCAGAGGGTAAAGAGCTCGGTCTTCATTTGTATAACAATACCTATTTCTATACCTCAACACTTAATAGTGATGGTTATGGCGATCTTAGAATTTATATCGATCCTGAATCAGATAAGCCGACACCATTAGATACAACAGTCATGGTAGAACCAACAGGAGTAACTATTGCTGAAAACCTGCCAGTATTTGATGATAAGGTAATAACGCTTTATGGCAATACGCAAAGCAAGAAAGATAAGAAGGCTGTTGAAGCTAAAATATCTTTAAAGACCACAGATGATACCATGATCAATTCCATAAAATCTGAGAAAGGAAGCTATGCATTAAAAATTGATGCTATTGGTGACTATCTAATTCGTGTTGAAGCTCCTGGTTACATAAGCCATCAGGAGGTGCTGGAGCTAAAATCAAATGAGATTAATGCCTTTGAGATGAATTTCTTATTAGACCCTATTGAAGTAGGTACAACTGTTAACCTTAAAGATGTGCTATTTCAACAGTCAAAAGCTGAGTTTTTGGAGTCATCATATCCTGAGCTCAACCTTGTTGCTGAGTTTATGAAAGAAAATCCAAAGGTAAAGATTAGGCTTGAGGGGCATACCGATAATAGAGGTATTGCTAAATACAATGTTCAACTCTCTAAAGACAGGGTAGAAGCAGTGAAAAAGTATTTGGTAAGAAAAGGTATTTCTTCCAGACGCATTTCAGGCAAGGGTTATGGCGGTAGCCGACCGATTGCTGACAACGAGGATCCTTCAAAGCGTATTTTAAATAGACGTGTAGAGTTTACAATTGTTAAGAACTAGTACAAGCAACACACGTAAGGTTTTGTCTGTTTTTTAACTTTATTTCTTAAGTATTTCATTTAACTTACTTGAGTAAAGTAATTTCAAATGGAAGCAAGCATCAGAGAAACTAAGTCAGCCAAGATTAAAATAGATATTTTAAATGCCACGCTTAATCTTGTGGGTAAAAAGTCATTTAAAGACTTATATGTTGATGATATCTGCGAAAAGGTCGATGTTTCCAAAGTAACCTTCTTCAAATACTTTCCTCAGAAGGAGGATATTCTACTTTACTATTTGCGTGTTTGGTGTCTTGACAGGGTCGTTGAGCTAGATCAACAAAACCGCGAAGGCCTTGATGGTGTTCATTATTTGTTTGATAAGATGGCCATTGCATATGAAAGGCATCCTGGTCTAATCTTGAGTTTGATCAGTTATCTTACATCACTACAAAGACCTCCAGCACCATTCCCATTAAAGACTGTTGAAAGAGAGATTTTACATCCTTCTTTGATGGCTGATAAAGTGGAACTACTGTCATTACAACAAATGATGGAGAAATTCCTGCTGGAGGCTGTTTTCAAAAGTCAAATCACCACAAAGAGCGATACAAAGGAATTGGCATTGGTATTTATGACATTGATGTATGGTTCCATCGTGATGGCCCATCTTCGTCAGGTATCACCAATCAACGTGCTGTTCAAAAGAAATATTAATAACCTGTTAAAGGGGCTTACTAACTAAGCATAAAGAAGTCCTTGCCTTCATTATAACCCTGTTCTTTTAAATAGGCTTCTATTCGTTTTTTACCATTTCTATCTCTTACCAAAGAAATGATGAGGGGATGCTTCTCTTTAGCCAGTTCAGTAAAGTGAATGACCGATCCGTCAAGGTAGGTAGTTTTTACATCTATTTGTCCTTTAACGTCCAGACCATATCTCTTAAGCAAAGCAATCCATTTGTTAATCTGACGTCCGGTTCCCCAAACCCAAAGGTTGTCAGAAGGTATTTGTTGCTTGACGAAGTACAGAGCCAAATACTTGATCTTAAGCGCATAAAACTTCTCTAAATCATAATTGGCATGAGTACGAGAAAGCCGGGCTGCTGAATCATGCCAATGAAGAAGCGGTGAGTTGACTTTTTCAAAAACCACATCGTTATGCATCCATCGCAGCCAGAGCTCATAATCCTCAGGTAAGTCACCTTCATTGTAGCCACCATATTTGTGGACAAGCGATTTTCTGAACATCACTGATGGATGCGCAATAGGTGACTCGGTAAATCGCTTTTTTAATATGGATTGTCGACCTATAATTTGATTGATTTCATCAACAAACAAGGCGTAACCAGCGTTGGCTTCACGATTGCCATTGAATTCAACTAATGAAGAGACAACTCCAACTTCGGGGTGTTCCTGAAGATAATTAAACTGCATTTCCAGCCTCTCTTGATGGCAAATGTCATCAGCATCCATCCGGCAGATGATGTTTGTATTGGACATTTTAATTCCAAAATTTAAAGCTTTGGCTATTCCTCTATTCTCAGTTTTGTAGTATATAACTCTCTCATTATTAATTGATTGAATTATTTTAATTGAATTGTCAGTAGAGCCGTCATCTACAATGATCAATTCCCAATCAGTATAAGTCTGATGAATAATGCTATCAATGGCTGCCTTTAGCGAGTACTGAGCATTAAAGACTGGCAGAATAATGGAAACAAATGGCTTCAATTTTCGGCCTTAAATATTTGTTTGATGAATTTGAAGAACTGCTTTCTTTCTGATTTGTCAGAGGCTAAAGATTTCACTGATTTAAGATATCCTTTGACTGTAAGTTTGTCATCAGATACTTCCACATTAGTGGCTTCCTCAGCCTGCGGGTTATTTAACTCGGTTCGTTCTTGCTTTGACTTTTCAATTTTCTCTTTATCATAGTTAGGATCCAATTCATCTGCTCTTGCAAAGCTCACCTTAGAGCGCTCCTTGTATCCAAGCTTTTCTTCCACAAGGCCTTTGTTATTATGTGCTATGGCATCATCGGGGTCTAAAGCTATGCACCGCTCGTAATCTTCAATGGCTCCTTTAAGGTCACCCATTCTTTCTTTAATATATGCTCTGCTAGAATACCGAAAGGGCTTATTGGGCTCAAGCTCTGCAGCCTTGTTTAGATCAACCATGGCCATCTCATTCTGTTTATTCAAATGAAATGCAACCGCTCTTTCGCTCAAAAAGTAACCATTGTTCGGTTCTTTCTCTATTAATACATTAAAATCTGCAATTGAGGCATCAAACTGGCCTAATTTAAAATGAGCCTTGGCCCGATCATATCTGAATTTGAGATTGCCTCCATCCAGATTGATCGCTTTTGAAAATAGGGGTAAGGCCTCTTTGTACTCTTTGTTTTGGCAGAGTGTTGTTGCTTCGTTAAAATAATCCTGTGCTGTCTTGCTCATCCGTAGTTTCTTCTATGTCTTCAACAGAATCAAGGGTGTTCAAAGAATCTGATTTGATCTTTTTCTTTTTTGGTGGCTTTACTTTCGCTGGTTTTACCTCAGCAGACTTCTTAAGGATTTTCACCTTCACATATTTCACCTTCTTCTTGCGCTTATCTTTTTTAGGATTGTAATACCTGTTTCTGTTGATAGGCTTAACATGCTTAACCGTGATGTACTTAGAATTGTTACACCCCAGAAGCAGCGAAAAAGTAAAGAATATGGTTATTACAAATAATCTCAAAGCTTACGAACGTAAAGAAGATATAATTATTTGAGAAAATGAAGAATGGCATCAAGCTTGTTTGCAGATTTATAAAATGACTGTTCACAGACATTAAATAAATTTTACTAAATTATATATAAATCAACATCTCGGAACCATGAAAAAGCTAGCCCTTCCTGTTATTACCCTAATTGCCATTGTTATCGGTTCATGTTCCGGAACGAGAACGGTGACCATGAATGCCATGCGTCCGGCAGAAATTACATTTCCACCAGAGGTTAACTCACTTTTGATTTTGGATCGCACAAAGTTTAACAAGAATGCCGTTAATATTATTGAAGGAATACTTACGGGTGAAATGCCAGGAGAAGACCTTGCTGGGGTTCAGGAATTAATGAATTCTTTTCAACAGCAGTTGTCATACTCACCAAGGTTTTCAACCAAGTTGGCCACAGAAAGACTAAATGGAAATAGTGTAACCTCTGCCTTTCCTGCCCAGCTATCATGGAATGAGGTAAACAAGCTTTGTAGCAAGTATGGTACTGATGCTATTGTTTCCATTGAAATGTTTGATACTGACTTTGTGGTGACCAATGGCAAGCGAAAAGTTAAGAAGACCGTTACTGAAGGTGATGTGAAAAAGGAAGTTGAGGTTGATGAATTTTACGCTGAAGGTATAGGTAACATAACAATAGGCATAAGACTTTATGATCCTATTGCACAGACCATAGTAGATCAGCAGCTCCTTAATAATTCAAATACCTGGTCTGCAGGGGGTGCAACTTTAAAAGATGCTATGGCGCAGTTGATAGATAAATCTGCAGCTACAAGAGCTTTGAGTAGAGGTGTTGGCAAAGATTACGCCTATAAGATAGCACCAATGCCCGTGAGGATTTCAAGAATGTTTTATGGAAAGTCTAAGAAAGCTATTGAACTGGAGCAGGGAAGCAGATTAGCTGATGTTAATAAATGGCAGGAGGCTGCTGACAAGTGGGAGAGTGGTATTAGTAGGGCACCTGCCAAAGAAGCTGGAAAGTTAGCCTATAACACTGCCATAGCCTATGAAGTACTGGGTGACTTGCCTAAGGCAAAAGAGTGGGCACAAAAGTCTTATGTTGATTTTGGAAATAAAGATGCACGCGACTATGTGCGCACCATACAAAATAGAATGTACCAGGAGGAAAGAATTAAAGAGCAGATGAATTAGATATCTGCTCTTTAATTTGAATTAATTCTCTGCAGGAGGAGTAATCATTATATGGGCTCTATGTGTTCCCGGATCCATTATCCATGGTCCACCAGGAACAAGTGGGCGAATGGGTAAGCCCGTTGATTCCGGAGTAGCAAATGGAATGTAAACTACATATCGTAAGCTAGCGCCAGTAACCTTACTTGAAGCGATATCATACTTTCCTTCAGCTCCTGAGAGTACATGTAGAGTAGTGGGATTTTCAGGCATTTTAAGTTTGCCTTCCTTAACCTCTTTCTCTCTTATATCAAATATCTCCTGCCTTTCTTTGCCTTCTTCTTTTAAGGCCCTGCCTCTGGCCATAAAGGGCTCCAAATCCTTGTGGTAGCATGATGCATTAAATCCTTCCTTATTAGGATCATCAGCCAGGCAAATCAATTCATTAGTGCCCTGTCTTATTACCACTAACTTTCCATTTTCATCAAAACCCATCACGGTGGCTTCTGCTCGTTTCTCTTCAGGGGCAGCCATTACAGCTCCTGCTATTTGCTCCTCTTTATTAGGAATCTGAGCCTCGCAGCTCATGGTTATAACTACTAATATGATTAACAGAACATTAAAATTTTTCATGGCTTGAATTAATTGGTTTTTATCAAGTTAGTAAACTAATGATGATTTTCAATATTGGCCGAGTTAATTGACAATGTGTGGTTCTTTATTTAAAGAAGTGAAACTTCTTTTATTCTCATATGTTGGGTTTATTGGAAATCAATGTGAAAACATTTAATCGAATATTTGCATATAATCAGTTTTAAATAATATCTTATGCAGAATATCAATTAGGACTATATGGAAGTTGGTGAAATAGAGCATTTGATTAACAGTAGTTTATACTTTGAAGCAAATAGGCATCTTAAAGATGCACTTCATGATGATCCTGAAAATGTAAAGTATAAAGAGTTGCTTGCCTTGTCTTATTCTCGTTCTGGAGCTTTACAGCAAGCCGTTGATTTTTTTGAACCTGTCTATTATGCTCATAAAGATAACCCCGAAGTTGCAGGCATAATGGGAGGAATATACAAACGCCTTTTCGCTAAGCATATGGATCAAAAGTATGGCAATCTCGCAGCCGATATTTATGAAAAGAGCTATAGGCAAACAGGTAATTATTATACTGGTATTAATGCTGCATCTATGCTGCAGATGTCTGGGAAGGGGATGAGCGCCAAGGAAATTGCTCGAGAGATCATTAAAAACCTTACGGAAGATCCCAATGATACATGGAGTTTGGCTACCCTCGGTGAGGCGCATTTATTGTTAAAAAACAGAGATGAAAGTAGGAGGTTATATATTGAAACTAGAAAATCGCTGAATAAAGATTGGAGTAAATTAGGGGCCATTTATAAGCAACTATGGCTGATAAATCACTACACCATGGTGCCAAAGGACATTTTGTCCCTGTTTAGCCCGCCAGTTATTACAGTTTTTGCAGGTCATATGATCGATCAACCTGGCCGTAAAGAACCACGTTTTACCTCATCTATGGTCCCTAATGTAAAAGATGCTATTGCATCAGCCATACGTACTATGAATATTGAAGTAGGTTACTGCTCTTTAGCCTGCGGAGCTGATATACTTTTTGCTGAGGAAATGCTTGAACAGGATAAAACATTATACGTTTTAATTCCCTTTATGGAAGAAGACTTCTTAGATGTCAGCGTTCGCTTTGCAGGTAGTGAATGGGAAGATAGGTATCATGCTGTGCTTGAAAAAGTGAAGGCAGAATATATTAGTGAAGCACCGTTCAATGGTAAGAATGATAATTTTGACTTTTTGAGTAAAGTATTGGTGGGAAGAGGGCTTTTGCACGCCTCTCAAATTGATTCCAATGCAAATTTATTGACTGTACTTTCTTCTGTAAGCCTTGAATCTAAAACAGGAGGAACCAGATACTTGTTGGATTTGTGGCCAGAGGATTTGAAAACCTATAATGTAGATGTTGATCGTTACTTTGAGGCTGGCACTGGCTCAGTAACAGATGTTCAGCCAGCGAGTGCGCCAAATTATGATGAGAGTTCTGTTTTAAGCTATATGCTCCTTGTTAAATGCGATGATGATGCTCAGGCAGGAATATATTCAGATGGATTAGATGAATATTTGACTTTAAATTCAGCATTACTTTATGCCAATTACAGTAAGGGAAATACTTTATCAATTCACTTTAAAAATGAAGTGGCTGCGATAGACTGTGCTGAAGAAATTGAGCAGGTTTATAACAATGAAGTGGTAAATTATAATGAGTTGAATATTCCGTCAATTCTTTTACACGCAAGTCATGCCACTATAAAAGCTATTGATGAACCAGCTACCGGACCTAATATGGAGATGGGTATGCAATTGTTAAATGCCATACCATCTGGAAAAACGACCTTGACAGAAAATTTCACAAGTTGCGTAGCGATAAAAAATGAAAAATGGAAGTTTGATTATGCGGGTCGACTTGAAATAGATAAAAATAGATCAGTTCCAGTTTATCATCTGGCATGATATAATTTGTTAAGGCTTTTAATCGAATAGCCAAATGTTGTTATAAATGCACTAATTTTAAAAGAAAACTATGCCTTCAGTAATACCAGGTTACGAATATGATATATTTATTAGCTATCGTCATAAAGACAATAAGTATGACGGATGGGTTACTACGTTTGTCAACAATTTGAAAAAAGAGCTGGAAGCAACTTTTAAAGAGGCTATTTCGGTCTATTTTGATGAAAATACGACTGATGGATTACTTGACACCCATAATGTGGATTCATCTTTGTCATCTAAGATCAAAAGCCTCATTTTTATCCCTGTACTTTCTCAGACCTATTGTGATGTTAATAGCTTTGCATGGAAGAATGAGTTCATCGCATTTAATACCCTGTCATTGAATGACAACTTCGGAAGGGAGATTAAACTTAGGAGTGGTAATGTAGCCAATAGAATTCTCCCTGTAAAGATTCATGAATTGGAAGTAGGCGATGAACAGCTGATATTCGATATTATGAATAGCCACTTGCGAAGTGTTGATTTCATATATCAGCTGCCAGGTGTGAACAGGCCACTGTTACCAGAGGATGATGGCAGAGGCAATAACCCATATTTTTATAGAGATCAGGTAAATAAGGTGGCCAATGCCTGCAAAGAAATAATTGCTGGTATGAAGTCAATTCATTCACCTGAGTCGCATCAGTCAGTGTCTAATATTGGAAAAACGGTCTCAGGCGCCTCCAATGCCAATTCGGAACAATCCAGCAAGCCCAATGACAGGCAATTACTTTTTAGAATGAAGATCATTCAACAGGTGGAGATTTTTTCTCTACTAAGTGATAAGCACTTGGAAGAAGTTGCTTCTGAGATAAAGACATTGAGTCTGAAAGAAGATGAGGTCATTTTTAATAAAGGGGAACTAGGAGACTCGATGTTTATTATTGTTGATGGCCGTGTGAAGGTGCATGATGAAGACCATGTTTTTAGCTTTTTATCAGGAGGTGAGTGTTTTGGTGAATATACCTTAATAGATGAAGATTATAGAAGTGCTTCCGTTACCGCTTTGGAGTCCACAACTCTTTATAGGGTGGATCAGCAAGTGTTTCAAAATTTGATTAATACCCACCCTGCTTTTGCTAACAGTGTTTTGCGAGTTCTTATTAAGCGGTTAAGGAGATTGGATATCGTACAGCAGGAATTGGCCTCCAGCTATAAAAAAATGTCCAATAGCAGAAAGGAGTTTGTTGACAGTAAAGCTAAAGAAGATGCCTTGCATGAAAAGTACGAAAAGCATGCCGATTATGGTTTAAAACTTATTCAGGACTTTGATCAGCTATTGTCCAATACTCAGGAACAGCACAATTTAGAAAAGTTGAAAGAGGTTCTTGAAGATATGAAAAAGTTAGGCAATTCACCTTCAGAGGCATAGTAATTAACGACCTGAACCCAAAAAAAATATTCCTTTTTTATTTAAAAGTTACATTCAATTTTTTTGCTCTATAATTTAAAATTATCGCTATAATATAAATATTTATAGAGGGTATTAAATT
>NZ_SMLV01000329.1 GCF_009711525.1 Fulvivirga lutimaris
TTGATCGACAGTAGGCTTAATGGAAAACCTATACTTATTGGTGGGGTGACAGACCGAGGAGTAGTGGCTTCTTGTAGTTATGAGGCGCGCCAGTTTGGGGTGCATTCTGCCATGCCCATGAAGCTTGCCAAGCAGCTTTGTCCGGAGGCAATACAGATAAAGGGTAACACTTATACCTACACCCAAAAGTCGGAAGAGGTAACACAGATTGTAAAGGAGGCAGTGCCTTTATATGAAAAGACATCTATTGATGAATTTTATGTAGACCTGTCGGGCATGGATAAGTTTTACAACAGCTATAAGATAGCCAGTGAGCTTCGTGCTAAAATCACTGAAGATACAGGCTTGCCCATTTCATTTGGCTTATCAGAAAATAAGACGGTATCTAAAATAGCTACCGGAGAAGCAAAACCAAATAACCAGAAAAAAATAGAATATGGATTAGAGAAACCTTTTTTAGCACCATTGTCGGTAAAGAAGATTCCTATGGTAGGAGATAAGACTTTTCAGGTTTTGTGCGGGTTGGGTATCAAGCGTATAGAGACTATACAGCAGATGCCGGTAGAACTGATGGAAAAGGTGCTGGGAAAGAATGGTATTTCTATCTGGCGTAAGGCTAATGGCATTGACAACTCAGCGGTAGAGCCTTATTCTGAGCGTAAGTCAATTTCTACAGAGCGCACGTTTGATAGGGATACCACGGATATGGTGAAGCTGAAAGCTATTATGCTGGCCATGGCAGAGAATCTGGCTTTTCAGCTGCGCAGAGGGCAGAAGCTTACCTCTTGCGTAACTGTGAAAGTCCGGTATTCTGATTTTAATACCTACACTTTGCAGAACAGGATTTCCTATACATCAGCTGATCATATGCTTATCCCTAAAGTGTTGGAACTCTTTGATAAGCTGTACAATAAGCGATTGTTAATACGATTAATAGGCGTGCGTTTTAGTCACCTGGTGAATGGTGGTTATCAGATTAATCTTTTTGAAGATGCTACTGAGATGATCAATCTTTATCATGCTATGGATAAGATAAGAGATAAACATGGTGATAGGATAGTAATGCGTGCGGCAGGCATAGAAGCTAAAACGATAAGTAGGTTTAATCCTTTTACAGGGGAGCCACCACCGCTTTTGGCTAATCGAAGAGCTTAATTTAATACGTCATTGCGAACGTAGTGAAGCAATCTAAAGCAAGAGATTGCCACGGTTGTTTCACTTCCTCGCAATGACGAAAACCAAAATAATATGTACCTCAATACTCACTCATCATACAGTTTTAAACATGGGGTAATAAATCCCAAAGAGCTATTGGCTCAGGCGGAACATTATGGTGTTGCTGCTATGGCACTTACGGATATTAATTCTACTTCAGGGAGCTTGATTTTTGTTAGAGAAGCGCAAAAATGCAATGTAAAACCTGTTTTAGGAATTGACTTTAGAAACGGTGCTAATCAGCAATTTGTAGGCATAGCAAAGAACAATAAAGGATTCCAGGAGTTGAATGAGCTACTTTCTTATCACCTGCATAATAATATACCCATACCTGAAAAAGCACCTTTTTTCAAAAATGCGTTTGTTATCTATCCGTTTAATAAAGCAACTTTTAAGTTGCGTAAAAATGAATTTGTAGGCATAAAACCTTCTAATTTCTCTAAACTATGGAACTCTCCACGGAAGAATCAGCCGGAAAAGCTTGTTGCTTTTTCATCTATAACTTTCCGTCATAAAAGAGATTTTAATACACACAGACTGCTTCGTGCTATTGATAACAATACATTGCTCAGTAAACTTCCCAAAACAGAGGAAGGGAGTGAAAATGATCGGTTTCTATCACCTGATCAGTTAAAGGAAGTCTATACTGATTATCCTTATTTGCTAAAAAATGCTGAGATGCTACTTGATCAATGCAATATCCATTTTAATTTCTCTACTGATATACCACAAAATCTTAAAACTTATACAGGCTCTGAAGATCAGGATTTTAAGCTTTTGAGAAGGCTTTGTTTGCGAGGTATGCCTTACAGATATCCACAGGGTAGCCTTGAAATCATGCGCAGACTGGTAAAAGAGCTGCAGATTATCAAACAAAAGAAGTTTGTATCCTATTTTCTCATCAACTGCAAAATCATCAATTACGCCCGAAAAAGGAAGTATTACTATGTGGGTAGAGGAAGTGGAGCTAATAGCATTGTTGCCTATCTGTTGCGCATTACTGATGTAGACCCTATTGAGCTCGATCTGTATTTTGAACGGTTTATCAATCTTTACCGCCAAAATCCTCCTGATTTTGATATAGACTTTTCATCACGAGATCGTGATGATGTTACCAGATTCATTTTTGAATACTTTAATAAAAAATCACCTAATGGCGTGGCTCTTTTGGCCACTTTTAGCACATTCAAAGCAAAAGCCACCATAAGAGAGCTGGGGAAGGTTTTTGGCCTTCCTGCTCATGAGATAGAGAAAATGGCAGAAGGAGGGCAGCCTTCCGATGCTATGGCGGCCACTGTGTTGAAGTATAGCAGCTATATTGCCAATTTACCCAGTCATTTGAGTATTCATGCAGGTGGTGTACTTATTGCTAATCGCCCTATTCAATACTTTACGGCTACCAGTTTGCCTCCTAAGGGCTTTCCTACTACACATTTTGATATGCACCTTGCTGAAGATGTTGGACTTTATAAGTTTGATATATTGGCGCAAAGAGGCCTTGGTAAAATCAAAGACTGCCTTGCACTGATAAAAGAAAACTGCCCTGATGCTCCTGATATTGATATTCATGACTTTAAATCATTAAAGAAGGATCCACGAATCAAAGAGCTTTTGCGTGAAGCTCAGGCTATAGGGTGCTTTTATGTGGAATCTCCGGCCATGCGTATGCTATTGAGAAAGCTAAGAGCTGATGAATACCTTGGTTTGGTAGCAGCCAGCTCGATTATACGTCCTGGTGTGGCTAAATCCGGAATGATGCGGCAGTATATTGTAAGGTTTAGAGAGCCAGAACGTAGAAATGATGCTCATCCTGTGCTTCGTGATATTATGCCTGATACTTATGGCATTATGGTCTATCAGGAAGATGTGATTAAAGTAGCACACCATTTTGCTGGTTTGGATTTAGGGGAGGCTGATGTGCTTAGAAGGGGGATGTCAGGTAAGTTCAGGTCAAGGGATGAGTTTCAGCAGGTTAAAGAGAAGTTTTTTAGTAACTGCCTTGAGAAGAAGTATAGCCGAGAGATAACGGCTGATGTTTGGCGTCAGATTGAAAGTTTTGCTGGTTATGCTTTTGCCAAGGGGCATTCTGCTTCGTATGCTGTAGAAAGCTATCAGAGCCTATTTCTAAAAGCTTATTTTCCGTTGGAGTATATGGTGGCCACAATTAATAATGGTGGTGGCTTTTACCGGGTAGAACTCTATGTGCATGAAGCAAGAATGCATGGAGCAGAGATATTTCCTCCATGTGTTAATAAAAGCGCCTATGACACAAGAATCTATGGCAAAGACATTTATTTAGGGTTTGGACTGGTATTGGATTTAGAGGTGAGAGTGATTGAACGATTGGTTGCAGATCGTGAACGTCAGGGTAAATATGTGAGCTTGGAAGATTTTGTGAGCAGGGTAGAAATATCCCTTGAGCAGCTGACTCTTTTAATCAGGGTAGGTGCGTTTCGCTTCACAGGAGTTAATAAGAAAGAACTGTTATGGAAGGCGCATTTTTTACTTGGTAATAAGCAAAAGCCACCTGTGAGTACGCCACTTTTTAAGGTTGATTATAAGCGATTTATGATTCCTAAGTTAAGTGTTAGTTTAATGGAGGATGCGTTTGATGAGATGGAGCTTATAGGCTTCCCCTTGTGTCATCCATTCAGTCTGTTAGATGGAGATTTTAAAAGTACACTGTGTACCAAGGACCTTAAGCGCCAGGTTGGAAAAGTGATCACAATTCTGGGCTATTTGATTGCCATTAAAAACACGAGCACTTCAAAAGGAAAGCGTATGAACTTCGGCACTTTCATTGACCTCGAAGGTCAGTTTATCGACACGGTACACTTTCCACCCACTGCCGAGCGGTGGCCATTTCGTGGGCGCGGTGTCTATACCATTACCGGAAAGGTGGTAGAGGAGTATGATTTCCCCTCCATAGAAGTGATGATGATGGAGAAAGAACGGTATATCGATGACCCGAGATACTTCGTGAATTCAGGAAATGAACTAAATATTTAATGTTTAGACTATGAAGTTATCACCGGGAGTGTATAAGTTGCGAGGTGGGTATCCCTTACCTGAACACTACTATTTAAGAGTTCAGTACATTGGAAAAACCATCTATTACGATATTAATGCTGGTGCACCATCTATGGCGCAGGATTACAACGATATACCAATAGAGGGTTATGAGATTGTAAAGAAGATAACACGACCAATAATTAAAAAGGCTGAGATTATGATATTTTGGACTGATCATGAAGGCGATGAATTTTGTTATGCAGCTAATGACATTCGCGTTTTACGAGAATTTCTTAAATCATACCCTGAAATTGCGAGAGCTATTGGGTCTAAAAAATATTAGTCATCTAATCGAAAAGAGGTAATTCTAATTCGGGGTACTCCTGTTTTTCTTGAGCCTTTGGGACATCTCCTAAGCCATTTTTACCTCTAAGTTGACCTACAGGATATATTGTTAATTCATGTTGAGGATATGGCTTAATCAATGATTTGATAAATTCTTTATCTGATTCATTTTGGATATCATGTAGCCATTCTAGTTTCGACTCATGTGGCATTATGTTGAGCATTCTTGGATTGTTGGCATCCCTATTATGAACTTTTGCCAACGCTTCATTTGCAACTGTAGTAACTATAGAAACAGTGTTCTTGACTTCTCCTGTTTCTTTATCTACCCATTCTTCCCATAAGCCCGACATGTACATGGGTAACTGATTCTTAAACTCTATATAGTACGGAATCTTTCTTTTTCCACTCTTATCTGCCCAGTAATGCTCATAATAGCCGCTTAGCACTACTAAACATCTTTTATTCTTTGCAGCAGCTCTAAACGAAGGTTTTTCAAAGATTGTTTCGCCTCTAGCATTAAGAGTTTGGTTAGATAATTTAATTGCGGACTGTTTATCCTTGACCCAAAAAGGGATTAATCCCCAGTCAAAGAATTGTAATTCTTCTGGGTTATCAGCAGTGATAACGCCTAATTTTTTATGACTGAAACCAGAAGTATAATAATACTCAAATGATTTAGTATCCGGACGATTTCTTTCAGCTTGTTCGAGTTTTAATTCAAGGAATTTTAATTCTTTTTCATCAGCACCCTGTTTTCGAGCCATGCTAATTTGTCTTCTGTAGTTTGTTGCAGCATCGTAGCACATGGGAATAAGTTATTTAAATTTAGTTATTTAGACAATATCAACCTGTGAATAGATTTGCAGGTGTTATTAAATTACAGTTATGCTTTCAATTATTTTATTACACTTACTCATCACTGCTTTCACCCCTCAACTCAATGATGTCTATCTTCCTATTGATGTTATTGACCGTACGTCCGTTTATGAAATAGCACTAACTGAAATTGGTGAATTTGGGCTAAATAGAAAAGCCAGACCCTCAATTCCTGGGCATTTACACGCTGGCATAGATATCAAACGCCCTAACAAAAACTATTTAGACGAGCCTATTTATTCTATTGCGGAAGGTGTGGTAATTAGTAAGAGGGAAGATGGACCTTACGCGCAATTAATTATTGAGCATAATATTAATGGGCAGTATTTTTGGACTGTATATGAACACATTGCAGGCATCAAGGTTGATCTTCATCAGCCAGTAAGTTCTAGCAATCCTATAGCCAGATTTTTCAATCGTGGGGAGCTGGGAAGGCATGGCTGGCAATTTGACCATTTTCATTTTGAAATATTGAAGGTACGACCCGTTCAAATACACTCGCAAGCCACTCTTCCAGAAAGGCTATATAAATCTTACACTTTGGATTGCCATACAGAGGAAAAACTAAACAGTCTGTTTTACAATCCTTTATCATTTTTTGCAGAAAGACTTTAATATATTATTGAATAAGCAGGCTTTATCTTACTATTTTTGAATACTTATATGCTTTCAAAACCTTAACCAACTCACCTATGAACCGCCTGTTGATTCTATGTATTAGTACACTTGTTTTTTTTGGCTGTAGTAGTGATTCTACAGAACAGAGAATTGATGACTTTAGCAGCCCTAAAAATCTATTTGTAGATCATATTAACTCATTTACTGGCGGTGTTATTTCCGTAGGTAGTGATATCAGGGTTAAATTAACGAGAAGCATTCCAGATAGTCTGGTTGGTACTTCTTTGGAGGATATTTTTAGCTTTTCTCCGAGCATAGAAGGCTCCACTTCTTGGGGGGACAATAGAACCGTGGTTTTTCAGCCAGCCAGCAGGCTGGCAAGCGATCAAAGGTATGAGGCTATTGTTAATCTTGAGCCGCTGATTCCTGGTATTGATAAGGATAAGGAAGAGTTTAAATTCATATTTCAGACTTTGGTCCAAAACTTTGAGACTAGGATAGAAGGTATAAAGCTTTACAATGCCACTGACTTAAGTAAGGTAAAAATTGAAGGTAGTCTGCAAACTGCAGATATCGTTGATTTCGAGGATGTTAAGAAGACAGTTTCTGCTAAACAGTCAGGTAAAACATTAAATGTAGTTTGGGGTGCAGGTTTAGATAATAGCTATGCTTTCACCGTTGAGAATGTAACTCGAAGTGAATCTGAAGGTGAGGTTGTACTATCTATTGATGGTGAGGCGATTAACGTTGATAAAAATGAAGATTTAGAAGTTGAAATTCCTTCATTAAGTGATTATAAAGTTATTTCCAGCAGAATAGTAAGAGGCGAGGAGAATTACATCTCGGTGCTGTTTTCTGATCCTCTGGATGCTCGACAAAATTTAACCGGATTAGTATCTCTTTCAGGAACGAGTCGCCAACGTATGGTGGTGGATCTTAATGAGTTAAAGATTTATCCAACCAGCACAATCACAACCCAGGCAAAGCTTACCATAAATACTGGTGTTAAAAATGTTGCGGGTTACCAGTTGAAGGAAGATTATACTACTACACTACAGTTCACGCAGATCAAACCGGAGGTGAGGTTGGTTGATGGAAATGAAAAATCAATTTTACCTAATTCAAAAGGACTTGTACTTCCGTTTGAGGCGGTAGGACTTAATGCTGTAGATGTGACAGTGATCAGAATATTTGAAGATAACATGCTTCAATATTTGCAAGTGAACGGTTTGGGGGGCCAAAACCAATTAAGCAGAGTAGGGCGTCCAATTGCCAAAAAGACGATTCCTCTGAACACAAGTGGTGTTACGAATCTGAATGCCTGGAACCGTTTTACGCTGGATTTACATGATATATTAACAACTGAACCCGGGGCATTTTATCAAATTCAAATTGGGTTCCAAAAGCGTCATTCTCTTTACTTCTGTTCTGATAATGAAGACATAGCCACTTTAGATGAGGATATGGAAGAGTGGGGGCCCGAGGATGAAGGTTCTTACTGGGATAGTTACGAATACTATTATAATCCAGACTATAACTGGGAAGAGCGAGATAACCCTTGTAGCAACTCTTATTATGGTAAACGCAGAAGCATCAGTAAAATGCTTATGGCCTCAGATTTTGGTTTAATTGCCAAAAGACGTGATAATGGCGATTTATCTGTTTTTGTCACCAATCTGGTGAATACCTCACCAATGAGTGGTGTTACTTTTGAAGTATATGATTATCAGCAGCAGCTTATAGCTAGTGGTAAGTCAGATGGAGAAGGAAAGGCTAAAATCAAAGTAACAGGGCGACCTTTCGCTTTAGTAGCAAAGAAAGATGAGCAGCGGGGGTATTTAAAATTGGATGATGGCTCTTCGCTTTCATTAAGCAACTTCAATGTGTCAGGCAATGAGGTGCAAAAAGGCCTCAAAGGCTTTATTTATGGAGAAAGAGGCGTATGGCGACCTGCTGATACTGTTCACCTTGGATTTATTCTTGAAGATTTAACTAAAACACTTCCTAAAAACCATCCTGTTGTAATGGAACTCTACAATCCTGCAGGGCAATTGTCTGCAAGGAAGATCAGCAGTGAAGCCGTTGGCAGTATGTATCGTTTTGACTTCAAAACTGATGCAGAGGCTCCTACAGGCAACTGGCGTGCGCTAGCTAAAGTTGGTGGCGCATCATTTGAGAAACAAGTTAAAATTGAAGCCATTAAACCAAACAGGCTAAAAATTAATCTGACATTTGATAAAGATAGATTTACGGCCAATGACAAATTCGTATCAGGAGATTTGAATGTGCGCTGGTTGAGCGGAGCCAAGGCCAATGGTCTAAAGGCTGAGTACGAGTTACTGCTCCGCCCTGTTAAAACAACATTTGATAAGTACCCTAACTTCAGCTTCGATGATCAGGCTAAATACTTCTACAGTGAGCGTGAACTGATTTTCGAAGGAAAAGTGGATAGTGAGGGTTATGCAAAGCTGAATATGGAATTGGGAGGTGCAGAAGATGCTCCTGGAGCGTTAATGGCTAACTTATATGGCAAGGTCTATGAAGAAGGTGGTGATTTTAGCATCAGCAGTACTTCCATTCCTTATTATCCATACACGTCATATGTAGGTATTAAAGCACCTGAAGGTGATAAAAGAGGTATCCTCCTTACGGATGAGGACCATGAAGTGAGAATCGCTACGGTAGATGCTAATGGCAATCCTGCTAGCCGTCAAGGCCTCAAAGTGGAGCTTTATAAGCTGAATTGGAAATGGTGGTGGGACAACTCCTATGACAATATCAGTAATTATGTGGGTAGGTCTTACCGTGAGCCTGTTTCCTCGGGAACAATAAGTACTCAAAACGGATCTGGGAAATACGACTTAAGGATCAACTATCCTGACTGGGGCCGCTATTATCTTAAAGTTGAAGACCCTAACAGCGGGCACAGCTCAGGACAAATTGTTTATCTTGACTGGCCTGGATGGGCAGGTAAAGGCAAGCGAGGAGAACTTGACGGAGCTACCATGCTTGATTTTGCAATTGAAAAAGACGAGTATAAGGTAGGTGAGAAGATCACACTTTCTATTCCTTCTACTAAAGGAAATAGAATTCTGGTGAGTCTTGAAACTGGCAGTGAGGTTTTACAGACTTTCTGGGTAGAAACCGAGGAGACCAACACCAACATCGCTTTTGATGCCACAGCAGCCATGGCTCCAAATGTTTATGCGCACCTGACCATGGTTCAGCCGCATGGACAAACTTCTAACGATTTACCTATTAGGCTTTATGGAGTCCAGTCTATCAAAGTGGTTGACGCAGAAACGCAATTGACTCCTGTCATTTCAATGCCAAAAGAGCTACGTCCTGAGCAGACTTTCGATATTGAGATTTCTGAAAAATCTGGTCGTGCCATGGCTTATACAGTAGCAATGGTAGATGAAGGTTTATTAGACATCACCAATTACAAAACACCAAAACCATGGGATAGCTTCTTTGCCCGTGAGGCTCTGGGTATCAAAACATGGGATGTTTATGATGATGTTATGGGCGCTTTCTCAGGCAAAATGGATTATCTACTGGCCGTTGGTGGTGATGGAGAGTTGAAGCCTAAGGAAGAAAAGGAAGCCAACAGGTTTAAGCCTGTTGTTAAATATTTAGGGCCATTTTACTTGGAGAAAGGGAAAACCAAAAAGCATACTATCCAGATGCCGCAGTACATAGGCAGTGTAAAAACAATGGTAATTGCAGCATCGGAAGGTGCTTATGGTAGTGCAGATGTAGCTACGCCAGTTAAACAGCCATTAATGGTGCTTGCTACATTACCAAGAGTAGCCGGGCCAGGTGAAACTATGAAGCTCCCGGTCAATATTTTCGCTTTGGAGGATAATGTAAAGGATGTCTCCATTGCAGTAGAAGTGTCAGGAACTTTAACCTTAAGTGGAGCTAAAACATCAAATGTGAAATTTACCAAGTCAGGAGATAAGGTGGCTTACTTTGATATTAAAGCTAAGGAAGCCTTAGGTGTTGGTAAAGTTAAGGTGACGGCCATTTCAGGAAGCATTAAGGCTTCTTATGATATTGAGATGAATGTGGTGCCTCGTAACCCGGTAACAATAGATATCGCAGATAAGGTGATAGCCAATGGCGCAGATTGGGATTATAGTTACAGTCCTATGGGTATGCTGGGTGAAAATAGCGCTTATGTAGAAATAAGCTCATTGCCTTCATTAAATATAGAGCAGCGTTTGGGTTATCTGATCAGGTATCCACATGGCTGTATCGAGCAGACCACTTCTTCAGTTTTTGCTCAACTGTTCCTTAACAAATTGATGACGCTTGCTGAAGATGAGAATAAGGAGGTGCAGCGAAATATAGAAGCAGCTATCACCAGACTCAAAACTTTCCAGTTGACTTCAGGAGGATTTTCCTATTGGCCGGGCAATGATTACCCTAACAATTGGGGAACTAACTATGCAGGTCATTTCCTGGTAGAAGCTAAGAAAGCTGGTTATTTAGTACCAGAAGGTATGCTGTCAAGTTGGGTAGGCTTCCAGTCTCAGAAAGCCGATGCATGGGGCACATTGAGTACCGATGAAGATAACGATCTCATCCAGGCTTACAGACTTTATACATTGGCTGTGGCTGGCAGTCCTGCTATGGGAGCTATGAACAGAATGAAAGAGAATGGCAAGGTGAGACGAGAGGCCAAATGGCGACTCGCATTGGCTTATGCAGCTTCAGGTTACGATGATCAGGCCAAGAAACTCATTGAAGGACTTTCTATAGAAGCAGATAGTACTTTAAGGGATTATCGCTATTCATTTGGTTCTGACACAAGGAACAAAGCCATGATTTTGGAGACTTTGTCAGAGCTGGATCAGAAGGAGAAAGCTTTTGAAGTTATGATGGACATCGCTAAAGAAATGGGCAATAAGGATAAGTGGATGAGTACACAAACTACAGCCTACTGTTTTATTGCCATTGCGAAATATGCTGAAGGTTTTGGTATGGACAAGGAAACCAATACCACAGTAGATATTGCTGGTAAATCAACTACTATTGAGGGCAAGGATTTTATAAATCAGGTGGTTGTAGAATCTCCGAACAAGAAATCAGTCATTAAAATCAGCAACAAAGGTGATGCGCCAGTATTTGCAAGGGTCATAAGAACGGGGATACCATTAGAAGGTACCGAGGAAACTATTAACAGAAATATCAATTTTTCTGTGTCTTACACGGATATGAAGGGCAATCCGGTGGATCTATCCTCATTGACTCAGGGTACTAACTTTAAAGCCACTGTAAAAGTGACAAACCCAGGTTTAAATGGGGTTTATAATGAATTGGCTTTAACCCAAATCTTTCCTTCAGGTTGGGAGATCATTAATACCAGACTTGATGGCTCGGCTTCTGAGAATACTAAAGCCGAATATATAGACATACGTGATGATAGAACGATGCATTACTTTGATCTTAAGCCTAATGAATCTGCAAGCTTTGAAGTATTGTTAAATGCTGCTTATCAGGGTGATTATTACTTGCCTTCAATCAGCGTTGAAGCCATGTATGACAATTCGATATTTGCCAATAAGCCAGGCAGATGGGTCAAAGTGCAGAAGTAATTGAATTTTAGAAATAGAAGATTTTTGAAGATTGGGAAAGCAGGTGGCATAATGC
Organism: Fulvivirga lutimaris; assembly: GCF_009711525.1. Classification (GTDB taxonomy): domain Bacteria; phylum Bacteroidota; class Bacteroidia; order Cytophagales; family Cyclobacteriaceae; genus Fulvivirga; species Fulvivirga lutimaris. Next base: position 11,728 of record NZ_SMLV01000329.1, read on the forward strand.
TACTTGCTTTCCTGATTTTATTTCTTTTCATACCACTTCCTGATCCGCTTTTCGATGTTCCATATACCACAACTCTTAAATCTGAAGACGGAACTCTTTTAAGTGCCGCTATTGCTGATGATCAGCAGTGGCGCTTTCCTGTTTCTGATTCTATACCAGCGAAGCTCGAATCGGCACTTTTGCTTTTCGAAGATGAGTATTTCTACTATCATCCTGGGGTAAATCCAGTATCACTTTTCAGAGCCGCAAGACAGAACTATAACGCTGGCAGAACCGTCAGTGGAGGTAGCACATTGACAATGCAAACGGTGCGTATGGCTTTGGGTAATCAGCCCAGAACTTATACGCAGAAGCTTCTGGAAATGGCTATTGCTCTTAAATTGGAGCTCTTCTATAAAAAATCATCTATCCTGAAGGAATATGTAGATCATGCGCCATACGGTGGCAATATTGTGGGAATAAGTGCCGCTTCCTATCGGTTCTTTGGCAGACCACCTCATCAACTTTCATGGGCCGAGGCAGCTACGTTGGCAATTTTACCTAATAACCCGGGCTCCATCTTTCCCGGTAAAAACCAAAACATCTTCTTGCAGAAGAGGGATCAACTGCTTGATAAAATTCATGATCGGGGACTGATTGATGAGGATGAGTTGTTTTTGGCAAAACAGGAACCTTTGCCCGGAAGTATCAAGCCTATTCCAAATAAAGCCTACCATTTGCTTTATCGTGCCATGGGTGAAGGACTGAAAGGTAAGGATGTAAGATCTACATTGGATACACGCCTTCAGGTAGCGGTAGATAAATTAGTCAATGAGCATAGTAAAGGCTTAGCCTTCAATCAAATTCATAATGCCGCAGCCATTGTTTTAGATATTAAGTCAGGCAACACCCTGGCTTATGTAGGCAATTCAAACGCATCGGGTACACATGGCCAGCATGTTGACATTATTACTTCCCGAAGAAGCCCGGGAAGCCTTCTTAAGCCTTTCTTATATGCCGCTGCACTGGATGAAAGCCTTATTGCTCCCCATGAGTTACTACCAGATGTGCCTGTGTTTTATAAAGGTTTTGCACCTAAGAATTTTGATAAGGAGTATAGGGGAGCAGTACCAGCAGATGATGCATTAATCAGTTCCTTAAATGTGCCATTTGTCCATTTGCTGATTGAATACGGTTATGAAAAGTTTCACCAGAAGTTAAAACAGCTAGGTTTAAATGCTTTTGATCAGCCTGCAAGTCATTATGGTCTGTCAATGATTTTGGGAGGTGCTGAAACCACCTTGTGGGAGCTGACTTCTGTATATGCTGGAATGGCCAGGAGCCTTGATAATTACAAAGAAAGGCCGATAGGCAAAGGTTATTCAACTCAGGATTATCATTACAATCATTACCTGAAAGCAGATGACGTTGATGAGGTTTCACTGGCAGCTGATGGTTTTTTAAGAGCCCCTTCAATAAGATTTACTTTTGAAGCCATGCAGAAACTGAACAGACCAGATGAGGAGAGTGGATGGCAGCAGTTTCAGTCTTCAAGGCAAATTGCATGGAAAACAGGCACAAGCTATGGTTTTAGAGATGGGTGGGCCATTGGATTGAACAATGACCATGTGATAGGAGTGTGGGTAGGCAATGCAGATGGAGAAGGACGTCCTGGTTTAACGGGAGTGTCAGCGGCAGCGCCATTACTCTTCAGGCTTTTTGATTTGGTGGATGGTAATGTTGATCTGGGTGAGCCCTTTGGTGTGGCGAGAGATATCTGTACTGAAAGCGGAATGTTAGCTTCGAAACACTGCCTTTCAACCAAATCAATTCAATTGCCAGATTACCTGCTAAAAACAGAAAGCTGTGCATTCCACACCTTGCTGCATTTGGACAAGCAGGGTAAATATCAGGTAAATAATACCTGTTACAATGTTTCTGATATTGTTCAGCAACCGTGGTTTGTCCTTCCTCCAGTGCAGGCCTGGTATTACCGGAAGTTTCACCCTAATTATAAAAAACAGCCACCGTTTATGTCGGGATGCATACAAGTTGATAGCAAAACTCATTTTGAACTGATTTATCCAAACCAATTTACCAAAGTAAAAATTCCTTTGGAGCAGAGCGGGGAGAAGGGGTTTTCAATATTTGAGGCAGCCCACCAAAACATGAATGCTGTGGTGTATTGGCACCTTGATGATCAATACTTAGGTTATACAGAAGGCACACACCAAAAGGGGATACAGGCTGATGTTGGCTTGCATACCATCACGCTTGTTGATGAGTTTGGAAATGAGATTACCCAGCGGTTTGAGGTGATTGAGTGAGTTTGATTCTGCCTAAGGTTCAGCTGTTAGGTTTATGTTCTATTTCCACCAAGCCACTTTGTTTCGATTGTCATCGTCATAATCTTCCCAACCATATTGTCGAATTTCATTTTTGAATTCAAAGTAGCATTTGCATTCATCCATCTCACCAAATTCTTTGTAAAGATCATCTCGAAAAGGAAGTTTATTGTGGGTTCCACTTGGCATAAATGTGAATATGCATTCTCTCGATATGTTTGAGTTATTTCTAATCCAAGTTCCGACAAACATGTTATTGTATTCTCGAAAGTCACCAGATGCTGCCCAGAATATGTCTGGAATTTTGTCTTTGATTATAAATGTGATTGCTCCAATACCAATAAATTTTCCATCACCCTCTTTGTCTCCTGGTTCGTTCAATTCATATTCAAATGTTAAAATGTTCGCCATCCAAGTAGTTTTATATGCACCTATAAGTTTAATGGTTCCATTAAGGTTTCTGATATTAGAGCCAAGCTTACTTTTACCAATTACCTTATAACTATCATTAGATTGTTTCGATACCTCCAAATGAAAATCAATTCTTCTGTTTTTTGGGCCAAATACCCCAACGTAAGTTGACCAAATATCTCCTTCAAATCTTAACTGATTAGATAGTATCTTGGAGTAGTCATACTGAAAATATTCTCCAATGTCCAGTAGGTCAAATTGACTTTCCACATATTTACTTTGCCATTTTAAGGATATCTCAGGTACTTGAGCATAAAGGTTGTATACCAAGAGAGTTAATGTTACGATTAATATGTTTTGCATTCTAGAGACCAATTTAGTCTAACGCCACTGTAAGGCTCGTTTGTTTACTTATTTTGCAGGTTATAAAACTAGCACTACTTGGGTTTAGAACCTAGCCACACAAAATGCAACTTGAAGCACCCCGTCCTTGTAGTAATGCACAAATTTAGAGAGGAAAGTAGATTTGAATTGCCAGCCTAAAACATGCGGGCTAATCGCACCCAGACATTTAAGGACTTCCAAGGTGAAGTCCAAATGTGCTTTTATGGAGTGCTACATGTCTTTATTTTCTTTCAATCTATTGTATTCTGCTATTATTTGAGGCATCATTTCATACTTGATAGTGTTGACATCTTTGTAAGGAGAATCAGAGGGAAAATCTTTTACAATATCTTCAAGCAAAGCATTAAACTTTTTTTTCTTGGAATAAACTATCCATAATTTCTCAGAGTCTTGTTTTGTTAAAATGAATGTTTCGACCTTTGTACTGGAACCTTGAGACATACCATATCCACCTGGCATTGGTGAACCTCCATAAGTTATTCTGCAGAAATTTTTTAAAAGAATTATTGAGCCTACTTCTAAAACTTGTGCAAATCCATATGAAACAGGTTGTCCACGTAGCAGTTCGAAGTCTCGGATAACAATAAAGCTATC
>NZ_SMLV01000195.1 GCF_009711525.1 Fulvivirga lutimaris
GCTGAGCGTGACCCAGCTAACCTACCTTGGGCTCAACTTGGTGTTGATATTGTTTTAGAGTCTACTGGATTCTTTGTAGACAAAGATGGTGCTTCTAAGCATTTATCTGCCGGTGCCAAGAAAGTTGTAATTTCTGCGCCTGCCAAAGGAGATATCCCTACTGTAGTTTTAGGTGTTAATGATGACATCCTTACTGGAACCGAGACAATCATGTCTAATGCTTCTTGTACTACTAACTGCCTTGCACCTATGGCTAAGGTATTGAATGATAACTTCGGTATCGATAAAGGATTTATTACTACAATTCACGCTTATACTTCTGATCAAAACTTGCAGGATGCTCCTCACAAAGATTTGAGAAGAGCCCGAGCTGCTGCTATCAACATTGTGCCTACTACTACTGGAGCTGCTAAAGCTGTAGGTCTTGTTTTACCTGATCTTAAAGGTAAACTAGATGGTAATGCCGTACGTGTACCTACACCAACTGGTTCTTTAACTGACCTTGTTTGTGTATTGAAAAAAGAAACTACAATCGAAGAAATTAATGCTGCCATGAAAGCTGCAGCTGAAGGCCCTATGAAAGGTATCTTGAAATATACTGAAGATCCAATTGTGTCTTCTGATATTGTAGGAGACCCACATTCTTCTATTTTTGATTCTCAAATGACTTCAGTTAATGGAAACCTAGTAAAAGTTGTTTCCTGGTATGATAATGAAGCTGGATACTCTAACAGAGTAGCGGACCTTATTTCTAAGATTGCGTAATTGAATCAATAATAATTTTAGAAAGCCATCCTCAATCGGGATGGCTTTTTTTATACTCTTGCAATACGGTTTTTATACCAAACATTGGCAAAGACGCCAATCAACATAATAGCCATTCCTACATAAGACATAACATTAAACAGCTCATCGAACAATACAAAACCAAAGCCAAGGGCGTAAATAATACCAATGTATTGTAAGCTAGACACTTTAGAAAGCTCCTCCTCCTGATAAGCCTTAGTCATAAAGTATTGTGCCAGCTGTGTCAGCACACCTACTATTAGTAATATCCCCCATTCGATAGGCGTGGGCACTACCCAATTGAAATAAGACCAAACCCCGGCAAAGGGTATGGTCACAAGCGGGAAGTAAAATACAATAACCAGTGGATGCTCAGTCAACTTAAGTTTTCTAATAACATTATATGCCAGGCCTGAGAATAATGCCGATATAATACCAACTAAGAATAGCCATGGCGTTATTCTCGGATCAAAGCCCTTTACTAGCACCACTCCTGTAAATGCGAGTAAAAAGAAGAACCACTGTAAAGGCTTCACCTTTTCCTTAACTATAAAAATGCCCAATATCGTAGCGAAAATAGGCGCCAAAAATTGAATGGTAACTGCACTTGCAAGAGGCATGGCTTGCAATGTATAAAAATATAATATCAGCCCAACTGAACCAAATGCTCCTCTTAGAAGAAGAAGTTTCTTGTTATTGCCCCATAAATTGACACGCTGCCCTTTTAAAAATGCCGCACTAAGTACTAAAGACACAACTGACCTAAACAAGACAACCTGAACAGCCGGTATATTTGGAATCATTTTGACAAACACATTCATCAATGCAAATAAGAATGTTGCCAAAATCATGAATTTTAAGCCTTTTGTAATCATTCCGCAAATAACCTTAATTTGGTATTAAAAGAGGCTCATATTGCAAACCAATTGAAATTATAGATGCACCCGGTAATATTTAAAATAGGCGATGTTTTCACGATTTACTCGTATGGTTTTTTCATAGTAATTGGAGCCATATGTGGTGTGACTTATGTCTGGCAGCAGTCCAAAAAGCAATTCAACACCACTTTTGATCAAATAAACTCATTGTTTCTTTTATTATTGGTAGCAGCCATAGTTGGTGGCAAACTGTTCCTATTTTTTGAAAAACCCGGATATTACGCCAACAACCTAAGTGCCTTATTAACCGGCAGAGGTTTCGTTTTCTATGGTTCACTTCTGTTTTGTATACCAACAATGCTGTGGTTTTTCAAGAAACATAAACTACCACTCTACCCTATGCTGGACATCATGGCTATTACAACGTGTATTGTTCACTTTTTTGGGCGCATAGGTTGCTTTATGGCTGGTTGCTGTCACGGGATAGAATGGCACGGGCCTCTTTCTGTTGTATTCACAGATGAAGCGTGTCTTGCTCCATTGAACACCCCTTTGCATCCTACTCAACTGTACAGCTCAGCTATGATACTAGTGATATTGCTGATACTTCTGGTTATTAAAAAATATCAAAAATTTCAAGGTCAGCTTTTTCTATCTTATTTAATGCTTTATGCCATTGGCAGATCTGTTATAGAAGAGTTCAGGGGCGACCTAAGCCGTGGTTTCGTAATTGATGGCTACTTATCAAACTCTCAATTCATTTCATTAATAATTGTCAGTGTCACCCTATACTTCTATATAAGGCTGATTAAAAAAGGCAAAGTCATCAATAAAAAATAAAGTGATTGTTTAGTAACTTAATGTATGCTTGATTTTTATCAGACATTAGGTATACCAAGGTCGGCAGACCCCGGCACAATAAAGGCAGCATATAAAAAGCTTGCCTTGAAGTATCATCCTGATCGTAATTCTGGCGACAAATGGGCTGAAGAACAATTTAAAATTGTTAATGAGGCCTATCAAACCTTAATAGATCCTCAAAAAAAGGGTAGGTATGACTTCTTACTCAACTATTCATACCAAACCAAGCATGTATACACAACACCCAAGCCACCTCCACGGCAGCCACCAAAAGAAACTAATGTTTACAACAGGTATGGCCGATATGACTGGAGAAAGGCTCCAAAATATAAAACCGCTCCAGTTTACAAAGTAGATAGAAACTATTTCAAAAATCAGATATTAGCTTTTGCAGTAGTTATAGCTTTTGCTGTCATAGCAGTAAGTTTTGCTAAGATCAATGAATACTTGGATGAGCAAGAGGCTGCAAGAATTGAGCAATACAATAATCAAAAAATAGCTGAAGCACAGACCTTATATGATAACGGTCAATTTAGAGAATCTTTGGAGATGATTATTCAACTCGAGCATGATAATCCTATCGAACATAAGTTCTACGAGGCCAAAGATCAGATGCTCAGTAATCTCAATATAATGGCTGTTAATCAATTTAATGAAGCAGACTACACGCAGGCAGTTAGCAAACTAGAAGTACTTAGGGACTTTCAGCATCCAATGCGACTAAAGACATGGCAACTTATGGCTGAATGTTATATGAAGCTGGAGGAATACAGGAAAGCTGCCCATGCTTATGATTATATTTTAATCAGAGATGCTGGCAACCTTCAGTTGATGTTAAAAATTGCCGAGCTCTATCAATACAAGTTGAACAATATAGAGAAAGCGATAGACTACTACACAGAAGCTCGTTATACTTTCAAAAAATACCAGAGTGATGCATATGGAGATGCTTTCGAATTTGTCATTGATCCAAAAGAGGTACCTGAATCATACTTTGAAATGTTCAAAATACGAGCTGAACTAATGTTTACACAGGCCGATTATGAAGAAGTTATTAAAGATTGCAATTGGGCTATCTTTTTACGTCCTGAAAGATCAGAAATGTATTTCCTGAGAGGTAAGGCTAAATATAACCTTGGTCAAAAAGATCGAGCATGCCTTGACCTCAAACGCGCCTTAGACAGAGGTTTGTCTAGGAATAGTATAAAAAATCAGATTATTTGTGACTAATTATCAATTTATTTTGTTAATTGATAGTACGTCCTAGTTAAGCTTTGACTGCTTATAATTATGAATCTAAAACCACAAGAACTACAATCCATAAAAGATAGCTTTTTCAACATTCTTGCCATGTTTTTGAGTCAGGATAAGATTGAAAGTAAGTATGTGGCTTGCCTCATGAAATGGAGCGCCCAACTGAATCTCAGCCAGGAAGATCTTCATAAAATCGAGGGTGAGTTTGATCGTTTAGAGTTCCATGATGCTGAAAGCAAAGTAGAAAAAATGGAGGCCATATATCATCTTGTACATATGATATACATGGATAACATTGTAGAAGATATCGAATTGGAAGTTGCTTCTGTCTATGCTAAAAAGCTTGGCTTCGAAGCAACAGTTGTAGGAGAACTCTTCAAGGCTATAGCCACTGCACCATTTGATGGCAACTCCACACAAGTAGTAAGAACCAATGTTAAGGAATTTCTAAAGCTGCACAATTTGTGATTAATCGGCAGGCATGGCAACCCACAATATAAGGTAGACAAGCGCTCCCGGAAAAGCAACGCTAAGAATAGAGACCAATACATACAATAATCGCACTCTGCTAGCATCCCACCCTAAATAATTCGCTATACCAGCGCACACCCCTCCAAGTACTGCATTGCTCTTAGATCTTTTTAATCCTGTTGTTGCCATAATGTTCAAGTTTTGATGATCGAATATAAAAAATCAAGGCATAAATTCTACAAACAAACCCTAAAAACTAACACCTCAATCATAATTTGGCATTGTTTTGGCAATTAATTCTTTAATAATCAGGTGTTTGAATAAATCATTTTTGTTCAAAGTGTGTTAAATTCATGTAAGAAATTAAATACTTTTTGATCGCCTGTTGATTTATAATCAACTGATTAATAGTTAGATAAGCTGAATACTGAGTAATAAAAAGGATAAGTACAATTTTTTACCCAGTTATAACC
>NZ_SMLV01000038.1 GCF_009711525.1 Fulvivirga lutimaris
CAGATATTGGAAGATCAGGGAGCAATAGTCACCCCTGATCCAGCAGAATTCCAGTCTTCGGTGCCACAAGCACAAATGCAGTTTACGTGGAATACGGAATGTATGGATGTACGTGACCAGCCTTATACCGTTGTATTCAAAATAACAGATAACCCATCGCTAGGACCTAAGCTTGTAAGCTTTGCTTCCTGGAATATCACAGTAGTAGGTCCACAGCCTGCATTAAATACCGTTGTTCAGGAAGGTCAGGGAATACGACTCAACTGGGATAAGTATCTGTGTCAAAACGCAGAAATCATACAAATATGGAGGCGTGTGGATTCCAATCCTTACGACCCAGATGAATGCGAGACAGGAATAAGAGAAAATGCAGGCTATAGTTTGATTCAGGAATTGGGTCCTGATGCTACCACCTATAGAGATACAAACTTAGCAGCAGCAGCTAAGTACTGCTATAGAATTCTAGCTATTTTCCCGGCTATACCCGGTGGTGAAAGCATTATATCAGATGAGCTATGCTTTGAATTTGTTCCTGCAGAAGAACCCGTTATTACCCATGTTTCA
>NZ_SMLV01000052.1 GCF_009711525.1 Fulvivirga lutimaris
ATATATTCGAATACATGTATTCGAATATATTGCCTTCCAAATTGGCAGCCCTTCTAAACTAGATGCCCGTTACATTGTAACAAACAAAAATTCGAAACAATGTATAGCAAAGCAAAAATTCTCGCAACAGCTTTTCTTCTTATTCCAATACTATCACTATCAACCAGCTGTAAGAAAAGTGATCCTGCACCTACAGAAGTTTTAACGGTAACAACAAGTAGCGGTAACACAATTAGTCTGGATGGTAAATGGCTTTCAGGATGCGTCACTGATATGGGAGCTAATATAGACGAGACATTTATATTTGAAGGGAATGAATTAATTATTGTCCTATCCTTTTTTCAGGAAAGTAGCTGCACAGAGTTAGCCGGGTCTGAAAAGGTCACTATTGAATTTGAGATTGATGGCACATTTGAAGCCCTTTTAAACGAAGTACCAGTTATTGCCAATAAAATGATAGGCACTCAAACAACATTAAGCAGCGGCATAACAAAAGAGTTTAAACAATCACTGTACATAAATGACGATAACGGGGGTATCTTTTTTCACCATGCAAGATTTCAGGATGATGGCGGTGAACAAACCAGTGACGGTTTTCCTTTGGAGCTAATCCCACTAAAAATTGTCAAGTTATAGTCTTAACAATGTTCTTGCTTATAACATCAGTAGCATCTTATAAAGTATACCGTTCAAAATCAGTTCCAATATGTAATTCGAGACGACTTATATATCAATCATTCATTTCTTTAACGAATGGCTAACATAATTTAATTGAAAATAGATGTACAAACCCTTTAGAATATTTTAAAA
>NZ_SMLV01000072.1 GCF_009711525.1 Fulvivirga lutimaris
GTTATTATAGAGAAAGTCACAGTGGGGATGGACTTTTCAACTGGAGCTGATTTTGGTGCAAGCCCAAAAATAAAGAAGCATTCTGTAAACAGCTTCTCTTCAATAATTCGACCTGCTGTTCCCCATAAGGATGCCGAGATTAAGGATGAATACTCAGAACTGTCAATTGAATTTAAAGGTGGTTACAAACTTAACTTCAGAGCCTATAATGACGGAGCTGCATATCAGTTTATTGATGATAACAAGAGCAGTCGAAATGTAGTGTCGGAACAAGTTGCAATGACTTTCCCTGAAGGATCTCGTTCACTTTTTCCGAAAGAGGAGTCTATGTACTCACACAATGAAAGATTGTATCTGGATAAGTCATTGACCGAAATATCAGATAAAGATTTTTGTAGTCTGCCAGTATTGATTAGTACTGAAAAAGGCAGAGTTTTATTTACAGAAACAGCTCTTCAAGATTACCCAGGAATGTTTATAGAAGGAAGTGGTAAGGAGACTTTAAATGCCACATTTCCTAAATATGTGCTTGAAGCCGTGCCTGCTGAGAACTATCCAGACCGTAAACAGACCATAGCCAAAGAGGCTGATTACATTGCTCAAGTTGAAGGCAATAGAGCGTTTCCGTGGAGAGTGTTTATGATCAGTAATGACGACCGCACTTTTGTGGAAAGCAACCTGACTTATCAGCTGGCCAAACCTACCGTTCTTAAAAATACAGCCTGGATCAAGCCGGGTAAAGTAGCTTGGGATTGGTACAATGCCAACAACATTTATGGTGTCGATTTCAAGTCAGGCCTCAATACGGCTACTTATAAATACTATATTGATTTTGCCGCAGCCAATAATATTGAATATGTAATACTTGATGAAGGCTGGACAAAATCAACCACTGAAATTCTTGACTTTAATAAGGATATGGATGTGCTTGAACTGATCAGATATGGTAAAGAAAAAGGGGTGGGTTTAATCCTTTGGGTGCTTTGGAAACCTCTTGACGAAAACCTTGTTGAAATTCTTGAAACCTATAAAAGCTGGGGAACAAAAGGAATTAAAGTGGACTTCATGCAGC
>NZ_SMLV01000207.1 GCF_009711525.1 Fulvivirga lutimaris
GTTAATTATCATTTATCAAACTATCTGATGAATTAGTTGTTGTTGAGTTTTCTTCACTAACCATTTTGTCAATTTCGGCCAGTTTTTGCTTCGCCTTGGTCTTATAAAACTCTAATGGGAAGTTTTCCACTATAGATTTTAAAGTACCTTTCGCCTGGAAAATATCTCCTAGGGCAAGATAATCTTCTGCAAGTAACATGTACCCCTTACCTACCCACTCAGTGTAGGCATTGAAATTATTATTTAGAGCGATCAGTGCTTCAATCGATTTTTGATACTCTTTAGTATTATAATAAATGAGCCCCAAGAGGTATTGTGCTTCCGCTCCATATTCATCTCTGGCAGTGTTCAAGGTTGTTAGAAATTCATCTTGAGCCTGCTCATAATTTCCTCTGGCAAAATCTGCTTTTCCTAAATAAAGTGAAGCCTTGTTTTGAGAGCTGATATGAACATTGCCTTTCTCCAGAATTATTTCGGCATACCTATCAACCGAATCGTAAGTACCCTTGAGGTAGTAAGATTCCATAAGTCCAGCCCATGCATTGTATTGCTCCTTTTTTGTTGATGAGATATCTGCCAATTGATAGAAGAAATAGATTGCATTGTCATATCGACCGCTCAAATACTCTATCTCAGCTATTCTACCTACTATTCTATTGTACTGCTCATAAGAAGTATTAGTAACTAGTTCATTATAAACTTCAAGTGCTGGTTCGAAGTCACGCAGTCTATAATAAGACTCTGCTATGTAATAAGATGCTTCCGTAACCCTTGGGTCTTCCGGGTAAGTTTTTATAAACGCTTGCAATCTTTCAATGGCCTTTTTATAGTTAAGATTGAAGTACTGGTTTTTAGCAGACTCATACTCCACCGCCTCCAGACCGCTCTTATCTGGGTTTGCAGACTTATAAGCAGCAAGTTGCTGATCAAACTCACCCCCTCTTCCAACGATATTAAGTACCTCCTGCAATGGCAAAAGCACCTCGCCTGCAACACTATGAGAAGGGTATTCGTTAAGAATAGTTTGATAATCCTTTATGCATTTTTCGTACTGCTGGAGGTTATAATTACCAGAGGCCCTTTTAGAATAGGCATAGGGTATCAGCCTGCTATTAGGCTTTTGATCTATTAGTCTATCAAACCCTTTGACCGCTGATTGATAATCCCCCTTTTCTAAAAACAATTGCCCTTTTTGAAAAAGTGCATCATCAAAATATCTTGATCTTGGTATGGCAATTACACCATCAAAAGCTTTGACAGCTGCATTAACATTACCTTCAATGCCATTGATCAAACCAGTCTGGTACAGTGCATAGTCATTGTCAGCTCTATTGAATTGGATGGCTTTAGCGTAAAAAATAAGCGCATTGTCATAAGACTTGCTAACATAATAGCAATCCGCTAGTCTAAGCAGGGCATCATCATAATACATTTTATCCGACTGTTCCTCGACACCATTTACATACTCTTTAAAATGAATTAATGCCTTATTGTATTCTTTAGTATTATAATAGGCATAACCAATTCCATACCTAGCTCTTAAGCCAGTATTGGTGTTTATTAATTGTGAGTTACCTAAAATTGCTCTGTAATAAGGGAATGCTTCGTCATACCTCCTACCCACGGCATAAGCCTCACCCGACCACAGATTGGCTAAGCCTGAATATTGTAAGTCTAAGGGGTATTTAAGTGACTTCTTGAAATAATCTATCGCCTGACGGTAATCACCCTTATTAAAGAGCTCAGAACCTTTGTAGAAGGTGGCTTTTTGATAAACCATTTGTTGGCTCCTGGTCAGACTGCCTAATTCTTCAATATGATTAATAGCCAAATCATAATTACTTGAATTAAAGTATGCCTCAGAAAGCAAATCATTGACCTCAACCCGATGCTCACCTTTTGGGTATTGGGTTTTATAATATTCAAAAGCTTTCACAGCTTCTTCCGACTTGCCCAAGTCATAAGTAACCTTGGCATACTGATAAGCACCTTCTTTCCTTAATGCTTCATTGATTTTATTGTTTCTGGCATTGTCAAAAGCTGTAACTGCATATAGTTTATTACCCTGCTTTAAATACATTACACCTAAGTAGTACGATGCATAAACTCCAATACTATCCTTTTCGGTTGCTGCTCTTTTTAAATGATCAATAGCTTCATCATAATCCCCTTCCTTATAATAAGTATAACCAATGCGATACCTGACCTCATTAGCAGGGTTTGAATTTGCTGATTCATATTTATGATAATATTGAGAAGCATTAGCAAAATCATTTTTCATTAAGTAAGCATCGCCCAAAAGCAAATAAAGATCTTTATGATTTGCTCTGGCTTCTGACTTGTTGATGACTTTAGTTCCAAAACTAATAAGGTCATCATAACGCTTCTGCTTGTAGTATAAGTTGGCTAATAAAGTTGGTGCTACACTGGCATAGGCCTCATTTTGAGATGCTTTTTCGAGGTCAATAATGGCCTTATCATATTGTTTTAGCTCATACTCTATATATCCTGCGTAATAATTTGACGCAGCCATATATTCGCCATTCTGCCGTTTTAATACATTAAAATAAACTATAGCATCTTCAAAATTGCGCTCCGCAAAGTGAGAATACCCTAATTTATACCTTGTCTCCTGACGTTGACTTTCTGTGATAAGCGCCAGATTGACTTTTTCATAATATTCAGCTGCCTTTTTATACTTCTTTTCTTTGAAGTAAAAATTACCCAATTCGAAATAAGCAGTAACCGCTTTATGATGTTCCTTATGACTAGCAATAAAATTCTCTACTCGCTTCTCGCCATCTTCATGGTATAAACCCAAGGCACAAAAGGCAACATAATACTCAGCATCAGCTTTTTTTACATCATTGCTGGACTGAGCTATATACTTTTCAAATCTCTGACGCGCAGATGTATATTCTGATTTATCTAAAAGCTCAAGGCCTTCTCTAAATAATGATTCCTGATCATTAAAATACTGGGTGTTTTGACCAAAAGCGATGTTTAAAAAAATTAGCTGACTGATCAGCCATAGTTTGTATTTCATAGATGTGCTAGGGTCTTCTATTTGAAGTTGATTATGTATCTAACGTAAAACATCTTCAAATTATGGTCTTATTTAAAAATAAATTTGACTTGCGATAAATATAAACAATTGGCCTGCTTTTCTCTAATAGATTCTAGTGCAAGAGTTTAAAAACAAGTTCTTTCAATATTTGACCAGAATTATTAGTACTGTTATGATCGACTCCTTTTGATTTTAAATCGGCAACTTTAATGTGATGGATATTATTCACAACCTGCATTAATGAGTATTTAGACATAGCAGTTGTATAATCCTGAACAAAGTATGGGTTGATCTTAAGTGTACTTGCCAGCCCCTTAGGAGATTTATCTTTTGAGTGCAAAGCCATTAACAGCTTACTATAAAAGGAGAATAAATTGGCTACAATTGGTATTATAGGGTTTTTACTGGCATTGGCCTCAAAGTAATTCACAATTTTATTAGCCTTAATCACATCCTTAAGGATTAATGCCTTTTGTAATTCAAATACATTATAGTCCTTGCTTATGCCGACATATTTTTGAATCAAATGCTCATCAATCTCCTTACTGCCGTCAAGATTGATAGCCACCTTGTTAATCTCATTAGTCAACCTTTCCAGATTGTTGCCAATAGCTTCTGACAGCATTAGGATAGCCTTTTGACTCGCTGCTAAGCCTTTTGATTTAATGTAACCATCAATCCATGCTGGTACCTGGTTATCATACAGCTTTTTGGTTGTAACTGTTATTGCCAATTTACTCAAATTCTTACCCAGAGCTTTACGCTTGTCAAGTGACTTATTCTTGTGGCAGAACACCAGGATTGTAGAAGGCACTGGATTATTCAGATAGTCCATCAACATTTTAGAACCATCTTCTCTATTTAAGTCTGAGATGTTTTGAGCCTCTTTAACAATAACTACCTGCTTCTCTGACATCATAGGAAAGCGCCTTGCACTATTAAGAATAGTGCTAACGTTTACATCCCTACCATACATCACAGATTGGTTGAATCCTTTTTCTGCCTCAGTTAACACGTTATCCTCTATATAATTTGAAATTTGGTCTATATAGAAGGTTTCATCCCCTTGCAAGAAGTAAACCGGAGCATATTTTTTCTGTTTCAAATCGGCTAAAACGCCTTCAGGGGTAGCACTCATAATTCTCAGATTATTAGCCCAAAACTAGAATTTTATTTGTCTAAAGTAAAAAGTCTCTGATGTAAAATAAATAACAGAATTGTACAATTTATTTTAGTTGCATTGCTAATATAATTTCTACATTTGCATTATAACAATCCATAACCACTCACGTTATAATTGGTATGGTTTGTGATTAAAACAGACAGGATAACAAAACTTTTAAAACATGAAAAAATTATTTAGCAAATTATTTATAGTAGGTGCCCTAGGTGGTCTTACTTTATTGGCTAGTTGTGGCGGAGATGATGATGAACCTACTCCAGCAGGTCCAAGTATTGTTGTAACTACAGAACCGACTGATGTAGATGGTACCATTACAGTAACTGAAGGTGATGCAATAACATTCACAATTAACGCCAGTACGCCAGGTGGCTTTAATACAGCCACAATTACAGACGGCACTAATGTTGACACAAAAACAAGACTAACTGAGAGCTTAGATGTAGGCACTACAGCTGCTACAATTGTATTTGAAGGCTTAGTGTTTGATAGTCCAGGTGAAGTTACTGTTACAATAACAGTGGTTGATGAAATTGCTCAGGAGGTTTCTGAAACATTAACCGTAGTTGTTGAAGAGGGAGGAATTGCAGCAAATGTGTTTACAGCTAAACTATTGTATGCACAATTGGCTAGTGAAGACTCTAAAACATTCTTCTCGACTAACCTAGGTGAAACGGTAAGTAAAAATCAGGTTGATGCTTCTGCTGCACCAAATTCTAGTGACATTGATTTTGGTTATGCAGCAGGTGCAACTGGAACAGTTTTCCTTGCTTCTCCTTCAAGCTACCCTACTTTTACTGCCTATGATTTATCAATCTGGAATACATTAAATACAACTACATTCAAGAACGTCACCTTAACAGATGAAGAGTATTTGGCTGTAGAGACTGATTTGGACCTTATTGCTCTTTATGAGGAAGGAACAACTCCTGAAGATAGAAAAACAGGATTTGAAGCTGGTGATACATTCGCATTCCAACTTGCAGAAGGAAAAGGAAGTAAAAAAGGACTTGTAAAAATTGTCGCTATTGTTGATGGAAACTCTGATGGTGACATTATCGATAGCACAGACTATTTGGAAATTGAAGTAATTGTTGAGCAATAAGCTTAATTCACTTTATAAATAAAAAAAGGCCTCAATTGAGGCCTTT
>NZ_SMLV01000110.1 GCF_009711525.1 Fulvivirga lutimaris
ACTCATTTCGGTTATGTTATTTGCATACTGGATGTTTTTTAAGCCGGATTTACCCGCTCCAGAAGAGACTGTAACCAATACAGAACTGGTTACCCCAAGTGACTCTACTATTGTAGAAGCCCAAGAAACTCCAGCATTGCCAGACTCATTGTTAGATGCTGAACTAGTTAACAAATTTGGAGTATTTGCAGCTGGTGCTAAAGGAGAGTCAACAAAGAAAACTGTTGAGAATGAAACGGTTAAAATCACTTTTGACTCAAAAGGTGGTAAGGTTTCAGAAGTTGTATTAAAAACATTTGATTCCAAAGATGGTAATCCTGTCAGGTTGATAACACCTGAAAGCAACGAGTTTAAAACAATCGTCACCTCTTTCGGCAAGACTATAGACCTAAATCAACTCTATTATAGACTAGGAACAACCGCCAGCGGTGACTCAACCATCATTTCATATTCTCTTGATTTAGGTAAGGGTAAATCTGTAAAGCATATATATAGCATTCCTAACACAGGTTACGAAGTAGGATACAAACTGCAATTCAAAGGCTTGGAGAGTAGCATTACCAAAGAAGAGGTATTGTTTCAGTGGAATGACCATATGATAACTCAGGAGAGTGATGTAAATATGAGTCGTCAGAATTCAACTGTTAATTACTACACCACATCAGGCGAATTTGAAGAGCTATCTGAAAGATCTACTTCTTATGAAGAAGAAGTCATTAGCGAGTCAATCAAATGGACAACTATCAAACAGAGGTTCTTTTTATCAGCCATTATTGCTAAAAAGAGTTTTACAAAAGGAAAAATATCTACTAATGTAGATCCTAACAACCCAGAAGTAGTAAAGTATGCTGAAGTAACATTGAGCCTACCAGCTAGCGATCTAAACAGTAACCAGGGCGATTATAAGTTCTACTTTGGCCCTAACGACTATCACATTACGAGCGAGGTAACTGAAGAATTCTCAAAGAACCTTTTCTTAGGATGGCCTCCAATGTTATGGGTAAACAAATATGTGCTAATCCCATTATTTGATGTATTAAATAATGTCTTGAATAACTACGGGCTTATCATCATCATTATAGTGTTGATTATCAAACTGGTGCTTTCACCGCTTTCATACAAGTCATACCTATCGATGGCTAAAATGAAAGTTTTAAAACCAGAGCTTGATGAAATTAAAGAAAAGCATGGTGGAGATATGGCGAAGGCTCAATCTGAGCAGATGAAGCTTTATCAGCAGGTTGGTGTAAATCCTATTAGTGGTTGTATTCCAATGCTGTTTCAAATGCCTATCTTACTTTCAATGTTTTACTTCTTCCCTCAGTCTATTGAGTTAAGGGGGGAAAGTTTTTTATGGGCAACTGATTTATCTAGTTATGATTCAATCCTGACACTTCCATTTGAAATACCATTCTATGGTGATCATGTTAGTTTGTTTGTTTTATTAATGACAATCTCAACCATTATGATTACTTACTCTCAGCAGCAAGTGAGTACGGTACAAGGTCCTATGAAATCATTTTCATATTTCATGCCCGTCATTTTCATGTTTGTGCTTAACTCCTACCCTGCGGCATTGAGTTTTTACTATTTCATTGCCAACCTGGTTACATTCGGTCAGCAAGCACTAATAAGAAGATTTGTAGACGAAGATAAGATAAGAAAGATTTTGGATGAGAATAAGAAGAACGCTGGAAGCAGAAAAAAATCTAAATTCCAACAGAGGCTAGAAGATGCCATGAAGGCTCAGAACAAGAACAAAAAGTAATTTTACTGACGATATTAAACTGATTGAAAGGCCCTTATAATTTGGGCCTTTCTTTTTATCATATTGGTTATGGGTAACTCTTACATAATTCAATTAAACTTATATC
>NZ_SMLV01000111.1 GCF_009711525.1 Fulvivirga lutimaris
GCAACTATAACGATCAGCAATACGACACAGACCTATAATACAAACCCTAGGCCAGTCACTACAGTGACCTCACCAGCAGGACTGACGGTAGCTGTGACCTACGCAGGCTCATCAACGCCTCCAACAAATGCAGGTACTTATGCAATAGTAGCGACCATTAATGATGCGAACTATCAGGGGGGCAATACAGGCAGTCTGACGATTAATAAAGCAACAGCAACTGTCAATGTATCGAATAATATTTTTACTTATGATGGTTCATCTAAGGCCGCATCATTTACCACCGTTCCTCCAGGGTTAACTGTTAGTTTGGGTTACAATGGGGATTTTGATAACAACCCTAAAAATGCCGGGGTTTATTCTGTAGAAGGTATAATTGAAGATAGTAATTATGAAGGTTCAGGGACTGGAACTTTAACAATAAATAAAGCTCAGGGTATTATTACTATCACTGATCTTTATCAAAATTTTGATGGTTCATCAAAAGCAGTTACTGCAACAACCAATCCGGGGGGGCTTACAGTTGATGTTCTTTATAATGGCTCGGCAAGTGTGCCATTATCAGTAGGAACTTATTCAGTAGATGCTACAATTAATGATATTAACTATGAAGGACAGAAGTCAGAGACTTTGATTATCAATGGTGTACCAACAACGTCAGGATTGGTTGATGTTAACGTTAATGAGGATGCTGATAATGTTTATTTCAACCTATATAATGCATTTGCAGATTTGGAGGATGGTGATAGTGAATTGATATATTCAGTTCATAATAATAGTAATCCATCTTTATTCAACGCGGTTGTTATTTCAGGAAGCAGTTTAATAATTGATTTTGCAGATGATCAATTTGGTTCTGCAACTATTACGATTAGAGCTACTGACCAAGGTGGACTTTTTGTCAATACTAGCACAACTATAACTGTGGCTGCAGTACAGGATGATCCAGAGTTTACAAGTGCAGCTGTTACCGGAGCAGTTCAGGATCAGTTATATACTTATAATATTACAACTTCGGACGCTGATCCGGGTGATGATTTAACAATAACTTCACTTATAGCCCTTCCTGGTTGGTTGGGGCTTATTGATAATGGTGATGGTACCGCTGTATTAAGCGGAACCCCTTCTAATAGCGATGCAGGTCAAACTTTTGGAATTGCACTTTCTGTCTCTGATGATAAAGGAAATGATGAAAATCAATTCTTCAACATCCTCGTTTCTAATTCAAATGATGCACCATTTTTTACAAGTACCCCTATAACAAATGCTACTCAAGATATAGAATATACATATTTCATTAATTCTGATGATGATGATAGCGGAGATGAATTGACATTGACTGCTCCGACTTTGCCTGATTGGCTTACTTTAAACGATAATGGTGATGGAAGCGGTTCTATCAGTGGGACTCCAGATAATACAGATACAGGAATAAATTCAGTATTGCTTCGGGTTACAGATAACTCTGGAGCTTCGGAAGATCAGAGTTTTAATATCAATGTAGGAAATGCGAACGATGCCCCATTCTTCACAAGTACTCCAATAATAAGTGCAACGGAGGATGCTATTTACATTTATAACATTACTGTAGATGATGATGATATAGGTGATGATTTAGAAATTAGGGTACTTTCAAAACCAACCTGGTTGAGTTTGACAGATAACGGGAATGGTACGGGTGTATTGACCGGTACCCCTTTGAATCAAAATGTTGGTAGTTCAAGTGTTGTTTTAAATGTTAGGGATCAGGATGGCGCTAATGTAAATCAGAATTTTTCTATAACTGTTGCAAACACCAATGATGTTCCTCAATTCACTAGTACACCAGTAACTGTAGCCATTCAGGACGCAGTGTATACTTACAATGTACAGGCTACCGACCCAGATGTAGGA
>NZ_SMLV01000161.1 GCF_009711525.1 Fulvivirga lutimaris
TAAGAGTTTTATGATCTTTTATTTTCACTATTCTACTTAGCATACCAATGCTAAATCTCTTCTTATCTTTTAGGTGTGGTTTGAAAAAATTAAGGTTCAATCCATTGGGAATTACAGCCACCCGGTTATGATTAAACAAGAATCCATAAGAATCTTCAATTTGACTCTTATAAAGTTCAGATAAAAAAACCACTTTGCTAGAGAAAAGAAGTGCAACACCTAGCATTACCCTCTCTACTAAACCCTTTAAATGATTTGCTTGAGTTTCTCTTACAATGATTACTGATTTACTAAAAAAACGATAAAGTATGGACGGAATGATGTTATAGCTAGAATGCAGAAAAATGACATCTGGGTTTTCTTCTTTTAACACTCGAAATACTTGAATCCAATACCTTAAATCAAAACCCTTCCTTTTCTTAATATAATTGTGTGCAATAGATGCCTCACTCAATTGATTTAAAATGCCCTCACTGGGATTTTCGATACCATAAAAAATTGCACTGAATTCATATAATGAATCTTTATCTTCTTTTACCAATGCTAAAAAAACATTACTATGCCCACCAAGTCCTCCATATAAAAGATGAGTTATCTTCATCTCAATTTACTATAATACCATTTCAAAGCACTTAACGGACTAAGCATGAAATTCTTAATCACATAAATAAATCCATACAAATATTTGCCTTGAAAAATAAGCCTTACTGAATATTCCCTATCAAGTAATAACGGGTCTTTAACGTAAGCCAAATTCAATTTATCTTCATATTTCAGCAATTCCTTAAACAAGGAACCTGTTCTATCCATTAACCCATCTGAGCCAAGCTTTTTGCGCTGATGAAATAAGAATGCAATTACTCTTCCAACGGTATAACTATCGTGTTTAACGGGCCTCTTATTGGTAATTGATTCAGAGTTATATCTATAAAAATATAGATGTTGACTAAGATTGATCATTTTAAAATGTTCCAGAAGTATTGATAACCAATACCAATCAGCTCCTCCTCTTCGATCGAAATATTCATTTAAACCCCCGACTTGATCATAAACAATTTTTCTCATCATTACTGAGGCACTTGTAAATAGGTAGTCCTCTGGAATACTTTTCACAATTGAACTATGCTGCTGCGGGAAGTCCGATTTTTTAAGTATTCGACCATTATTATCTATTTTTATTGATTGTGTACCACAAAGAGCTATATCAAGGTTTTTCTCAAGGACTTTTAACTGAAGCTCTAATTTTGACTCATCAGACCAATCGTCTGCATCCTGAATTGCTATGTAATCGCCCTGAGTCATTGCAAATAGCTTATTGATAGTCTTTAGATTACCCATATTGCATGAATTATGAAATCGCCTAATCCTTTTGTCTTCAAAAGCATCTATTATTTTGCGTGTATTATCTGTAGACCCATCATCTGAGATAAGTAACTCCAAATAAGTATGAGTTTGATTCAATATACTTTCTATTGCCTTGCTGATATATGGTTCGGCATTGTAGGCAGGCATAACTATAGAAATTAACTTCATAATTATTCTATTTCAGAAAGTACAGATTCAATCTTGCGCAAGATTTCAGGCAATGCAAAGCTATTCCTAATATAATCTTGTCTTTGTTCTAAATTGTAACTTTCTGGATGTTGGAACCATTTTTCGATTTTATCTGCTAAATCTTCTTTCGAGTTAAATGTCCACTCTTTATTTGTGTCGTTTATAATTTCGGAAGTAGCGCCAATATCTCTCACCAATATGGGAGTGCCTGCCATAATGGACTCAACGATTACTCTGCCAAATGATTCGTTAACAGTTGATGGAAAGATGCATAAATCAAGGTGAGATAAAAATTCAGTTGGGTCACTAATATGATCTTTAAAGTGAATTCTACTGGACAATCTCAGGTCATCGATTTTCAGCTTAATCTCTTCCAAATATTGAAAATGCTCAGGTCTTTTAGGAGTTCCTCCAATAATTAATTCTAAGTCATTACCTCTATCAATAAGCATGTGAAAAGCATCTAGTAGGTCATGTAAACCTTTATATTTAGCAATTCTTCCTAGAAACCCTATAGTCCTAACTTTACCCAAGGATCTTGATTTTCTATCAATACTTATCCTATCCATGGGAAATCCATTAGGAATTACAACAATGCTCTTCTCAGTGAGCCCTGCATGGATATATGCATGTCTCATATTTTCATTGGCTACAATAAATCTATCTATGTGATGAACAAACAAACCAATAAAATTATTTTTCTTTCTAAATATTGGCAGTACAGGAGGGGGAAGCCTTAAATGACAAACAAGCCTTGAAGAATACATCCAAGATAAAACTGTACCTAGGGGCATATCTATTACTTCATTTATATAGACAACATCGCTCTTGTACTTTTTTAGTTTGACAGCGGAGGAGATTAGCCTCCACCAGGAAGTCAGCTTTACACCATCATTTCTGGTTGTCAGAATTTGTTTTGTGTTAATACCTGCTTTATGATAACGTTCCAAATGATCCCCCCAAATCACATAGGCCAATACAACGGTATGTCCTAAGTCACTCAATCCAATGAGTACATCAAGTAGGCTTTTCTCCTGACCTCCCCGAAGAGATGATGGCTCAAAATCTATGGCCAAGATATTCACCTGAATATGTTTTTAGAAGAAAGCAGGTATTCCTTTAATAGAACAACGAAAATCCCAATATTTGTTCCGGTATGTGTAAACTTTAACGTTCTTACAATTTGTATAAACTGCTTTACTAGTTTTATCGGCCTGAAAAACCTTATATCCAAACGAAATGAAGACTGTTGTCTCAGAAATTGAACAATGAGTTTTCCCACTTTCTTTTTCCCAAACAATTTTAAAAAAGGATAATAAGATTTAAACACTTCATCCAAAAGACCTAGGTCATTATAATCCCAAAATTTTCTATTAAATACTGGCACGATGGTTCTATATTTTGGAACAAATAATGTCTGATACTTTGTCATCCTATCTGTAATGAAGAAAACGAAAGGATAAATGTTCCTGTACCCCTCATAGCTCAAGTAATGATCAAGTAGCCCATCTCTCTTAAATACCAACCCTGACAATTGATGGCCCAAATAGGAATATTTTAAGGCTGTGTCATAGCCTGCTTTAAATGTTTGCCATTCAAAGCCCGGATTACGAATATGCACTCTGCTACCATCTTCAAATAACTTAGTAATACCTGTTATAATACATCCCAACTCTGGATTTTGATCGATTTGACCTATGCAAAACTGGATATAGCCTTTGGCTATAAAATCATCATCTCCCACCCAGAGTATATACTCTGTCTCGGCTAATGACAGTAATTTTACCATATTTGCCTCTAGGCCTATGTTTTGATCGTTCCTATTATTGATGATTTGGATTTGTTCATTTTGACTTATTATTTCCTTTAAAATTTTCTGTGTATCATCTTCAGAGTGGTTATCAGAAATAATTATTCTTACTTTACTTTCTATTTTATTGGTGACAATCTCTTCAATAATATAATTC
>NZ_SMLV01000347.1 GCF_009711525.1 Fulvivirga lutimaris
CTATAGATTATATTACATTAGAAATACCAACTATGAATCGCATAACAATCAATACAAAGCTATACTATCTGCTGACCCATGCAGATGGTGAAGTCCACAAAAAGGAAGAGGAGATGGGCGACAAGATGATGTGGCACATGTCTATGAACAAAGACAAGTTCTATGCTCAGATTGACGAGCTAAGCATGTACGATCGGGAGATCATTTTTGATGATTGTATTAAGGAGCTGAAAACCTTTGATAAAAATGATCAAATCAACTGTCTTGCCTGGATGTGCCTCATAGCCAATGCCGATGGTTTTATGGATAAAAGTGAGTGGGATTTAATTTACAAAATTTACCATAAGTACCTTTCTTTAAATCTTCCAGAAATAACTGCTCGTCAGAAGGAGTTGCATAAGTTTATTCAGCAATATGCTAACATTCCTGATTCATCTAAAAACGAGCCTAGAGACCCGACTAAAGTAAAAAACGAGCCATCAAAACCTACTAAAGTAGAAGTTAAAACTAGTCCAGCTACTGATAAGCCAAGATTATCATTTCCAATGTAATCAGTATTGGGACTTGCCAAACCATTCTTTGATTACACCCTCAGCTTGTTTGTTTTGGGGTGTAAATTCTTTGCACTCAATTCCTCCAATTGTTCCATGGTTACTGTGCCATTTCCAAACAAAACCACCGGCAAACCAATCTTCCTTCCAGAAAGCATCAAAAGTAGCATCAAAGGCGTTGGCCTGAGCCTGATGGTTAACCGCTAAGGTATCCTGATCATATTTCCAGTGTCCATCTGCTGTAAAATCTACACTTTGAAAACCGAATTCTGTAAATAAAACAGGTTTATCATATTGTTTTGATAATTTCTGTAACTGTTTCTTATTTTCTGTCCAGCTTTCAATTAATTGATTTCTAGAAGGTGTTTTTTCCTCACTTATTGGAAAGTAAGCATCTACACCAATATAGTCCAGTTGATTCCAAAAGGTAACATTCTCAAAATTATCCCAGTTAGCAGCATAAGTAACCTTGCCTTTATAAACCTGCCTAACCTTCTTAATCAAGCCTTCCCAATAAGCTGGTCTTTGCATCACTGCCTTTCTAAACTCTGTGCCAATGCAAAATAATTCAGCATTTACAGAATCAGCCATTTTCGCATAAGCCAGTATATAATCAGTGTAGCTGTCTTCGAAGGCGTCCCATTTTTCTTCATTTTCCAACTCAAAATCTCCAGCCCATCCCTGGCCTCTAACCCAGACATGAGGTTTAACCATAGATTTAATATTCATCGCACGAGCCATTTCAATGGTTTTGGCCGCGCCATAGATACTCTCACCCCAATGTTGTCGTGTATGGTTAAAATGAACTTTACCCTCTTCTGGGCGTGTAAAAGCATAGGGGATGACTGCCATCCAGCCGGTATTTATTTTTTGAAGCGGCATTAACACATCTGCGGAGATCTCGTTTCTAGGAGCTACAAAACTGACACCATTGATTTTGGTTTTAGCGATAGGCTCTTTATTGAATGACAATAAACCTATCACCATAACTCCAACTAAAATTATTGAGAGAAATACCTTTTTCATTGATTCAGTTTGCGATCTCTTTTGAAGAACAATACTATAAAAGTAGGTAATAAAGTTAAATCAATTATTAGCGCGAATATTAATGTCAGACTTATCAGCAATCCTGTAAAGAACGTACCTCCAAAAGAGGAGAGTATGAGAATTAGAAAACCCCCGGATAGAATAATACTCGTCACGATAATGGCTTTACCCGTGCTTAAGTAAGTTCTTTTTAGTGCATATATTAATGACTTTCCTTTATCCAGCTCCAGCTTTAGCTTACTGGTGAAATGGATGGTATCATCTACTGCTATTCCAAATGCAATGGTGAAAACTATAGATGTAGACAGCTTAAGTGTAATTCCAAAAATGCCCATGATACCAGCAACCATCATTAAAGGAATAATATTAGGAATGAGTGTAATCAGCACCATGCGAAATGATCTGAACAGCAGCCCAGCAATTAGTGCCACTACTGCAAAGGCAATACCTAATCCTTTCATCATATTTTCGGCCAGGTAGCGGTTGTTTTTATCAATTAAATTGGATGTGCCTGTTAGAACAAAGTCCACATCTTTATTTGCAATGGTTCGATCAACAAACCTTCTAAATTCAGCATTTCTTTCTAAGCTAATAGCACTTCCAATATCATCGATCCAGCCAGTGATTCTTCCGGTTCTCTCTCCGTTAGCAGTTAATTTACCTTCTAAATCCCCTTTAATCCTTATTCGTTTCAATGGGCGCTCGATAGCCTTCCATTCTTTGGTGCCTTCTGGCAGAATATATTCATCAGTTGATCCACTATTAACGGCTTGATTCAAGGCTTTAAGTACACTATTTGAACTTCTTAGACCACCAACTTCATGACTTGACTTCAGATATTCACTGACTTCTTCTATTTTACTTGCAACCTCTGGGCTGAATACCGTTTTGGAAGAATCTTTAACTTGAACTGCCACTTCAAACGGCCTCGATCCACCTAGTTTTTGATCAAAGAAATTGAAACTCACTTTTAACGGGTGGTCATTTGGGAGATCTTCTATTAGATATGTGTTAACGACAATCTGATTGATTCCATAAACAGAAATCAAGACTAATGCTGCGCTGGATACCAGAACAGTAGTTTTGTTTTTCATTACCCCCAAAAAGCACCTGCCCAGCAATTTTATCCATGATGTTTTATGAGCTACCTTAACCGAGATGGAAGGTGCCGGTAGTAGCAACATGCAGGAGGGTAGAAGGGTGAAGGTTACCACAAATGCAATGACAACACCTAGTGCTGTATAAAGTCCAAACTCCTGAATGGGTCTTATACTCGCTGTGTAGAGGGTTAAGAAACCTACCGAAGTGGTTAGTGATGTAAGAAAGGTTGCCATACCAACTTCCTTTGCAGCAGTCTTTATTGACTGTATTTTATTATCGCCATTTCTGAGGTTCTCAATGTACTTGGTTTTTAAATGAACTACATCAGACATACCAACAACGAACATGATGGTGGGTAGCAGACCCATTAGTATATCCAAAGATTTACCGGTTATGGCCATAAAGCCAAGTATCCATATAGTTGATACAGATACGATGAGTAACGGAATAACAATGCCCCACCAATTGCGATAAGCCAGCCCAAGAAATAGAATGACCAATACAACAGATGCGCTAATGAAAGTCATCAACTCTTCTTGAATCAAGCCAATGAAGATACCTTGGGCATAGGTTTTTCCTGCGATGTGATACTGTTCAAATTCTGATTGCTGTAAAAGAGTCTGAATGATTTCTAAAAACTGATCTGTAGTTTCCTTACTGGTAAAATTAATATGACGGATAACTAATACAGTTGATTTTCCATCATCAGAGACTAAAGAGCCAATGAAATGAGGCTGTTTGTAAAGTCTCGTACTATCTGCCTCAAGTCTAGCTGGCTCAGATGGGTGAACCAGAGGAATGTTGAATATACCTGCTTTTGATATAATTGGCAGTTCAATATTTGTAATAGAAACAACAGATTGCACTTCAGCCAATTTTTCCAGACTATCAGTTAAGTATTTGACTTTTGTGAGCAGGTCCCGTTTAAAAACCCCTTGGTTATTTTCTATGCCTATAAGTAGATAGTCATTATCATTTTCAAACTTGGTGCTGAAGTCTTTGTAGAATTCAAGTTCGGGATCATCAACAGGAAAGAAATCTTCGAACACATAATTAAACTTGAGACTCGTTAATTGACTTATAGATAGGACAGTGATTAAAAGAATAAATAGGATGGTGCTGACTGCAAGTTTTTTGGTCATGAATGAAAGTTTCTAGTCAGCTAACAGTATTGTTTTAATAAGTGTTTGATAAGTATTTTATCTGCTGCGACAAATTTCAAAATTTTGTCCGTGAATGATGCTTATTAATTTATATTTTTGAAGAACCACTACAATTACTACTCATATGAAGCAATATCTCGATTTGATGCAGGATATTTTGGACAATGGTGTTCAAAAAGGAGACAGAACAGGAACAGGTACCATCAGTGTTTTTGGAAGACAGCTTAGATTCGATCTTTCAAAGGGCTTTCCATTAGTGACTACTAAAAAGCTTCACATCAGATCTATTGTTTATGAGTTGTTGTGGTTTTTGAATGGTGACACTAACATTAAATACCTAAAAGATAATGGAGTATCCATTTGGGATGAGTGGGCTGATGAAAACGGTGAATTGGGTCCGGTGTATGGGCACCAATGGCGTAGCTGGCCTACACCTTCTGGAGGCACTGTTGATCAGATAACTCAGGTTTTAAATCAGATTAAGAACAACCCAAATTCCAGAAGACATATTGTAACGGCATGGAATCCTTCTGAAGTGGATAAAATGGCCTTGCCTCCTTGTCATGCATTATTTCAGTTTTATGTAGCCGATGGTAAATTGTCATGTCAGTTATACCAACGTAGTGCTGACTATTTTTTAGGCGTTCCATTTAATATAGCATCTTATGCATTGATGGTTCATATGTTTGCACAGCAATGCGATTTGGAGCCTGGTGAGTTTGTGTGGACAGGAGGGGACGTGCATTTATACAACAATCACATTGAGCAGGCCAATACACAATTGTCCAGAGAGCCGTTTGAGTTGCCTCAATTGGTGATTAAGAGAAAACCTGATAGCTTATTTGACTACAATTTTGAGGATTTTGAGATTGTTAACTATCAGGCACACCCAACTATTAAAGCTCCAATAGCTGTTTAATATCTTCAAAAAGGGGGTTATTGGTTAAGTAGGAGTTATTATCGATGGCTTCAATAATTCCTATTTCTGCAACATTAGTGGTAAAGATGAAATCAGCTGCTAGCAGTTCTTCCTTTTGAGCCATTACTTCATTGAGTATAATGCCCTTTGCAGTGATCATGTTCATCAAATGCTGGCGCATAACCCCAGCAACACAACCACTTTTAAGATTTGAGGTGTAAAGTTGATTGTCTTTTACCCAAAAGATATTACTGGATACACATTCAGAAATGTAACCATTGCCATCCGTTAAAATTAGCTCATCCAGTTTACTGTTCTTTCGCTCAATGGCAGCCATAGTGTAGGGCAGGGCACTAATAGTTTTTAATGCTGAGTAAGAATGATAGGCTAATTTTACATTTTTAGAAAACGCTGCTTTTTCAATAATCCTGATGGTTGGCTTATTGCACGGTCTGGAGCTAATTAAAATATCGGCCTTTTCAGATCCTGAATAATAGCCCTGCTGACTTTCACTTCCTCGCCAGACCAGAACTTTCGCTCTGTTAAATTCCTGTGTGCCATTAGCTTCTATTACTTCCATGATTTTACTTTCAAAGTCAGCTAATGATAAGTCCAAATTCAGGGAGAGTGATTTGATACCATGCCTCAGCCTGTCATAATGTAACTTAAGCAAGGGTATAGAGGTCTTATTGGCAATTATTGTTTCAAAAAGACCGTCTCCAAACTGTATTGCCCGATTATCTAAGCCAATGGTAAGGCGGTCATCAATTATGTTATCGTTCAATAATGCTTTCAATGATTCTAAAATAGGAATAAAAATACCTTGGCATGGCATTTTTGAGTTTTACAATGAATATTAACCATTTATAATTAAAGCTTGTCCGAGTTGTAAAATTATAGCTAATATTGATACCGTAAAATAAGGGAGAACTATGGCAGAAAAAAGCAGTGTATTTGATATGATAGGACCAATTATGATTGGGCCTTCTAGCTCGCATACTGCTGGTGTTGTACGCATTGCTCGTGCAGCTATTAGAGTGTTAGGTAGTAAACCTACAGAAGCTGTTATTACATTTTACAATTCTTTTGCACGGACTTATGAAGGTCATGGTAGTGATAGAGCTATTATTGCTGGCTTGTTGGATTACAAGACTGATGATCCAAGAATTAAAAACGCCTTTGATCATGCTGAGAAGGCCAATCTTCAGTTTACTTTCAAATCTGTAGGTAATGCATCAACCATGCACCCTAATACCATTAAGCTTAACCTTACTAATGGTGATAAAAAAGTAGAAGTGATAGGGCAAAGCAAAGGGGGTGGAGTGATTAACATTGCTGAGGTTGATGGTTTTGACGCTGACTTCTCTGCAAACCTTCACACACTGATTATAAAAGCAGCCGACACTAAAGGTAGTATTGCCAAAATTGCTAATATTCTAAATCATGATGATTGTAATATAGCCACCATGTCAGTTTCAAGAAAAGGAAAGAATGATGTAGCCTGTTTGGTGATTGAGATGGATTCTGGTCTCAGGCCCTTATCACTGGAATACCTTAAAAGCCTTAAGTGGGTAATAGATGTGATCTACATCCCAGATATTGATTTATAAAATGATAAATAAACTATTGAATGAAGTATCTTAAATTATTGATATTCATATTGTTAGGCTCGTCTACTGCTTATGCGCAGGAGACTGTAGAGTGGACATTGCAGGAATGTGTGGAATACGCACTGGCCAATAACCTGACAGTAAAAAGAAGTGAACTCAACTTAAAAAGTTCTGAGGTATCGCTGAAACAATCTAAATATAACATGTTGCCTTCTGTTAATGCCAGCGGCTCATATGGGTATAGTTGGGGTAGGTCTATTGACCCAACCACTAACCAGTTTGTTGATAATCAGCGTATTGCATCTTCTAATGCTAATATAAACGCCAGCGTAACGCTGTTTAATGGCTTTAGAATTCAGAATAATATTAAGTCAAGTGAGTTCGCTCAGGAGTCTAATGAGCTTTACCTTGAGGATTCTAAAAACAATGTAACATTTAATGTTATTAGTTTTTATACCAATGTATTGTTTACCAAAGAGCTTTTTGAAAATGCTAAAAAGCAATTAGAGTCAACTGAGCAGCAGGTAAAGCTTACTGAAAGTAGAGTGAATGCTGGTGCATTACCAAGAGCGAGTTTACTTGATTTGCTAGCACAAAAGGCAACTAACGAGCTGAATGTGGTAAATCGTGAGAATGATTATTTAAATGCCAAAATTCAGTTGAAGCAAGCATTACAATTGCCCCCTGAAAATCAGATAGATATTGTTGTTCCTGAGTTGGAAGCTGAAATTGTTCCTTTGGTGGATGTAACTGCCATTGAAATCTATAACATCGCATTGAATGAGCAGCCTAATATTCAGGCGGCAAAGTTCAACACGATGAGTGCTGATTATGCTGTTAAATCTCAACGTGGTAACCTTTATCCTACATTATCATTGAATGCAGGGATGAACACCAGGTATTCAGATGCGGCTCAACAGCCAGTTGCTTTTGAGAATGTTACTATTCCAGATCCAAACGGCTCAGGTAATGATGTGCAGGTTTTAAATACCTTGGTGTATTTAAATAACGGAGCTCCTGATTTCTTTATCACTCCCGCACAATCGCCTACAGATTTTGAAACCATTGGGTTAAGTACTCAGATTGACAACAACCTTGGTAAATACATCACCTTGAATTTGAACATTCCAATATTCAATGGTTTCTCGGCAAGGAATAATATCCAAAGATCAGTCATTACGAATCAGCAGGCGGAGATTACTGAGACAGAGACAAAATATCAATTGTGGCAAACTATAGAGCAGGCGTATAATAATGTTCAGGCTGCAGCAAAATCTTATAATGCTTCGCTTACGCAAGTTGAAGCTCGCGAAGAGTCTTATAGAGTGACTAAGCAGCGTTATGACAATGGTGCGGCAAACTTTACTGACTATCAAATAGCTGAAAACGATCTATTTCAGGCGAAATCAGATCTTTTAAGGGCTAAATATGACTATATATTCAAACTCAAAGTGTTAGATTTTTATCAGGGGAAACCTTTAGATTTTTAAGAAATGGCAAAAAAGAAGAAATCAAATAAGTGGTTATACTATGTAATAGGAGCGTTTATCGTTCTTATCATCTTTGTTGTGATTGGCAGATCAGCAGGATGGATAGGTAAACCAAAACAAACTGAAGTAGAAGTAGCAATGGCTAAGAAAGTTACCATTGTGGAGAAGGTAAGTGCTTCTGGTCAGGTTCAACCTGTATTGGAAGTTAAGCTAAGTCCAGAGGTTTCTGGTGAGCTCATTGAGCTTAATGTTGAAGAGGGTGACCCTGTTGAAAAGGACTTCGTATTGGCTAAAATCAGACCTGACAATTTTATTGCTGCTGTAGAGCAGTCAAGAGCTTCTTTAAATACACAACGTGCTAACCTGGCCTCTTCCAGAGCAAGCCTGTCACGCTCAAAAGCTACTTTCACCAGAGCTGAGCAGGACTATAATCGTCAGAAGAAACTGAAAGATGAAAATGTTATTTCTGAAGCTGATTGGCAGCTTGCTGTACAGAACTATGAGGTAGCAAAGAATGACCTGGTATCTGCAGAAGAATCTGTTGAAGCCGCTAAGTTTATTGTAAAAAATAACGAAGCACAGTTATCTCAGGCACAAGAAAACTTGAGAAGAGCTACAGTTAAATCTCCAATGACAGGTACGGTTTCTAAACTTAATGTTGAGCAGGGTGAGACCGTATTAGGTACTCAGCAGTTTCAGGGAACGGAAATGATGCGTATTGCTGATCTGAACCAGATGGAGGTTCGAGTTAATGTAAATGAGAATGACATTATAAGAGTTGCTTTAGGTGATACTGTGTTAATTGATGTAGACTCTTACAGTCACTTGGAGAAGGAGTTTAAGGGGATTGTTACTTTGATAGCTAATACGGCAAATGATAAAGCTTCTGCTGATGCAGTTACTGAGTTTGAGGTGAAGATTAAGATATTGAATTCTTCTTATAAAGACCTGATCAAGGAAGGTAATAAATATCCTTTCAGACCGGGTATGACGGCCAGTGTTGAGATTATTACTGAAAGAAAGAACAACATCCTTTCCGTGCCATTGTCATCAGTTACAACCAGAAAGCCTGGAGATGACAAGAAGTTTGGTAGAGGCGGTGATGATGAAGAGGAGAAACCGAAGCAGGCCAGCAATGCTCCTAAAGCTGAGGAAGAAGTTAAAGAGGTGGTTTTTGTGAACGAAGAAGGAGTGGCTAAGATGCGTGAAGTTAAAACGGGTATTAGTGATTATGAAAACATCGAGATACTGGAAGGTATCAAAGAAGGTGAGGAGATTGTTTCAGGGCCATTCCTGGTAGTGTCTAAGCGACTTTCTGATGGTGATGCAGTAACTTCTAAGAAGGAGAAAGGTAAAGAGGATGATAAGAAAGAAGAGGAAACTGATGACGAATAGTTAGTCTTGTAAATAATAAATCTTAAAAGGTTCAGGTGTTTTACTTGGACCTTTTTTGTTATCCTTGAATTCAAAATTGGATGTTAGAAACAGATGAGGATTATAAAAATCTACATGATATGTATGCAACTGGGACTTCTTTGGTTTCTTTTGACATCAGTATTTGAACTTGTGCTTTATAACGAACCTCTTGATTTTTTTGAGTTTAGAAAAGAAATAGCTCAATTAAGGATTCAAGAAAATCTTAACAGGAATTCCAAAACTCTCTGGGTTACATATGATGCAAATGGTATGACCTACAAAAGTTTTAAGGAAATCAAATTGAATCAGTATAAAAATATATTTGAGCCTGAGAATAATGTGATAATATATTACAACCTTAGTTATCCTGAGTACTTTTACATTGATGGATTGAAAAATAGAAAAACCTATTATTTTTCATTTTTCTTCTTTCTTGCACTAAACGTTCTTTGTTACAAGTTTATTCAAGGTCTTGATAGGAGAATTTCTAGGTACTCTCCCAGGATAAGCCAGAAAAAAGTGAGAGTTAAAAATATTAAAAAATGATTGCGGATCAAGTCCGCTATGACAGCAGGTTTTGTTATGACGGCCAGAGAACCTGCCTTTGTCGGCAGACAGGCCGGAATCTTCAAAGGCGTCACTGCGAGGACTGTAAGAACGTGGCAGTCTAAGAATTAATAGAGATTACTTCGTTCGACACTCTCCCTCGTAATGACGGACTGTTAAAAACTTGCCTACCATCTTTATTACAATTATTTTCACAGGCGAATTAAATAGACTACTTGCAAAAGATTCTGATCATACAAACGGCTTTTTTAGGAGATGTGGTTTTAGCCACAGCACTCATTGAAAAGTTATCTGATTACCACCCAGAAGCGGAGCTTCATTTCTTACTCAGAAAGGGTAATGAAGGCATTTTAAAAGGGCACCCTAAGATCAAAAAACTGTGGATTCTGGACAAATCTAGAAAGTTTGCCAGTATGTCTGAAATCGTCAAAGGCCTGCGTAAAGAACATTTTGATCTCACCATTAACTTACAGCGGTTTTTATCTTCAGGAGTGATTGCTTCATTGTCAGGAGCTAAGAAAGTGGTGGGGTTCAAAAAGAATCCAATGTCGATGCTCTTTAGTGAAAAGTTCGATCATCAAATAGAACCTGATGGCACGGTGCATGAGGTGGAACGCAACCAGCAGTTGATTGCTGATATCACAGATGATAAAGCTTCAAGACCAAAGGTTTATCCCTCAAGGGAAGATTTTGAGAAGGTAGAAGTTTATAAATCAGAAGATTTTATAACCATCGCTCCGGCATCTGTTTGGTTTACCAAACAGTGGCCAAAGGAGAAATGGATTGACTTTATCAATGATCTGCCTTTACAGTTGAAGGTGTATCTAATTGGTGCACCTGGCGATTTAGAACTGTGTGAAGGGATTATTCAACAGTCAAAACATAAAAATATTGAGAATTTGGCTGGAAAGCTTTCTCCTTTGGCCTCCGCTGCTTTGATGCGCGATGCCGCCATGAATTATGTCAATGATTCTGCGCCTCTTCATTTTGCTTCGGCAATGAATGCGCCTGTGAGAGCTGTTTTCTGCTCTACGGTTAATGGATTTGGTTTTGGGCCATTGTCAGATAATGGCATGGTCATCAATATTAATGAACCACTAAGTTGCAGGCCTTGCGGTTTGCACGGTCATCGCGCATGTCCTGAAGGTCATTTTAAATGCGCTTTATCGATAACTTCTGATCAACTTTTAGAAGCTTTACCAAAATGAGTGAAGAACTGAAGATTTCTGGTGTTGTAATCACCTTCAATGAGGAAGAGAACATTGAAGAATGCCTTCAGTCGATGCTCGATGTTATTGATGAGATAATAGTTGTGGATTCTTTCTCAACAGACCAAACAAAGACAATAGCAGAAAAGTATGGCGTTAAATTCATTGAGCATGCCTTTGAAGGGCATATAGAGCAGAAGAACTATGCCATTAGCCAGGCCAAACATGATTGGGTACTTTCATTAGATGCTGATGAAAGGCTTTCTGAAAATCTTCAGTCCGTAATCAAGCTTCTCAAAAAAGATGGAGCTAAGGCCGATGGTTATAGATTCAATCGCCTTAATAATTACTGTGGCAAGTGGATAAAACATTGCGGATGGTATCCTGATACTAAAATCAGGCTGTGGCATAAACAAAAAGGGCAGTGGGGAGGAGTAAATCCACACGATACTGTAGTGATGGATGAAGGGACTACGGTAAAAGCCATTAAAGCGGACATTTTGCATTTTACATATAGAAGGATGGAGGATCACATTACGCAGATGAACAAGTTCTCCACTATAGCTGCTGAAGAAGATCATAAAAAGGGTAAAAGAACGATAGTGGTTTTACACCTGATGATTTATCCTTTTCTTAATTTCTTAAAGAATTATATTATCAGATTAGGGTTTTTAGATGGCTATGCAGGCTATCTGGTGTGTAAGAATGGTGCTTACTATCGTTTTTTAAAATACGCTAAGCTGAGGAATTTGAATAGACTGAAAGGTTAGAATTGTCCATCGTCATGTCGAATGAAGCATAGTGAAATGAGACATCCCAACCAATGTGAATACATTACAATAGGGGACTTCTCACTACATTTCATTTCGTAGCGAAGTGACGTTTGGTGTTGATTATTTCCTCGCAGAAAGAATCATTGTTTCGCCAAACAGCAATGATTTACCAAATAGATCAGACACAATCTCCTTGTTTACTTTCTTTTGTTGTGGGTCTTTTTCTTCTTTTCCAAAAACAAACTTGGTTGCTAACCAACTGAAAGGAGCGAAGATCATGTATAACCAACTGATTCCTTTTACCCTGTTGGTTGTTACTTTATTGATTTTGAAACCTGAGGTATGCAAAATATACCGCATCCTCTGATAAGACATCATATTGATATGGTGCAAAGGAGTTGGCTTGTTTTCGTTTAGTGGAGTTTTGCACTTATTGTGATGACTAGTCCAAAACCAGCGCCATCTCGATCTAAGAGCATTGATATTTGGCGTTGATATAATAACTCTACCTCCCGGCTTTGTTATTCTATAACATTCTCTAATAAAGTCGAAAGGCCTTTCTAAATGCTCTATGCCATCAATACAAACAACAGCACTGAAGAAGTTGTCATCATAAGGCAGCGTGTGGTTCATATCAGCAACGTTGAAATTCTTATTTTCAACCATCATGATATTTTCAATATCACCAGAGTGAACATTGATACCTTTCTCCAATAAGCGTTGAGTAAATGATCCTGATCCTGAAGGAATATCTAGCACATTATCTAGTTCCTTTTCCTCCAGTAGAATTTGTGCAACCACATTATGGGTGTTTTTAGATGTGTTTTCAGGTATTTTAACGCTCATAAGAAATTAATTAAGCGGTAAAGATATAAAGATAATTTGATTGCTAAATTTGAACGATGCGAATACTCCATATCAGTAGCGAAAAATCATGGCGAGGCGGAGAACAGCAGATAGCTTATCTGCTCGATGAGACTGCAGAGGCAGGTGTGAACAACGAAGTGCTGTGTCGTGAAGGATCATCTTTCGAGTTGCATTGTAAAAAATATGAAATTCCATATCATGCCGTCTCATTTAGTGGGGTGCAGCTATTTTCCACGGCCTTCACATTGAAGAGACTTGCCGAAAATTTTGATATCATTCATGCTCACACTGCCAAGGCTCATTTGCTTTGCTATTATGCTCTATCGTTGGGAATGACCACTAAAGTAGTAGTCTCAAGAAGAGTAGATTTTGTGCCTAGTTCATCATTTTTCACCAGGAAACGCTATAATCATTTAGGCATTAGTAAATACCTATGTGTGTCAAAAGCCATTGAAAATATAATGAAGTCTTATTTAGACGAAGGTAAAGACAGGTGCACTACGGTTTATAGCGGTGTTGATCTCAAAAAGTTTGGTCAAGATTGTGATGATGATCTTCATAGCGAATTTGGTCTAGATAAGAGTCTAAAACTAGTAGTGAATACTTCTGCACTGGCTGATCACAAAGATTATTTCACCTTCCTTGACACTGCCAAAATCATTTCAGATAAGCGCAGTGACGTACATTTTATAGTTTTTGGTGATGGGCCAATGAAGGAGGAAATAATAGCATATGCTCATAATCTGAATTTAGATAGGGTTGTAACTTTTGCTGGATTCGTGGACAATGTGCCATCGCTATTACCGCATGCTGACGTGTTTTTAATTACTTCGAAAACTGAGGGCCTAGGAACTTCAATCATTGATGCATTTGCTTGTAAAGTGCCAGTTATAGCCACCGCAGCTGGTGGTATTCCTGAACTAGTGGAAGATCATAAGACTGGGTTATTAAACAATGTAGGTGATTCTGCGAGTCTGGCCGATAGCATTGATGAGTTATTGAATAACGATGAGTTAGTAAATAAATTAACTGCGGCAGCTACAGTTAAACTTCAGAGATTCACCAAGGAAAATACAGCTAAGGCTACTATGGCTGTTTATAAAGAGCTAATTGAAAACTAAACAGCGTAGGGCAGCAGTGCCTGATAAACTTTCTGAACAGGAAGGCCCACAACATTAAAATAAGAGCCTTCTATTCGCTCAATACCAATCATCCCAATCCACTCCTGAATACCATAGGCACCGGCCTTGTCAAAGGGCTTGTAGTTTTCTATATAGTAATTGATCTCCTCATCAGTAAGTGCCTTGAAAATCACAGTAGTAGTATCAGAAAAGGTGGAAATATCATCTTTCGTAACTAAAGCCACTCCAGTCATTACCTCATGGCTTCTTCCAGACATAGACTTAATCATATCAAAGGCCTCATTGTGATCTGCTGGTTTTGCCAAGATTTTATAATCCACGATTACTACCGTGTCTGCGGTGATCACAATTTCATCATTAATGAAGTTTTGAAATGCCTTAGCCTTGTTACTTGCAATATATTCTGCCACCTGATGTACTTCCATGTCAGCAGGAAATGACTCATCCACATCCATGGTTTTTATGCTGAAATCAAAGCCAGCTTCTTTTAATAACTGACTTCTTCGTGGTGATTTAGAAGCAAGAATGAGGGGGCGACTTAAATTCATCTTCTTTGATTGAGCTAAATAAATAACCACAAATTACTTTAGGGTAGAAATAGGTAGACTTTTGAGGCATAGTAAACCCACTATAACATACCTGTTTCACATCCTCCATAGATATGTCATTGGTAATAATGGCCATTTGAGCTTCATTTGTAATCACTTTTGCCAGACAGTCGCTGAAGCTACGATCAAACTCTAATATCGATGATGCCCTTTGATCTTTGCCAGGTATACCAAGGCATTTCTCAATTATGAAATAATGCATGACAGTAAGATCCAGTGCTTTAATTGCATCTGGAAATTGCCATGACATAGTATCTATCATCTCGGGCTTCAGTCGCACTTTGATAGCAAAATCCTTGAATAAAAGGCCAAAAGCCCATTGTTTACCCAAAATGATTTCGTTGATACTATGAGCCTCTTCCACAGGCTTGATGATAAAGTACTCTTCAAGTTTCTTTATAAGATCATTAGGCGAGAAGTTGTCTAATCCTTTTATTACTCTGTGTGTTGGCAATATTCTTAAATCATCTGCTTCTGTATTGGTCAGAAACATCAGGTGGAAGTTATAACCTTCATCACCAGTGTGATTAGGGTTATTTTTCATTCTTTCCTGTCTGTACAACATAGAGCCTTCATAGCGGTGGTGGCCATCTGCTAGTATGATCTTTTTATCTTCTATGACTTTGAGGAATTTCTTAATGACTTCCACATCATGGATCACACTCAATACATCTCGCACACCCTGATAGTCTTCAGTCTCATACAAAGGATGTAGCATGCTTTCATCCATGTATTGCTCTAACTCAAAGTTTTCATCAGTATATAAGCCATGTGTTGGACTTACATTAAGTTCAGTCTCTGTAAGAATATCAATTCTGTCATTAACAGAGTGAGGGATAGTGTTTTCGTGCCTAAGGATAATGTTCTCATCCCAATGATAGGCTCTTATATTGCAAATAAAGCCTTTTCTACAATACTCACGCTGACTTCCTGCAAGTGTGAAATACTGGTAATAAACATAAATGCCAGGTAAAGCATCATGCTGAATTACGCCTTGATTCTTCCATTGTTCCAATGTGGTCTTTGCGCTTTTGGCAGCGTGTTCACCTTTTGGAACAGATAAATGGATAGAATTATGTGGATTCTGATATAGTTTATCGCGTTGCTTTTGAGATACTACATCAAACAACGGAGACGTTATCTCTTCAAGGTCTTTAGTAAGGTCTTCATTATACCGCCATGCGCGTAATGGTTTTATTTCTGCCATTATAATATTATCTCCACGCCCTTTTTTTCCACTTACTTTCAGCTTTAACAGCGCTGTTGCTACTGGAAGTTTTAGCCTTTTTAGTTTCAAAAATATGAGCAGCTAACATAGAAGCAACGTGCTCCTCATCTTTCGTCATCGCCAGATTGAGATACTCTGGCTTAAAGTGCTCATCTACAAATTTGGTATCAAATTTACCTGATCTAAAGGCTTCATGATTACAGACAAACTTTCCGAAAGCCAATGTGGTTTCTATACCCACAATTTCATATTCATCAATAGCTCTCAATATCCTGTCTATTGCTTTTTCTCTGGTGTTAGCATAAACCGTCATTTTAGCGATCATCGGATCATAATAGATGGGAATATCCATTCCTTCTTCAAAGCCATCATCTATTCGTACTCCTGGTCCTTCAGGACGTCTATAAACGGTAAGATTACCAATGTCCGGTAAGAAGTTGTTAGCAGGGTCTTCTGCATACACACGAAGCTCTATAGCATGTCCGGTGAAGGTAAGTTCTTCCTGTTTGAAAGGTAAAGCTTCACCTTCAGCGATTTTTATTTGTTCTTTTACAAGATCAATACCTGTAATTTCTTCTGTTACAGGATGTTCCACCTGTAAACGTGTATTCATTTCCAGGAAGTAGAAATTCAGTTCATTATCAACAATAAACTCAACTGTTCCAGCACCATAATAATTACAAGCCTTGGCTACACCAACAGCAGCTTCACCCATGGCTTTACGCACTTCAGGTGTTAGGCAAGAAGAAGGAGCTTCTTCAATTACTTTCTGATGCCTTCTTTGAATTGAGCATTCTCTTTCAAATAAATGAACAATATTACCATGTTGGTCCCCTAAAATCTGAAATTCTATATGCTTGGGAGAGGTAACAAACTTCTCAATAAATACAGATCCATCTCCAAAGGCAGATTTTGCCTCACTGATGGCCCTATTCATCTGCTCTTCAAAGTCAGCTTCCTTTTCAACAATACGCATTCCTTTTCCACCACCACCGGCACTTGCTTTTATTAAGATAGGGTAGCCAATTTCTTTCGCTATAGTTTTAGCCTCTGGAATATCATCGATAGCTTTTTCTGTACCTGGCACCAATGGCACATCATATTTGGCCACTGCGGCCTTTGCTGCCAACTTACTGCCCATGGTTTCGATGGCTGACGCTGATGGTCCAATAAATATCAATCCGTTTTCTGCTACTTTATTGGCAAAACCAGCATTCTCTGATAAAAAGCCGTACCCAGGGTGAATAGCATCTACTTTAAGGTCCTTACAAACCTTAATAAGTTTGTCCTGATCAAGGTAGGAACTAGCAGAAGCCGGTGGACCGATGCATACAGCTTCATCAGCATAACGAACATGCAAAGCGTCTCTATCGGCTTCACTAAACACTGCTACAGTGCTTATACCCATCTCTTTGGCTGTTCGCATTATTCTTAATGCAATTTCACCTCTATTGGCGATTAATATCTTCTTGATTTTTGGCATGGGAAAGGCTTAAAATAATGTCTCACAATGCTAAATAATTATTTGT
The DNA here is from genome assembly GCF_009711525.1 of Fulvivirga lutimaris. Taxonomy (GTDB): domain Bacteria; phylum Bacteroidota; class Bacteroidia; order Cytophagales; family Cyclobacteriaceae; genus Fulvivirga; species Fulvivirga lutimaris. The sequence continues at coordinate 17,220 of NZ_SMLV01000347.1, forward strand.
TAAAAACTAAATCTGAGAATTATTAAAAGCAAAAGCACTTTTGATAAAACACTTTATTAATGTTAAGTT
>NZ_SMLV01000074.1 GCF_009711525.1 Fulvivirga lutimaris
TGAAATCACTGCTTCTCAAGCAGGTGATGATAATTACTTAGTAGCAGCAGATGTTGCACAAACATTAACGGTTTCAAAAGCAAATCAAACTATTACATTCAATCCAGTAGAGGATCAGTTTTTCGAAACAGGTTCTTTTATGATTTCTGCAACGGCTAGTTCTGGCTTAGAGGTAAACTTTGAAATTGTAAGTGGGCCAGCCACACTATCAGGAAATGTAGTTTCATTCTCAGGATTAGGAACAGTGGTGGTAAGTGCTAATCAATCAGGTGATGCTGCATTTCTCGCTGCTACCTCGGTGGAGCAAAGTTTTGAGGTTAACACTATAACAGGGGTTGATGATATCACTTCTGCGTTACTCATCTATCCTAATCCAGCATCTGATGTTTTAACCATTAAGACTCAGCAAGAGGGTGTTTCCATTGAGTTATTAAATATGAATGGTACAAGGGTCATGGACATTAAAGCAAATGCACCAAACAGCATAGCTCACCTTAGTGAAGGTATCTACATTTTAAGAATCACTGCAGGTGAGGATTATACTACCTACAAAATCATCAAAGAATAAACTTCAGAAACCATGACGATATTAAAATATATATCCCTATCAGTAGTCCTGATTAGTCTTTTAACTATTGTTAGTTGCAAAGACGACACTGAGCCAGCACCAAGCGAAATTGAAGAGCAGCTAACTGCTCTGATGAATGGCAACAGCAAATGGACTCTAGGTAATGACGGAGTTACCAAAGATGGCTTTGATGTGACAAGCCAGTTTGCAGGCTTTAAATTAACGATTGGTAACAAAACCTATGCTACAGAAAATGGTCTAAGCCCTGTGTGGGAGGTCTCAGGTAATTGGGATTTTGAGAATGAAAATCGAAATCAAATTATACGAGATGGTGATACATCCATTAATGTGAGCCTAACAAACGGCAATCTTGTATTAACCTTTACTGCTGGTGCCGTACCAACTGGAGGTAGAACAGAATCAGTTTCAGGTGAATATCAGTTTAATTTAGTTAGTGAATAGTGGTTAATTGAGTAAAACCCTCGTATTACTTTAGTAAGTGAGGGCTTTTTCCACTCATTGCTTCGCAAAGCCCTGACTACTGCAAATTTAGTGA
>NZ_SMLV01000254.1 GCF_009711525.1 Fulvivirga lutimaris
GTTCTAACTCTTGAATAGTAGAGTACAATAATTTTCTAGCATTAGCTTTTCTTAATTGAAGTTCAATATCAGAAATCAAACCACGCTTAGCTTCTTTATCAACTTTCAAAGCTATAGTTATCTGATCTCTTTCCACCTCATTTAATTTATCCTTTTCAGAAGCAACCCAAAGAACAACATCTTTTGGTTCTATAAACACATCATTGGCTTGAATTCTAGGTTCGCTTCCCCACTGATCTGTTTTCTTTGGCTCTCCAACGTAAAGATAGCTTACCAGCGATTTACGCTCCAATTTCCTTAACTGGGTAGCCTCAGGAATTCTTTGTTTTACGTTAATCGTTACCTCTCTCAATACTGTTGTCACCATAAAGAAGAACAACAGCATGAAGATGATATCTGGTAATGCAGAGGTAGGTATATCCTGTTTAGTATTCGCTTTCTTCTTAAACTTTGACATATCTTAACCTCCTATTTTTGTTGGTTCTGCAATAGATATCTGCATTGGGTATTCAATCTCCCCATCAGGAGTCATTCCTCTACCTAAGTCATATATCCTTTTATTATCAGGTTCCTTTAAATTGTCGATAATCTTTCTCCAATCTTTAGGACTTACACCAGCTCTAGCAGCATACATTTCATAGTAAGCAGCCTGAATATTATCAAGTGCCTCTATAAACTTAGCCTGAGTTGTTCCTCTATCTGTTTTCAACGAAACAATAGCCTTCTTAGGACTGTCAGATGATTCTGGATCTCTTCCATTATTGTTTACAAAATCCTTAATCATTTGCTTAAGTTCCTTAGGGTCTGCCGTAAAAGGCTCTCCCTCAACTAGCATTTTATCTGCTGAGTTGATCTGGATTTTAAACAAATTCCTTTCTGGAATTTTGATATCAATATCCTCCATTTGATCTGGATCTGGAGGCAAAGGGATAAGTAGACCTTTATCATTGGCAATCGTAGTAGTTACCAGGAAAAATATCAACAGTAAGAAAGCGATATCCGCCATCGAACTGGAGTTAATTTCCGGATTTTCTCTTCCCTTGTTACGTGCCATTATTTTATTGCTTTATTGATTTCGGTGAATACAATACCTACAAGTGCCACAACGAACAAAACATACATGGCAATAAGTCCACCACCTACGAATTTTGAAATTCCGCCTGTTACACCTGCCTGAATTGCTTTAGCATTCAGTCCGTCACCTGCAAAAGCGTAGCATATCAAGAATAAAATTACTATTCCTAATAAGGCTCCTGCCGGCTTTACTAATGACTTAGGATTATCTAACGATTTAATGATGGGTAAGAATACCGCGCCTATGATGGCAATAATCACCATTATGTAAGAAACCCAAAGTCCTATATCTATAATACTTTCCATTCTTAAATAATTTTAAGTTATAACTAATTAGTTAGTCAATTTGTGCTTAACCAAAAGGTCAACAAGTGTAATTGACGCATCTTCCATCTGATTAACCAAAGAATCGATTTTAGACACAAGGTAGTTATAAAATACTTGAAGAATAATACCAACAATAAGACCAGCAACAGTTGTTAAAAGTGCTACTTTAATACCGTTAGCAACAATTTGTGGAGATATATCACCAGCTGCTTCAATAGCATCAAATGCACCAATCATACCGATTACAGTACCCATGAAACCAAGCATTGGAGCAAGAGCGATAAACAAAGAAACCCAAACAAGTCCTTTTTCTAATCTACCCATTTCAACAGAACCGTAAGCAATGATAGATTTCTCAACCATATCGATTCCTTCTGACATTCTCATTAATCCTTGAGTAAATATAGACGCAACAGGTCCTTTTGTGTTTCTAGTTACTTCTTTAGCAGCTTCAACACCTCCTTTAGAAAGTGCATCTTCTACTGTAGCTAGTAACTTATCAGTATTAGTTGTTGCAAGATTTAGAGTGATAATTCTCTCAATTGCTATCGAAAGACCGATAATTAAACACAACAATACAGGAGTCATAAATTTCCAATCTCCTTCAATGAATTTGTCTTTAATAATCTGATGGAATGATTCTTCCACTTCAGCTTCAGCAACTTCCGGTTCTGCAACAGGAGCAGGCTCCTCTACAACTGGCTCTTCAGCAACTGCTGATGAATCAGCCATTTCTGTTGATGTGGAATCCGCGGCTTCATCTTGAGCATTAGATTGATAACTAAGGGTTAAACACCCCACCAGTGCCAATAATGTGAATAGTTTTTTCATAGTTCAAGTTTTAAAATATTTCTCAGTTGTGAGAAGGTTTTGTTAGCAATTAGATATTTAAAAGTTAAAGTTAGTTAAAAGTTTCAATTCTCCGTATTTCTGACCAATTCTTAACTATGTTGTTAGTTTTATTTGTCAAAAATTTATCAAACCTGAGGAGAGGAAGGGATTCGAACCCTCGGTGCCCTTTGACAGGCACACTCGCTTTCCAAGCGAGCACCATCGACCACTCGGTCACCTCTCCATTCTGCGAGCCTTCTGTTCACAGGATGCACAAATAAATCAATAAAAAACACTTTATGCAAGAACATATCAGATTTATAAAATTTAATTTATTGTCATCTCTCCACATATAGAATTCGTCATTCTAAGCTTAATAACAGCCTTTTCTTCCTCCTCCTCAAGCACCATCATCAACTTAGTTACCGCTGCTTCCAATGTAAGATCAAGCCCGCTTATTACACCAATATTTTCGAGGTCTTCACTAGTCTCATACCTCCCTTGATCTACCTTGCCACCGGGACATTGAGAAACGTTGAGAATTACTATATTTTTATCTATAGCACCTTTCAAAAGATTAATAAACCACTCATCAGTTGGGGCATTTCCGGAGCCATAGGTCTCCATGACCACTCCCTTCAAGCCTTTTATGCTAAAAATAGCCTCTACAGCAGCCTCGGAAATACCAGGAAACAGCTTCAATATGATGACCTTATTATTAAGTTTTTTGTGTAATGTTAAACCCAAATTTTCTTCAGGATAGTGTATAAATTTATCGTTATAGTTAATAACTACACCTGCTTCTGCTAGCAGAGGGTAATTTTCAGACTCAAAAGCATCAAAATGTACGCTCTCTACCTTTTTTGAGCGATTTCCTCTTAGTAACACAGAATCAAAATAGATGGCCACTTCAGGAACCATCGGTTTACCATTTATTTTAGTTGAAGCAATTTCTAATGCCGTAATAAGATTTTCTCTTGCATCAGATCTTGGTGCTGATATGGGAAGCTGAGCACCTGTGAAAATCACAGGCTTATTCAAATTCTCTAGCATAAAGCTGATGGCAGAGGCGGTAAAAGCCATAGTATCAGTACCATGAAGCACTACAAACCCATCATACTCCTTATAATTTTCATAAATCATTTGCCCCAGCAGCTCCCAATGTCCTGGATTAACATTAGATGAGTCTATTGGATTGTCAAAGGACAGTACTGTTATATTCAATTCCAACTTCCTTAGTGAAGGTATATGATCCATTATAGAAGCAAAATCAAAAGGAATCAATGATCCTTTGTCGTTATGGACCATACCTAATGTACCACCAGTGTATATAATAAGTATAGAGGTATCAGGCGCCTTAGCCGATGATGTTATGATATTGGAGGTTGTAAACTTCATTTAAAAAGATTTAGAGCATTAGTGGTGGTCATTTCAGCAACTTCATCTACTGATAAATTCTTAAACTCAGCTACCTTACTAGCTACCAAGCTAATATAAGCTGGTTCATTTCTTTTACCACGATTGGGTGCAGGTGCCAAATATGGACTATCTGTTTCCAATACTATTTTATCATTATCTATATGCGGAATAACCGTGTCCATCCCTCCATTTTTAAAGGTGGCAACCCCTCCTATTCCTAAATAAAAACCAAGTTCAGTGATTTTTTTTGCCTGATCCGTAGTTCCTGTAAAACAATGAAATACACCTCTCAACTTTTCTTCACCCATTTCCTCTATAAGCAAAATTGTTTCATCAATACTCTCTCTACAATGAATAACCACAGGAATATCATATTTAACTGCCCACTTGCACTGTATTTTGAAAGCCTCTTGTTGCTGGTCCCAAAATGTCTTATCCCAATAGAGATCGGTTCCTATTTCTCCAACAGCCACCCAATCTCTTTTTGATAGCCAATCCTCTACCAAATATAATTCCTTCTCAAAGTCTTTATTTACAGAGCATGGGTGCAAACCCATCATAGGAATGCATCGTGAATCCTTATTCTCTAATTCAAGCATGCCATCAATTGACTCATGATTAATATTTGGCATATAGATTCTATCAAGTCCTTCTTCCCATGATCTCTCCAAGACTTCATCTATATCAGCCTGAAATTTATCAGAATATATGTGTGCGTGGGTTTCGATTAGCTTATTCATTGACAACTATATAATTGAATGATCATTAATTAGTCACAATTGCCAAAATTAATATTTCCTGCCTTTCCAGATTACTTTGCTGCCAGATAAATAAAAAAGACCTGATCCAATGGAGACAAACCAGGAATAAAACTCATATAAGAAGAGGTGAATGACTGATACTTTATGTTTTAATGTTCTGGCAGAAAAGTGGATGAATAATGCCTGAATCATGGTCTTAACAATGAATAAACCTAAGGCTATTATAGGAGAGATTATAAAAGCACTAATAATCAATGGAAAGTAAAATGCCTGTATTACCAAAATTGTAATCATTGGCCATTTTAACTGCAATGCACCATGCATCCATCTTTTACGCTGATGAAAAAGTGAAGAGACTTCTTTGATCGATTTGGTGAACCCAAGCACTGAATAATTAAATATGTGCTTCACTTTAAAGCCTTCTTTTCTAGCATGACGGAAAAGCTCCATATCTTCTGTTATAGAAAAGGGGATTTTCTCATAACCTCCAACAGCTTTATAAGCCCGCCTCGAGATCATCATATTATTTCCCATAGCAGTTACAGGTTTACCTAAGCAGTCCAGAACATAAATCATGGCAATGGCAAAAAGCCAATCAATACTCTGCCATTTATTATCTTCTACTAGTGTAACCCCAGTAATAATATCAATACCACTTTCAGCAGTTATAACCATTTCTTTAATCCAAGATTCAGGCAACCGCATGTCTGCATCTGTCACAAAATAATATTGACCACTGGCCTTTTGGGCTAGTTGCCCCAAAACCTTTGCCTTTGCTTTTTGGTGAGAAGTTTCATCATCAATTTTAAATAAATGGCAATTTGGATGATTCGCTATCAACCGCTCAACTAACTCATAGGTGCTATCAGTGGAATTATCATCTCCTATTAGTATTTCAATTTTATCTTTCTGATAATCTAATGCCATTAGACTAGTAAAACACCTTTGAATGTTCTCTTCTTCATTTCTAACAGCAAGAAGTATTGAAACTTTAGGCCAATTCTCTAGATCTGAATCAGCTGTCTTCTTTCTATTTCCCCGTTCAAAGTAAACCCAACAGACCATAAGACTGATGTCTGTAAGGATAACAACTCCAATTAAAGAAGACAGAACTATTATCATAGGCTTTCAAACAAAAAACCCTGATTAGAGAAATGATCAAGAAACCTTGGTAAGGTATACTTCATGTTAGCTTCTGCTTTAACATTATCATGAAATAGCACAATGGACCCTTTTCTAGTTGCTGCTATTGTTCCTTTAAGACATTGTTCAGGACTTACCTTTTTACTATAATCTCCGGAAAGTACGTCCCACATTATAATTTTATGATTCGGGGACACTTTACTGATCTGGCTTCTTTTAATTTTACCATAGGGAGGTCTAAACAATTTAGTACCATCATTGAGTCCTTCTAAATGCTTACCACATTCTTGAATATTATCTAAATACTGCTCATCATCGACTGACCAACCCGCTAAATGATTAAAAGTATGATTAGCTAATTTGTGACCTTCATCAAATGCTCTTTTAGCAATTTCAGGGTGCTTCCTCAAATTATCACCAACACAAAAGAAGGTACCTTTTGAATTATACTTTTTCAAAGTATCCAGTATAAACTCCGTTAAATCAGGAATTGGGCCATCATCAAAGGTTAAATAAATAACTTTTTCATTTGTTGGCACCGACCAAACCAGCGTGGGGTATAACTTTTGGACTAACCAAGGGGTATGGTGAAAAAACATTACAGGTCTACTTTACAGGATAAAATGGTGATGTCATCATGATAACCATTATCTCCTTTAAAACCATCCAAGTTAATTATAATGTCCTGATGAATCTTTTTCAAATCCTGATGCCTGTTCTCTTTGAAGTATTCTATCAATCGCTCTGGACCAAATTCTTCATTTTCTTCATTTGCCGTTTCAGTGAGTCCATCAGTGTAACAAAACAAAAGAAACTCATCTAAATCAGTAATGAACCCTTCATTGACAAAGGGTAGCGGATGAATAGCACCAAGTACGGTCGACCCTTCCTCCAACTCAATAATATCATCTTTCGTAATCAGCAAAGGTGGATTGTGACCGCTATTGATATAAACCAAAGTCTTTAACTTGTGATCATAAATGCCAGCAAAGAAAGTTATAAACTTCTCTCCTTTTGCATTCTCCAGCACCTGATAGTTTAGCTCATTAACAATTTCCACCAAGTTAGGAGTCTGGCGTATGAGCGTTCGAAGTGATGCCTGAAAGTTAGACATCATCAATGCGGCAGGAATACCCTTACCCGAAACATCAGCGATACAAATAAGAAATTGATTTTGATTAATAGGCACATAATCATAATAATCACCTCCTACTCTATCATGAGGCAAATAACTGGCCTCAATCTTCAAGCGAAGGCCATATGGCAAAGAGTCTGGAAACAAAAACTGCTGAACATCACTGGCAATCTCTAGCTCCTTCCTTAAAGCCTCCTGCTCCAACTGTTGCCTTGCAAGTTTCTTATTTTCGATGGCAACTATAATAATATTTGTGAGTGCCTGAATAAATCTGGTACTACTCTTTTTTGACTCTTCGTCTTCTGCATTAATACCACCAACAAATACAACTGAGAGTAAGGATGCCTTGTGATATATAGGTATCAAATAATCAAACTCACCAAACACATCATCTCTATCATCGATCTGAGTAAGTACTTTTGTTACCAAAAAATCCTCCGGAAGTTTTTGCTCAAAGCAATTGGTAGATGTTCCAAAACTCACCTTACAGCTCCATGTCTGATCCATTACAAAAAGTGCTAACCTTTTAATGTTCAGATTTCCTCTTAATGTGAACTCATAAATTTTATAGAGAGAGGCTTCGGGTAAGTTGTTGTTAATTGACTGAGTGATCTCCAGCAGTGCGTTTAACTCTAGCTCTTTAAGGTTATATTTATTCTGTAACGAAAGTGTATCCATGAATAAGATTGTGGCGGTTAATGGCCTTAAGCAATATAATTAATTATACAGTTTACTAAAAATCAGTAGGCTCTACCCTTCCACTTATATCCACCCCAATTAGCTACTGCACCAAAAATAAGGACATAAAACGGATACACCAGTTGAACTAGTAAATAATAAAAAATATTAAACGAACTATTTAGGTGATGTTGTATTGAACCTATAAAAATGCCTTCCAAAATAATTTTCACAATCAAAATGGTCAATACAAGCATATTAAAGCTAAACGCCAGGTTAATAAGGCCCATAATGGTAGCACCCGCTGTCAATAGCACCATTAGCGCTAAGAATATCTTATAAACTGAAAGGTTCTTATTCCACTTACTGCTCCATCTTTTCCGTTGATTGAAAAAAGTCTTGATGTCTTTTGAGCCAGAAGTTGAAACAACGGCTTCTTTATCTTTCATGAAGCTAATTTCACCCTGTAAATGCTTGTGAAACTTAGCTAACAGAAACTCATCATCTCCACTGGCTATATGTTCATTTCCAACATATCCTTTTACCCCTTCAAAGGCTGATTTTCTAAAAGCCAGATTTGCACCGTTGCACATAAACGGCTGACCTATATTTAGGCTTGCTGCCCCTGTTCCAATAAGTGGTGCAAACTCAACCAGTTGTAGTTTATCAAAAAAGCCAACCGGTTTGAAGGTTACACCACCAAATGCCATATTTACTTTAGTGCTCTGAAAATACTGATTGATAACTTGAAGCCAATTAGGCTGAACTTCGCAATCTGCATCGGTAGTGACTATTATGTCACCAGTTGAATGTTCAACCCCAAATGTTATCGCTGCCTTCTTACCTGACATATTATCGGGAAGTGAAAATAGCGCATAGTCAGGTTTATTTAATTCCAAAATCCTTTCAAAATCATCAGATGAATGATCATTCACAAAAAGAAATTCTACAGACAAGCGCTCCAGATTGAGATTATTAAAGGAGTGAATCAAAGCTGATAGGTTTTGTGATTCATTTCTAAATGGAACAATCACAGTCAATTTTAAATGAGCCTCATTGCCAAAAGGCACCGGTCTAATAAGCTGCCAGGAAATAAGCATGATAACCAACCACAGGCAATAAACTGACAGTGTGATAATAACAAAATAGGTCATGACTCAACTTTTGAGTTTAGTTGAAACACAAAAGGGATTCCTAATAGTGTTGGCATTAGAATATTCACAATCCAAATAAATAAGCTGGCACAAAGCACAGGTAATATTTCGATTTGATAGTTTTCGAAAAAGTAAATGGCTGAATATTCCCTAATTCCTAAATCACTTAAAAA
>NZ_SMLV01000281.1 GCF_009711525.1 Fulvivirga lutimaris
GCATTTAATTGAGATTACTCTTGAGATAGATAATATAAAATCTCCATTTATAGACCTAAAACTACCCATTTGGCGGCCTGGTAGGTATGAGGCTTCAAATTATGCCAAGAACATTCAGCAAATGAAGTGCTATGGAAAGGATGGTTCTCAATTAAAGTATCTGAAGCTTTCCCACAGTAACTGGAAAATTGAAACCAGTGGCAATACAAGTATAAAAGTAGAGTATAAATATTATGCTCATCAGCTAGATGCAGGCAATTCCTGGTTTACTGAAAATCAAATCTATATCAACTTTGTAAACTGCATGCTTTATTGTGAAGACCGGATGCTTGATGAGCATTTGGTTCATGTAGAATTTCCAGAAGGATATGTTATAGGCTGTGGGCTAAAATCCATAAACAATAAACTCACAGCAAGCAGCTATTACGAGCTTGCTGACAGTCCTTTGATAGCCAGCCGAACACTTCAACATTTGGATTATGAAGTTGATGCAGTGCTATTTCATATATGGATACAAGGTGAGCATAATTTAGACACTGACAAATTAATCAGAGAGTTTAAGCTCTTTAGCGAATACCAAATAGGCACAATGAATAAGCTTCCGGCCAAAGACTATCATTTCCTATTGGAATTAACACCTAATAAATTTTACCATGGGGTTGAACACTCAAATTCAACTGTAATATGTATTGGCCCAGGAAAGGAATTAGATAAACCTGAGCTTTATAGCGAACTTATGGGAGTAAGCTCACACGAACTATTTCATGCCTGGAACATTTGTAACATCCGTCCAGAAGAATTGCAGCCTTATAATTTTGGTAAGCCGGCAGTATTCCCAACTGGTTACGTGGCAGAGGGTTTTACAACCTATTATGGAGATTTGTTTTTAGTACGATCAAAGGTTTTTGATAAAGCGTGGTATATAAATGAGCTGACTAAACTATTCAATCGTCACTTTTTAAATTTCGGAAGGCACAACAATTCTGTAATAGATTCTTCTATCGATTTATGGATAGATGGCTACCAGCCAAGTGCTCCTTATAAAAAAAGCTCCATTTACGTGGAGGGGGCCATGACTGCATTAACGCTAGACCTTTTAATGCGACAGAATTCTACCAATGCTAAATCTTTGGATGATGTAATGAGAATTCTGTACAATCGGTTTGGAAAAACTGGTAAGGGATATGCTCATGATGATATTAAGAACATATGTGAAGAAGTTGCTGATCAGAATCTTGATGAGTACTTTGCCGACTATGTAGATGGAACAAAACCTAAGGAAGATTTGGTTTCAGCACTACTTGAAACAGTGGGATGTAGTTTAGAAATAAATGATTCCCCATTACTGCTCGAAAGAGAATTGGGATTAAAAGTGGTGTTTGATGGAGATGAATGCAAAGTGGCCCAAATAGTACCTGATTCCACAGGGGAATCTCTATTTTCAATTCGTGACAAAATATTGACTATAAATGAGCAAAAGCCAACCGAAAGTTTGCTGAAAGAACTAAAAGGTGGAACTCTAGAATTTCAGATAGAAAGGAATTTTAAGCCCCTTGTCATTACAACCAAAACGGAAGGCAAGTCATTTTTGAAAAGGTACAGCATAAGTCAAAAAAAGAGCCCAACTGAAAAACAGAAGGACTCGTTTGAAAATTGGTTGAATATTTCTTTCGACTAGGTTCTAAGGCAGAAGCTGTTTTTTAACTTCTTTAGCTTGTTGCAATTCCAGTCTTGGTCCAAACTTAGAAACGATCTTAGAAGACGCAAGACTGGCAAGCTTCCCTGCATCAGCGTATGAATGCCCATTGGTTATGGCATATAAGAATGCTCCAGCAAACATGTCTCCAGCGCCATTAGTATCAATTGCATCCACTTTATAAGGTTCGATATCAATAAATGTGTCTCCATCAAATATCATAGCGCCATTTGCGCCTAAAGTTATTACGAACTTCTTAGCTACTTTCTTCAATTCTTCACGTGCTGATTCAATTGTATTGGTATCTGTAAAAAGCATCGCCTCTTCCTCATTACAGAAAAGCAAATCAACACTCGCTCCAACTATCTCTTCCATTTGTGGTTTAAAATACTTCACCATGCTAGGATCAGAGAATGTCATCGCAACTTTCACTCCGTTGTCCTCAGCTATTTTTTTTGCCAATTTCATTGCTTTTTGCCCATCCTCACCGGGCACTAGATAGCCTTCCATGTACAAGTACTTACTGTCTTTAAGGGCAGTTTCATTAATCTCTGAAACAGAAAAAGTTGAAGTAATACCAAGAAAAGTATTCATTGTTCTGTTAGCATCAGGTGTAGTCATCACCAAGCACTTACCGGTAATTCCTTCAGGAGCGGTTTCTGAAGTTAAATTTGTATCAACCCCATTGCTCTTAAGATCTTTCAAGTAAAAAGTGCCCATATCATCCTTAGCCACACGACAAGAATAATAACTACTTCCACCAAATTGGCTAATAGCAATAATTGAGTTAGCCGCTGATCCACCACATTGCATATTGCTAGACGGCAAATGAATAGCTTCCACCAATTCGGATTGTCTTTCTTCATCGACAAGGGTCATCAGCCCCTTTTCAACACTGTATTTACCTAGGAATTCATCTGAAACCTCAGTGACTATATCTACAAGGGCATTACCAATGCCATAAACATCATATTTCTTCATATTATTCAGGTTAAAGCTGCTAAGATAGGATTACTAAACGAGTATGAAAACTCAATCGTCCATTGAAATTTTAGGAGTTATATATCCCAATTCTGCTGCACGATTAGGATAATCGGTAATAAGACCATCCACCTTCCATTTCACCAAATTCTGCATGTCAGGTTTTTCATTCACAGTCCAAGGTATAACCTTCATTCCCAAATTGTGTAGCTCGGCTATTTTCTTGGCGGATAACAATTTGTGATAAGGACTATAGATTGCCGGAGTGAAGCCTAGCTCCTGAATATTGCCCTTTGCCGATTTAACATTTTCTACCAAAGCTGCCAACCTAACATTGCTATAGTGTTCATGCCAGTATTTCAGTATTCTAAAGTCAAAAGACTGAATAATTATTCTATTCCAAGGAAGGTATTGGTCTATGAGTTGATAAACTATTTTTGAAAACTCAGTTGGATTTGGGTGGTAAACTCCATCACCATTTTCTTCTGTCTTTAGCTCGATGTTATAATACACCTCAAATCTTGTTTGGCTTTTAATGTGTTCTTCAACTGTCTTAATTACATCCTCCAGCAAAGGCTTAGTTGTACTGATTTTAATCTGATCTTTAAACCTGGCATTGCCTTTGGAACCGCAGTCACATTTTGCCACTTCTTCATAAGTGATCTTATAGATATTGTGTTTCAACTCATCTTTAGCAGAAATTTGATTTCCAAGAGAGTCAAGGCATATAGCAGAAGATAAGTATGGCTCATGAGAAACAACTACTTTTCCATCCTTAGAAATAACTACATCCATCTCTAAGGTAGTTACACCCTGATCGAGCGCGTAGAGAAAGGCTGGTATTGAGTTTTCTGGAAAAATTCCACGCGCTCCTCTATGTCCCTGAACATCCAATTTAGATTGAGCATTTAAGTGAAAAGAAATTATGCAGATTAAAATTGTGGCTATTTTACTCATATATAATCATAAAAATAGGGCAAAATGTTATTAAGCCAATTATGTGAATGTTATGAATTAAAAAAGTATCTGAATGCTGGTGAAGAGAAGAGTGGGAAATACTGGATTCGAACCAGCGACCCCCGCCCTGTCAAGGCGATGCTCTAAACCAACTGAGCTAATTTCCCATTATTGCCAACCCTAAATATAATTAAGAATAGACAAAGTTTAGATAGACAATAAAGTCCAAATGTTGCTAAACAAAAAAAGACAGTATAAACTGTCTCTTAGTGGGCGCTGAGGGATTCGAACCCCCGACCCCCTCGGTGTAAACGAGGTGCTCTGAACCAACTGAGCTAAGCGCCCTTTTTATTAATTTATCTCGCTCTTCTGCGAAATGGAATGCAAATTTAGTACAGTTTTAATTTTATGCAAATTTATTTTGTAAGAAAAGAATTAAAATTCTTGAAGCTCTGTTTCGTTTGAACAATATGGCTTTTAAAAAGTACCTTTAGAGCGAGTTTGGAAAGAAAAATCAATTTTATTTGAACACCGTAAAAATACTTAAAAAGGCATTTTTTTACTCAATAGCCATTTTGAGTTTGGTTCTGTTAGTCAGTTCGCTAGTTGTCTACTACTATCGCGATACTATTATTCAAAGATTTGTTGCTGAAGCAAACAAGTATATCAACACACCTATTGCTGTCAAAGAGATTAATGTGACCATTCTAGATGACTTCCCTGAAGTATCTATCATCTTTAATAAGATTGAAGTTGATGGTAGCAACAAGAAAGAGAAATCGAAATTATTAATTGCCGATAAGCTCTCAATTGGTTTCAATCCTATAAAGCTATGGAACAACACGTATTCCATAGAAGGTGTTAGTCTTGAAAATGCTACATGCCTGATATCTGTTGACAAACAAGGGGTAATTAATTACGATATTGTAAAAAAGCAGGGTTCTGGTGAATCAAAAAATGTTGATTTTGATTTGAAAAAAGTCAAGCTATCAAACGTTCATTTTATTTATGACAATCAGGCCATTGATAATATAGTTGATTTAACTACATCTAGTACCTCGGCAAGTGTGATATATAATAACGAGCTTTTTGATATTGATGCTTCAGGCAACTACCAGGTACACAACATATCATCCAGAAGTAATGCGTTTATTACAGAAAAGGAAATGCAGGTGAATGCTAAAATAGTCTATGATGACATCAACAAAAAAGTAGGCATTAGTCCCTCCAGCTTACAAGTATCCGGATCTGAGTTTTTGACTTATGGTGAATATGCCTTCAAAGACAAACAGTTCATTGAAATACACCTAGAAGGCAAGGACACCAACCTTAATACAATAAGCTCTCTAATGCCGGAGCCAATTCAGAAAAAATTAAGCGTTTATGAAAGCTCTGGAAACACCTATTTTAACCTGTCACTCATTGGTGATTTGGGAGAGAAAGTAGGCCCTCAGCTTGAAGTTCAGTTCGGTCTAAAAGAAGCCTCTATTTTCTATCCTGAAACAGACTCAAGACTTAAAAATGCGAATGCAGAGGGGTATTTGAAATTGGCGGATATCTACAATACGAAGCAAGGTATGCTAGAACTGAAAAACATCGAGGGAAGCCTAGATGGGTCTGAATTCAATAGTAATCTAACCATTATCAATTTCTCCAACCCTAAGTTAATATTTGATTTCTCTGGAGCTATGGATATGAACTCACTATTAAATTTTTATCAACCGAAAGGGCTCAAGTCTGCATCAGGCAGCTTAGATATTGATATTTCTTTCAATGGAAATGTTAACGATTTGAAGAGTCGGAATCTTCAGGGTAGAACAAAAACATCAGGCCAAATAGTCTGCAAAGAGATCAATTTGGCGATGGCAAGCTTAAAGTATCCTTTGCAAAACCTCAATGGCCAATTCCTATTCAATAATATAGATATAGCCCTTAATGATGTTTCGGGCAACTATGGAAAGAGTGATTTTCGATTAAACGGTCTTTTCAAAAATCTGCTTGCTTTTATCCTTTTAGAAAATGAACCTATAGGAATTGAGGCAGATTTACATTCCAACTACCTTGATTTGGATGAGTTGCTTGCTCAAACAAATTCAAAGGGCTCTGATAAATACTATTTCGAGCTGTCTCCCAGGCTAAAGCTAAAGTTTAACACTAATATTGATAGGCTGACATTTAGGCGTTTTCATCCTTCCAATGTCAAAGGGAATGTCATCATTAAAAATCAAGGCCTGCATTCAAATGGAATATCATTTGATGCGATGGGCGGAAATGTTTCTCTAACAGGGAATGTAGAGGCTCCGTCAAATAAATCAGTAGATGTAAAAAGTCAAATTTCAATAACCGGACTTAAGATAGACAGCATTTTCTATGTGCTTGAAAATTTCAACCAAGAATTTATCATTGACAAAAATCTAAAAGGAACTGTTAATGCTCAAATAGAAACCAGCATGAGTTTTGACCATTACCTTAATCTGCAGCCAGCATCACTTCAAGCGAGCATCTTGACTTCAATTTCAAAAGGCGAACTCAATAATTTTGAACCTATGAAAAAGCTTTCAAAATATGTTGATGAAGATAAATTGGATCACCTGACCTTCTCTAATATTAGCAATGAGATATTTATCCAGGACCAAACTATTTACATACCTCAAATGGAAGTAGGCACCAACATTACCTCATTGAAAATAAGCGGGACTCATCAATTTAATCAAGACATAGACTACCATGTTGTGACGCCACTTAGAAGTACCAGAAAGGTAGATAAAGATGAGGCATTCGGTGCTATTGAAGAAGATGTTTCGGGTGAGTCAATGTTGTACTTAAAAATAACAGGTACCACATCCGACTATCAAGTGAGCTACGACAAGCAAGAGGTTAAAAAGAAAATTGCCGCTGACCTTAAAAAGGAGCTGCAAGAGCTTAAAGACGCCTTTAAAAACAAAGGTCTTAAAAAGGGGAAAGCTGTAGAGTTAGAGGAGGATGAATATTTTGATTGGGATGATCATTAGATCATTTTTTAATGTACCCTTCAAAATTGTTATGATCCTTAGTAAATAACTCTTCCTTGCTCAAAGACTTAAAGTAATCATAGGTAATTTTCAAGCCTTCTGCTCTAGATACCTTTGCTTCCCAGCCCAAAATCTCTCTAGCTTTATCAGTATTTGGTTGACGCTGCATCGGATCATCTTTTGGCAGTGGTTTATAAACTACTTTTTGATTTGTTCCTGTCAGTTTGATAATCTCCTCTGCGAATTGTGAGATTGTAATTTCGTCAGGGTTCCCAATGTTAACAGGATAGGCGTAGTCACTAAACAATAGTCTATAAATCCCTTCTATTAAGTCATCTACATAACAGAATGACCTTGTCTGTGATCCATCGCCAAAAACAGTCAGGTCTTCTCCTCTCAACGCCTGCCCAATAAATGCGGGGAGTACTCTACCATCATTCAATCGCATTCTAGGTCCGTAAGTATTGAATATCCTGACTATTCTGGTTTCTAAACCATGATAAGTATGGTATGCCATTGTCATGGCCTCCTGAAACCTTTTGGCTTCATCATATACACCCCGTGGACCCACCGGGTTTACGTTGCCATAATACTCCTCAGTCTGTGGATGAACCATAGGGTCTCCATAAACTTCAGATGTTGAAGCAATAAGCATTCTAGCATTTTTTGCTTTGGCTAGACCAAGCAAATTATGAGTCCCTAAAGAACCAACTTTAAGTGTTTGTATTGGTATTTTTAAATAATCAATGGGACTGGCTGGAGAAGCAAAATGAAGGATATAATCAAGCTCACCGGAAACATGAACATACTTTGACACATCATGATGATAAAATTCAAAGTTTTCCTTACCAAAAAGATGTTCAATATTCTTCAGATTACCTGTGATAAGGTTGTCCATGGCCAAGACCCTAAAGCCTTCTTTATAAAACCTATCACATAGGTGTGATCCTAAAAAACCTGCCGCTCCGGTAATTAATACTGACTTACCCATTGATGGTTCCTCTTCCTATGCTATAGTATGTGTAACCTAAATCTTTCATTTCTTCAGGATTATATAAGTTTCTACCATCAAAAATGGTTTTTGAATGAAGTAATTCGCTAACCTTATCAAAATCTGGAGTTCTAAATACTGGCCATTCAGTTGCAATGAATAAAACATCCGCTCCTTCCAAAGCAGTGTATTGACTATCGCAAAACTCTATTTTATCTCCCAAGATCTCCTTTACATTATCCATAGCTTCGGGGTCATAGGCCTTAACGGTTGCACCTGCTGTTAACAATTCATCGATATTATAAAGGGCAGGAGCTTCCCGAATGTCATCAGTATAAGGTTTGAAAGCAAGGCCCCAAAGTGCTACGGTCTTACCTTTCAAATCACCTCCAAAATGTTTCTTTATTTGTGGGATAAGTTTTGTCTTCTGCTTTTCATTCACATTCATTACCGACTTCAATATGTCAAAGTCATAATTAACTTCCTGAGCTGATTTGGCTAAAGCTTGAACATCCTTGGGGAAACAGCTTCCTCCATATCCAATGCCTGCAAATAGGAATCTCTTACCTATTCTAGAGTCAGTTCCAACACCTCTACGAACAGCATCAACATCAGCGCCCAAAAGCTCGCACATGTTGGCAATCTCATTCATAAATGTGATTTTGGTTGCCAAGAAGGAATTAGCAGCATATTTAGTGAGCTCTGCTGACTTTTCATCCATGTAAATTATGGGATTCCCCTGACGTACTAACGGTGCATATAGCACATCCATTAACTTCTTAGCCTTGTCAGATATAGTTCCAATAACCACTCTATCAGGTTTCATGAAATCTTCAACAGCTACACCCTCTCTGAGAAATTCAGGATTCGAAACAACATCAAAATCCACATTACAATTCTGAGCAATTCTATTTTTTACTTTTTCTGCAGTACCTACAGGCACAGTACTTTTATCTACAATAACAGCATAGTCCTTTAAAAGTGGACCAAGGTCTTCTGCCACCTTTAAAATATATTTCAAATCAGCTGATCCATCCTCACCTGGGGGTGTTGGCAATGCTAAGAAAATTATTTTAGCGCCTTCAATACCTTCTTTTAAATCTGTAGTAAAATGCAGCCTGTCTTGTTTGAGGTTCCTTTCAAAAAGATTTTCTAGGCCTGGTTCATAAATGGTTATTTTCCCATTTTTTAGACTATTCACTTTTCTTTCATCAATATCGACACAAGTCACTGTATTGCCAGTTTCTGCAAAACATGTTCCTGTAACTAGCCCTACATATCCAGTACCTATTACTGCTATTTTCATAATTATTTATCTAATACTTAATGTGTTGCAAAAATAGTCTAATAAATAAATTAACCTGAAATACGATTATTTTTTTGATATTAAATTTACCCAAACTAACATTCGTTTGGGTAAATTATTTTTATCTCTAAATTTGCACTTTAATAAACCAAATAATGAAATGAATTCAGTTGCAGAAAAAGAAACCACAATGAACTTTGAGATATCAGAGAATCAAACCATGATAGCTCAAATGATCCGAGATTTTGGAGAAAAAGAAATACGCCCTAAAATGATGGAATGGGATGAAGCCCAAGAATTTCCAGTAGACTTGTTTAAGAAGCTTGGAGGTCTTGGCCTAATGGGTGTATTGGTTCCGGAAAAATATAATGGGTCTGGATTTGGGTACCATGAGTATGTTACTGCAATTGTTGAATTGTCTAAAATCGATGGGTCTATTGGACTGTCAATGGCTGCTCATAATTCTTTGTGCACAGGACACATTATGCAATTCGGAAATGAAGAGCAAAAAGAGAAGTATTTGCCAAAACTTGCTACAGCAGAATATATAGGAGCATGGGGACTAACAGAACCCAACACCGGCTCTGATGCAGGCAATATGAAAACCGTTGCCGTACAAGATGGCGATTACTACGTTATAAATGGGGCTAAAAACTTTATAACACATGGGAAGTCTGGAGATGTAGCAGTAGTAATTGTCCGCACTGGTGAAGTTGGTGATAGCCACGGCATGACGGCTTTCGTAATTGAAAGAGGAACACCTGGTTTCACAGGCGGCCGTAAAGAAAACAAATTAGGAATGCGCGCCTCTGAAACTGCTGAAATGATCTTTGACAACTGCAGAGTCCATAAAGATCAAATGCTAGGAAATGTTGGCGAAGGATTTATTCAATCTATGAAAATACTTGATGGAGGAAGAATTTCCATTGCCGCTTTAAGTCTGGGGATTGCGGAAGGCGCATATCTTGCAGCACTTCAATATTCTCAGGAAAGGCACCAATTTAATCAGCCTATTGCCAAATTTCAGGGAATCTCATTCAAGCTTGCTGATATGGCGACAAAAATTGAAGCTGCAAAATTATTGATTCACCAAGCTGCCGATTTGAAGAACAAAGGAAAGTCTGTAAACAAGGAATCTGCAATGGCTAAATTATACGCTTCAGAAATTGCAGTTGAGGTGGCTAACGAAGCTGTTCAAATTTTTGGTGGATATGGTTTTACTAAAGACTATCCGGTAGAGAAATTTTACAGAGACGTAAAGCTTTGCACCATTGGTGAAGGAACTTCTGAAATTCAGAAACTAGTTATTTCCAGAGCTATTTTGAAATAGTCAAAGCCTATTAAGATCCTTAATCTTCTTTTTAACAATCTATAGTTGCTTTAATAT
>NZ_SMLV01000151.1 GCF_009711525.1 Fulvivirga lutimaris
TTTTACATTTTTAGCAGGAGGGAAGGTAGCGGGAATGGCGAATGTACGGGTTACTAGTCAATGATATCAATTCTTATGTATCAAAAAGTAATTTGATTATTCTATTGATTACAATTAGCATAGCAGGGAGGATGAATAGCACTAGTTACTTAGTTGATCAACTTTACACATAAAATGAGACTTTAGCCTGTGGGTACCGCATCTTGGCTTAGCAATATCATCTTTTTTGAGTAATATTATATCAGGCTCTAATTTCGATTCTATTGTATTTTGTAAGCTCAAGTATTTATCAAAAGGCAAAAACTCTGGCATTGTCAGAAGGGCTTGATGCCTTGCATTTCGAGTCTCACCAAAACTCAAAAGAATTACAGCAAGGACTAAAATATATACCTATAGCACTGCTATTTGATGTTTATGAATGGTCAGCAGAAAAATTGGAACCCGGTTTTTGTGTTCGGCAAGGTAGACAGCTCAATACTGACGACTATGGCACCCTAGGGCTTTCGTGGAAAACATGTTGGCTAGCCAAGGAAGTGCTTGACCGTGTAGAGCGCTTTATGATGCTAGTGACCGATCATGGCAGTGTGCGGCAAGAGGAATTAGATGGGTACACCAGCCTTATTATGCAGCGCAATACTGCCAGACTAGGTATTGAAATAGCTAACGAGGTGTCTTTTGTAATGCTTAATGGCATCCTTAATGAAGTGACAGGAAAACCTATACAACCAAGCCGCGTTACCTTCAGGCATCATTCAAAATCTGAGCAACAATTATCTGATTACTTTGGATGCCCCATTGATTTCAGTAGCCCAGTTAATTCTATTCAATTCAAAACATCGGACATAACTATACGAACAATTAAGGCAGATAGGAGCATTCATCAGTTTTTGGTAGAGCGCATGGACGAAGAAATGAAAGGAATCCACTCTAATGCTGATATGCTGATTAAAGAAGTTCACAACCTTATCAAGGAATCACTACCTAGCGGTATTCCCAGTGTTATTCAGGTGGCGGACTACCTTGGAATGAGTGTCCGAACACTAAAGCGAAGGCTTTCTGAAAAGAGACTGACCTTCCGTGAGTATGTTCAGAGTATTCAACAAGAAGAGGCTACCATGCTTATTAAAAACTCTTCTCAATCAATGGCTGAAATAGCCTTCCAAACCGGTTTTTCAGAGCAAAGTGCTTTTAACAGGGCATTTAAAAGATGGACCGGAGTATCACCAAGCAGCTACAGAACAAACGGTTAAAACTTCGCCACTGGCCTAAAGTGTAATGGTATTGGCACATAGTGTCAAGCATTCTTTGTCTGTTGACCTCACCTTTACAACAGTTAAGAACAAAAACTATTACCATGAAAACACAATCATCAAAAGTCAGATTTATAGGTTTGTTGTACCTGTTAGTTATTATTTGCGCAGGATTTAGTCAAGGTTATGTAAGAGCCAATATTGTTGTGCCCGATGATGCTGCATTAACAGCATCAAACATATTAGAAAACATCATGCTCTTTAGAGTGGGCTTAGCGGCTGACCTCTTTGCTTTCATTTTAGACGCTATTATTTCTGTGATGCTTTACCAGCTTTTAAAACCGTATGGTAAAATGCTAGCCATGGTGTCTTCATCCTTAAGGCTATTGGCACATCCTGCTATCGGAGCACTGAATTTGCTTAACCATTTTATGGCTTACCATGTACTCAGCCAGGCTGGATACTTATCGGCATTTGAGCCAGAACAACTCGAAAGCCTGAGCTTACTTTTTATGGATGCTCATCGATATGGATACCTTATTGCGGGAGGTTTCTTTGGATTCCACTGCTTCATCCTCGGATACCTGTTGATTAAATCAGACCTAATTCCTTCATTCTTTGGATGGATGATGATTGTGGCTGCAATAGGCTATTTAATGGAAACCTTTGGTGACTTTCTTTATCCCGGCAATGAAGTTTGGCTCGCCTGGGTTGTAGGTTTATCGGCAGCACTAGGAGAGGTTGAACTAACACTATACATGTTGATAAAAGGAACAAAAAATTCAACTACTCAAAACTCAGAAATATGAAAAATGTAAGCAGAGCTTTATTATTGGTTGTTTCCTACTTGATTATAAGTAGTACGGTGATTGCACAGAAAACCAATACTAAATGGCAGGAAACAGACTTAATAATTAAGCGAGACAGTATTAAAATTGGAGGAACACTTGTGATACCAGAAAATCTTAAGAAAAACACGCTGGTAATTATGAATTCAGGGAGTGGACCTCAAGATAGAGATGAGACGCTCTTTGGATTTAAAATTTTCAAGATAATTGCTGAACATCTGGCCTCAAAAGGCATTGCGACCTTTCGCTACGATGATAGAGGAGAAGGAGAAAGTAATGGTGATTTTGTTAACAGCACAATTGATGACCTTACAGATGATCTCAGTGCTATTATAAATTATTTTAATACTTACAAAAAACATCCATTTAATGAATTTACGCTATTTGGACATAGCCAGGGAGGTATAATAACGTCAAAAGTAGCGGCTAATAATTCATCTGTAAAACAACTCATACTAATGGCCGCGCCATCTGTTCCCCTGGTAGAAGTAGTACTTGCTCAGGTCAGGAATAGCTATGCAAACACAAACCTCAATGCTGCAATTATTGAACGAGAAGTTTCAGCACATGCTAATTTAATGAGAGCTATTCATAACTGTGTGGGCGTAAATAATGCAGTAGAAGAGTTCAAAAACAGCTATCGGTTGGTACTGTCAAATTTGCCTTCTTCTAACAATGCAGAATTAGAAACCAATGTAATGGCAACTGCTAAAGAATTAGAGGTGGTTTATGGTTTACCATCCTTGTCTTCATTTCTTTATTACGATCCGGCAAACGATCTGAAAAGGCTCAATATACCTGTATTGGGTTTGTTTGGTGGAAATGATTCCCAAGTAAGCATTCAACAAAATAAAGACAGGATGGAAGGTGCTCTTTTAGCCTCTGGAACTCAATATAAGTTTACTGTTTTCAGTAAAGCGAATCATTTTTTCCAACCTTCAGAAACTGGATTAAGCATCGGAGATGACGAACTTACAAAGGCCTTTGTTGTTGGATTTTTAGATGAAATATCAACCTGGATAATCAATAACTAAAGCAAAAAAAGCTTTCACTTAATCC
>NZ_SMLV01000163.1 GCF_009711525.1 Fulvivirga lutimaris
AATGTCATCGTACAACTTTGCAGGTACGGGTGACTTAAAATCATTTTTAGGCACATCAATTTTTGGCCAGTCCAGATGACCCTTCACCCAAACATACGCTAAGCCCAAAGCCAGAATGCCTATAAACACAAACATCTCTATTAAAGAAAACCATCCCCATAAACCATCAGTTGCCGCTATTCTCTCCTTATTGCCAAATACAGTTGCCCACGGAAATAGAAATATAATCTCCACCTCAAACAATAAGAATATCAACGCTATAATGTAAAACCTGGTATTTACCCTGCCACGTGCCGAACCTATTGGTTCCTCACCACTTTCATAGGTCGTCAGCTTCTCGGCATTAGGGCGTGATGGCCTCAATATATAATTAGTGAATAGCCCGCCTGCCAGAAAGAGCAACCCCCCAATTATAAAAAGCAATATTTCTCCGTATTCTGACATATGTTATGACCAAATATAACCAATAAGACTGCCTATACCGAACGCTTGAATCAAGAAGATATAAGTATAATCTATATAAGTATAAAAACTATCAATTTTACTAATAATAGCCTATTACGTAACTTTAGGATACAATAAAAAAGAAAATGATTATGAAAAACGCAGAAATAATTTCAAAACTAAATGTATTACTAGCAGATTATCAGATCTACTACCAGAACATCCGAGGTTTTCATTGGAATATACAAGGCAAACACTTTTTTCAGTTACACGCCAAGTTTGAGGAACTCTATACTGACGCTGCTTTAAAGATTGATGAGATAGCAGAACGTATATTGACTATTGAAGGAATGCCATTGCACTCATTCGAAGATTACCTTAATACCTCTACGATTAAAGTAACTAAGAATGTTCACGATGGAGAAACTACGGTTTCTACAGTAGCCAGTAACCTACAAGAGTTGTTGTCTTTGGAACGAGAGATTAAAGAAATGGCAGTAACAGCTGATGATCACGGTACTGAAGACCTGATGTCTGACTTCATAGACCAACAAGAAAAGACCTTGTGGATGATGAAAGCATGGCTTAAATAAAATCAGCTTTGAATGACGAGCTATAAGCTTCAAGCAAAAACATGGGTAGGCTTGTAGCTTACGGCTCGAAGCTAATAGCTCGTTAACCCGCCCAACCTTCTCTATCCAAGCTCCTGTATTGGATAGCTTCTGCCAAATGCTCAATCTTAATTTCTTCTGAACCTGCAAGATCAGCAATGGTTCTTGAAACTTTCAAAATGCGATCGTAAGCCCTTGCCGAAAGACCTAGTCTTTCCATAGCAGTTTTTAACAAAGTTTTGCCAGCCTCATTTATCTCACAGATGTCCTTCACCATTTGCGAAGGCATCATAGCATTACAATGAATCTCTTTTACCTTTTCAAATCGATTGGTTTGGATGTCTCTGGCTTTAACTACCCGTGTTCTGATTTCTTCACTTGTTTCTGTCTTTCGATTAGCCGTCATTTCATCAAATGACACTGGAGTAACTTCTACATGCAAATCAATTCTGTCTAATAAAGGGCCGCTGATCTTACTCAAGTAGCGCTGCACTACACCGGGGCCGCAGACACACTCCTTTTCAGGATGATTATAATATCCACAAGGACAAGGGTTCATACTTGCTATGAGCATAAAATTGGCTGGATAATCCAATGATACTTTTGCTCTTGAAATGGTCACCTTCCTGTCTTCCATTGGCTGGCGCATCACTTCCAAAACAGTCCGTTTAAACTCTGGTAGTTCATCTAAAAACAAAACACCATTATGCGCCAATGATATTTCACCAGGCTGGGGATTTCCTCCTCCTCCAACCAAAGCTACGTCACTAATGGTGTGGTGAGGCGAACGATATGGTCTTGTTGAAACAAGAGAGGCATCTTTACCTAATCTGCCAGCTACGGAATGAATTTTTGTTGTCTCAAGGGCCTCATGCAAGCTCAATGGCGGAAGTATAGAAGCAAGCCTTTTCGCCAACATGGTCTTGCCTGCACCTGGCGGGCCAATCATAATGGCATTATGTCCACCGGCAGCGGCTATTTCAAGGGCTCTTTTGATATTCTCCTGGCCTTGAACATCTTTAAAATCCGCACTGTAGTTATCATTCTGAGCCATGAACACATCTCGGGTGTCCACTTCGAGGGGTGCTATTTCTAATTTTCCTTCAAAGAAATCCACTGCCTCGGCTATTGTCTCAACACCAATAATATCAAGGTCATTAACAATAGCCGCTTCTTTGGCATTTTCTTTAGGAAGCATGAAGCCTTTGAATTTATTTTTTCTAGCTTCTATAGCAATGGGTAGCACACCTTTGATCGGTCTCAATGAACCATCCAATGCAAGCTCACCCATAATCAGATATTCTTCCATCTTATCGGCACCAATCTGATCAGAGGCTTTTAGAATGCTTAGGGCAATGGGCAAGTCATAGGCACTTCCCTCCTTTTTAATATCTGCAGGAGCAAGATTAACTACCACCTTTTGGCGTGGCATTCTATACCCAAACTGTTTAACTGCAGACTCTACCCGATGCTCACTTTCTTTAATGGCACTATCGGGCAGCCCACTCATAAAGAACTTGAGCCCCTGCCCTACATTTACTTCTATTGTGATGATTTTGGCATCTACGCCATATACTGCTGCTCCAAATGACTTAGCAAGCATTATTTAACCAGTTTTTCAACCAATAAAATAAGTATGTGAATAACCTTGATATGAATTTCCTGAACACGATCAGCATAACCGTAATGTGGCACTCGTATTTCCACATCAGCCATACCAGCCATCTTACCTCCACCATTTCCAGTTAGCGCCATAACTTTCATATCCTTTTTCTGCGCTGCTTTTATAGCATTAATCACATTTTTAGAGTTACCACTCGTACTTATAGCGAAAAGAACATCACCATTTGAGCCAACTCCCTCAACAAACCTTGAAAAGACATAGTCAAAACCGTAGTCATTACCTACGCATGAAATGTGGCTAGGATCTGAAATTGCTATAGCCGGAAGTGAAGGTCTGTCATCACGGTATCTCCCAGTTAATTCCTCTGCAAAGTGCATGGCATCACAATGAGACCCACCGTTACCACAAGCAATAACTTTACCCCCTGCTTTAAAAGCATCGGCCAGCAATTTAGCTCCCGCTTCAACACTATTGATGTTCTCAGGGTTGGCTATAAATTTATCAAGCACGTCATAGGCGTGCAAAAGCTCTTGTTTAATAATGAGCTGGTTATCCATAAAAAGTTAGTTAATTGTCGTCACTATCAGCCTCTGAAGTACTTTTGTTATCAGCTTCAGTTGGTACTGCAGTAGATTCATGTCTTTTGGAGCTAGTAGCCTCCTGAAGGTCAAACATCTTAGCTTTTAAGGCATTCACTTCCTGCTCCAAGGCAGCCTTTTCTTTAGAGTTTGTACGAGCATCCAAACCTGAAAAGATCAGATTTATAAAAAACAGTACCAAGCCCAATGCAGAAACATACACCATCATGGACATTTTCCCTCTTAAATAAAGAAGGAACTCAAAATCTTCGGAACGATAGTTTACATAAATGGAGACAACCAAAAGTGCTATGT
>NZ_SMLV01000272.1 GCF_009711525.1 Fulvivirga lutimaris
AAGCCATGAGTAGGATGAAAGAGGTGAGTGTCAGAAAAATTATTGGAGCCAAAAGAAAGCATCTGATATTTCAGTTTATTGGTGAGTCCATAATGATTTCACTATTGTCCATTATTCTGGCAGGCTTTATAGTTGAAATGTCAGTGGGTTATTTAAGTCAATTTCTTGGAAAGCCATTGAACTTTGAGATGTTTGGAAGCCCATTGAACCTTATGATAATTTTGGTTTTTTCAATATTGTTAGGGGCATTGGCAGGTCTTTATCCAGCAGTTTATGCATCTAAATTTAACACCATTGCAATGCTTAAGCTCAAAGGTAGTTCTGGCAATGGAAAATCTACGTTTAGAAATGTAATGGTTGTTATTCAGTTTGCTTTATCAGCTTCACTTATCATCGTATCAATAGTTGTTTATCAGCAAGTAGATTTTCTTAGAAAAACGGACTTAGGTTTTAATAAGGAGCATGTAATCACAATTACATTGAGACCCGGACTTCGTAAAAACCTAGAAACAACCAAGCAGCTTTTCTTAGCCAATCCTGATATTAAATCTGCCACGTATGCTTATGGCTTCCCTGGTGATATTGTGGCTGGTGATAATATCATACAACCGATAGGAGATAAAACCCTTTCGGCTAATCATTTTCTTGTTGATCATGATTATGTTAAAACCATCGGACTAGTAGTAATTGCAGGTAGAGACTTTGATGAGAATTTGGCATCTGATGCAATAGGAGGATTCATTGTGAACGAGACGGCAGTAAGTGCTCTCGGTTACAGTTCAGCTGAAGAGGCACTGGGTAAACCTTTAAGTTGGAAAATGTGGCATTATGACTCCACAAAAAGAGGTGAGATAATAGGAGTGGTTAAAGATTTCAATTTCGAAAGTATGCGTGAGCAAATTGCAACATCAGTAATACATCTTTATCCAAGATCGTATTACAAAATGGCACTGAGGTTAACAGGTGATAATGTCGCGGAGACCATAAAATTTATTGAAAAAACCTGGGCAGACCTAGAACCGACCTGGCCAATCACTTATAACTTTATTGATCAGGATTTTGATAAGATGTATAAGAATGAGCAAAAGCTCGGAGGACTTATAACAGTTTTTACAGGAATAGGAATTTTTATAGCTTGCCTTGGCCTCTTTGGCTTAGTAAGTTATAATACCCGAATGCGTCTTAAGGAAGTTGGAGTGAGGAAGGTATTGGGTGCCAATGTATCCCAGATAGTATCCTTATTAGCTAGAAATTATTTGGTATTATTAATTATTTCATCTGCAATTGCCGTTCCTTTCAGCCTATATGTCATGAATCAGTGGCTTGAGGGCTTTGCATATCGAATAGAGATCAACCCGCTGGTAGTGATCATATCGATAGTTTCACTTATTTTAATCGCATTACTAACAATTAGCTATCAATCTATAAAAGCGGCATTAACCAATCCTGTAGATGTTTTGAAGGATGAGTAACCTATTTTGTGATTATGACAGAATTTATTCTATATGGTGAAATAAATTTCTACTACTTTATAATTTGATTCAACGGAATATTAGCTTAGTGACCTTTAATTGAACACTAACCGATTCTTTTTATTGAACCATTTTCCATCAGACATTAATTTTAAATATCCCTGGCGGCCTTATCAGGAAAGAGTACTCAGAGAGCTGCAAGATCACCTTAATGATGATCATTTGCATGTAATAGCACCTCCAGGATCAGGCAAAACAGTGTTGGGCTTAGAGGTGATGCTGCGTCTCAATAAGCCCACTTTAATTTTAGCACCGACCATCGCTATCAGAAATCAATGGGTTCATAGGTTTTGTGAATTGTTCCTTCAAACTATGTCTCCGCCAGAGTGGATTTCAAATGATATTAGAAACCCAAAATTAATTACAGTTGCTACCTATCAGGGTATTCATGCTGCAGCCTCAGGTACCAAGATTATTGAAGATGAACTTTTAGAACTGGAGGCCGATGAGGAGCAGGAGAGTTCTGGTTCGAAATCAGAAATTGATAATTTAATTTCCTCATTTAAGAAAATTGGTTTAGGTACAATTGTCATTGATGAGGCACATCACCTGAAAAATGCATGGTGGAAAACATTGATAAAATTCAAATCAAAACTGAAGCCGACTATAGTTGGGCTTACCGCTACACCACCATATGATGTTACTTATTCAGAATGGAACAGGTACCTCGAGCTTAACGGCCCAGTAGATACCGAGATTGCTGTGCCTGAGTTGATCAGAGAAGGTGATTTATGTCCGCATCAGGATTATGTGTATCTGTCATCTCCTTCTTCTAAGGAGCTTGAATTGATTAAAAGCCACCGGCATAAGATTGACCTGTTGAGGCAAGAGTTAATTAATGATGAAAAGATATTAGCCGACATCACTAATTCTCCCTTGTTTCTTGAGCCTGAGCAGCATCTCAGTTCAATATATGACAACATGAAGTATTATTCTTCAATTTTGATTTACCTGAATCATAAGAAGGTAGTACTTCATGGAGAGCATGTGAAAATAACTGGAAACCAACTCAAAGATTTGCCAAAACTTAATGATGAATGGTTAGAGACTTTTCTTGATTACTACATCAATGTTTTTGAGCCCATTGATGAAGCAACTATTAAACATCAAAAAAGCGTTGCTAAAAGAATTCGACAAACAGGAGCTATTGAGTGGGGTAAGATAAATTTGAGTAACGACAGTTCATTGGAAAAGGTGCTGACCTCCAGTTTAAATAAGCTGAGTAGCATTTGTGATATAACAGCATTTGAATCAAAACAACTAGGAGCATCATTAAGGCAGGTCGTGTTGAGTGACTACATACGAGCCGAGTATTTGTCGGAAGAAGTTGCGATGAACAAAATGGGAGTGATCCCTATTTTTGAGACTTTAAGACGTCAATTTGGCGCTGAGATAAAATTGGGTGTTTTGACTGGTTCTTTGGTGCTGATTCCAGCCATTTCTTTGCCAGAGGTTCTTCGAATTGCTGGGCAACATGACATTGATGAAATTAATTTTGAGCCGCTGGCTTATGATGCTGATTATCTCCTTTTAAAGCAGAACGATAAGGTTAGGCATCATTTGGTACATATAATAACTCAGGTCTTTGAATCTGGAAATATTAATATTTTGGTGGGTACCAAATCATTGCTGGGAGAAGGCTGGGACGCACCATCTATTAATTCGTTAATACTAGCCAGTTACGTGGGGTCATTTGTGCTCTCAAACCAAATGCGTGGACGTGCCATCAGAACCCAAAGAGGGAACAAAAGCAAAACCAGTAATATTTGGCATTTGGCCTGTTATGACCCAACTCATGACTTTGGAGGTCGAGATATTGCTATTCTTAATAGAAGGTTTAGAGGGTTTTTAGGTATTTCTGAACGTGAAGAGCGAACAATAGAGAATGGATTGAATAGGCTGCTTTTGCCTTATAAATACAATAAGGAGAAGGCCGAAATGTCTAATCAGAGGATGATGCAGTCCGCGGCAGAGCGTGAAAAGCTTACACAACAGTGGAAAGAAGCAATTACCAATGGTACTCATTTAGTTGAAGAAATTAAGGTTCCATTTGAGGAGCAGGTAGAGTATAAAAGGCAAAAGCAGCTTTACCTTAATAAAACCATCAAGTATGTTCTCGTGGAACTTGGGCTTGGTATATCAGCTTACACACTTGAGTTTGTGGATAATTTGCCTAGGTTTCGAGGGTTCCTAAAAACAGTTCAAGGGAGATGGACGCTTTTCTATACATTTTTAGGAGGTCTTGCGGTATTCTTCGGTCGCAGCCTTTTCAAATCGCTGAGAGTCTATATAAAATACAGAGATATTGCTAAAGATCTGGAGTCTATTAGTCATGCCATGTTAAAAACGTTGGTTGATGTGGGGCAAATACATACCGATAGAAGTAAGCTGAAAATTCTAACTACTGTTAATGATCATGGAGAGGTATTTTGTCACCTGGAGGGCGGAACTACTTATGAGAAAAGCCTTTTTATTGAGTCAATGCAAGCTATCGTTGGTCCGGTGCTTAACCCCCGATACATCATGATTAGAAAGAATTGGTGGGCTTTTATCAAACAACGCGACTATCATGCTGTGCCTGATCATCTGGCGAAACATAAAGATGTGGTTATGAAGCTAGCTTCCAACTGGAGAAAGTTTGTTGGAGATTGCGATTACATATACACCAGGAACTCTGAAGGCAGAGCGCTGCTTCTCAAAGCGAGATTCAATTCCTTAGCATCTGAATTTCAAGAGACTAGTGAGAGAACCAGCAGGTGGAAGTAGGTGGCCTTTATGGAGTTATCCAATGATTGTTGACCGTTTATCACCAGATGCTATCGATATGCACAATCAATCATTTCCATTGATGTAAAAATTCAATCTGATTTTTAATTTGTTAACACTGTAGCCTTCAAAACCCTACATTTGCGACTTCTTTTAAAAAGCTCAATCATTTGATGTAGTCATGGCCATCGATACACGAAATAACCGGTTCCTGCTAATTCTGATCTTGGGGTCATTGACCACCATAGGGCCTTTGTCTATCGATATGTATCTGCCAGCCTTTGAAGAAATCTCTATTGGGCTTAATACGGATATCAATCATATCTCACTTTCACTTTCAAGCTTTTTTATTGGTTTAGCAGTCGGTCAGCTGTTTTACGGACCTATGCTTGAGCGATTTGGGCGCAAAAAACCAGTCTATGTCGGTTTGGGATTGTACGTTTTGGCATCTATAGGCTGTGCATTCAGTACTTCAGTTGAGGGCTTAATAGCCTTTAGGTTTTTTCAGGCTTTGGGCTCATGTGCTGGTATGGTTTCATCCAGAGCTATAGTTAGAGATTTGTTTGATACTAAGGAAATGGCTAAGGTATTTTCCATGTTGATGATGGTGATAGCAGTATCGCCCATTATAGCTCCAACGGCAGGAGGGTATGTGACAGCTAGCCTGGGTTGGAGAGCGGTATTTGGAGTTCTGATAGTACTTTCTGTTATGGTTTTAGTGAGCTGTATTTTCTGGTTGCCGGAAAGTAAGAAAGCGGATGCTAATTATTCTTTGAGACCACGAAAGATATTAGGAAACTACATCGATATTTTTAAAGATAAGCAGTTTCTGGTTTTTGCCTTTACCGGAGCCATAGCTTATGCTGGATTATATGCTTATTTAAGCGGATCTCCTTATTTGTTTATGCAACTGTTCAATGTCTCTGAAAAGGAATATGGACTCATCTTTGCCATGATTGCAGCAGGGCTTATAAGTGCCAGCCAGATCAATAATTTACTGTTGAAGAAGTTGCCAAGTGAGCGGATTATTCTGTTTAGTCTGATGGCACAATCTGTAATAGGCATAGGGCTTTTGGTAGTAACTTACCTTAACCTTTCAGGACTTTACATCACCACATCTTTGATTTTCGGATATCTGTTCTTCCTTGGGTTTATATTTCCTAATTCCTCTGCACTTTCATTAGCGACCTTAGGCCACACTGCAGGCAACGCCTCAGCACTAATGGGCTCCCTTCAGATGGTAGTAGGAGCTTTGGCCTCAGCACTGGTCAGCATATTGCAATCCGACAGTGCTATGCCCATGGCTGTGGTAATGGCACTTTGCTCAACTGCTGCATTGTTTCTACTTAGTTTTGGTAGTAGGAGGTTAGTGTTGAGTTGAAAAGTATATTCAATCAGACTATTTCAAAAAATCAATCTTTTATTAAATGAACTTTATTTGTTGAAGTTCCTGTATTGATTTGTAGAATATAAGCGCCAGCATTAAGAGTTTTGAGATCAAAAGTATTGCCATCAGGCTTTACAAACTTGAGTAGTACTTTTCCATTTATATCCAATAAGTGGATTGACTCTATGTTTTCCAAACCATCTATCTTAACAAATCTTACCGTAGGATTAGGGTATACATTAATAGTATTATTTTTTGAATTATCAGTTGCCAAAGTAATACCCTCAATTATAAGGAAACCATCTTCATATAAGAAGTCGTAGTTGACACTCTCGGCTCCTGATAATGTTATTGGATATTCACCTGGAGGGGACTCAATTGTAGCAGTTGTCGTAGCTATCGGAAGGGTCTCTAGATCGCTAACATCGTCTCCGTTTACAAAGCCATTGAATTGAATGTTGAATTCTGGGTTGCTATTCCCGAAAAGTCTAATAGTGTCACTAACACCTATATTCAGAGGAGCTTTATTAATATTCAATGTTTGTACTACGCTTGTGGCATTAAATAACCAATTAGCATCTTGTATAGCTGTTATTTGTACCTGACCTGCTTGATTAATTTGTACTTGATTTAATACTATTGATGCTATAGCTGGATCTGAGATTGAGAAGTATATTGGCATCATGTCGTTGTTACTAGTTGCTTGAATAACAAATTCAACATCACCATATGTCTTCTGAGGCAACTCATGAAAGTCTAAGTTTCGGTCGAGCTTTCTGTAATGATAGTTTTCAACTTTAGTATTTATCCATTCATTATCAATCCAGGATTGAAAGATATTTCTTCTTTTTACTGGAATTTCATCATGGTATTCATAAACCACTTGCGTAGCATAAACCCAAGCATTTGATTCAAAATCCCATTCAAAGTTGACATAAGAAGTTCTTTGCAATTTATCATTTCTTGTTTGTAAGTATTTATAGTTACCTACCCAAGATGAGTTATCATTATTCCATTCATAAGCTTCTTTATAATCAATTGCAGTTTTATACCAAAGAACAATATACTTTCTTTGGGGTAACCAGTTATTCACTCCTGCAGAGTAAAATATAGAAGTTGTTGTATCTCCGTTGTAGAGGTATTCTTTTTTACCAGATTCACGCCATACTTCATCTTTTAAATAAAAATCAATTTCAGAAAGAGTTCTAAACTCGGTATCATAAATATATTCATACTTGTCATTTAAAACCCAGCTATCATTGTCATTTGCATATACCAAGCAAACTCCTGATAAACCATCATATTCGTATTCAAAGTATTTGACTTTATACCAGTCGTTAACTTCGTAATCCCATTCATACCAAGCATAATAAGTCAAACGATTTAGCTCATCTCTTGGATCAATACTGGTTTTGTAGGTTCCGACCCAGCTCTCACTCAATTCATCCCAGATGTATGTGCTGTACATAAGTGCATTTCCAATATCATCGAATTCATCAATAATTTTTGAACTGCTAGGTACCCATTTACTGTTTGCGGCATTCCAGTTGTATTTTACATAGTAGGTTCTGTTTCCAAGAAGGTCGAATTTTCTTTCCTCTTTATAGTCTAATTCCCAATCCTTTAAAATGTTGTTCCAATTGTATCGCAAGTATTCTATTTCATTTTGTTGACTGTCATACTTACGTTCACTTCTGAAGTCATTGATCCAAACCTCATTTTCTAAATCCCAAATTACCTTTAAGAATTTGACTACTTTATCAAAGTCATTTCTTTCATACTCATATCTATAATCATTGAACCAGCTACCTTCTTCATTCGGCTTCGTGAAATGAGAGTACAATGTAAGCACTGAATCTTGTTGATACTGGTACTCGATTTTTTCCCAGATCAAGTCAGTAACGATGCTATCTAACCGAGGTGTAATTACTTCATCTTTAGCCAACAGGTTAGTATTTTTATAGCTATAAGCATTCAGGCCAATTATTGAATTTTCAATTGTTTTGATTGAATCAATTACTTCTTTTACAGAATACTTATGGTGTACCTCAGTTGACTGGGCATAAGATGAAATTTCAAGAATAGCAATTAGAATAATAACAGAAAGCAGAGTTAATGTATTCCTCATCAGTGTATTTTGAATTGAGATGCAATTATATTCTATTTTAAGAAATAATTATGAATATTACCTGTTTGGTTATAAACTGTCTGTTTACTAAGGTCTAAAGGAACTCATTGCTGTGCCTCAAGAGCTGTATTAAATCTACAGTTTTCTTTAGATCAAATTGCATAGTGGCCACCAGGCTATGGACCGCAATTAATTCTCTGTCTATTGATCTGGGATCCTGTTTACAGGCTTTGTCAATTTCCCCTTTGGCGTCATCGAAACCTTTACTTTCATAGGTAATCAGTACACTTATACTATTTTCTTCAGCACTTTTCTTTCTGGGTTTAGGTGTATAACCTAGCTGAACAATCATGGCTTCTGCCAATGCCCAGACTGACCATGGGTTTTGCCCAGTGATTAGATTTCTATCAATACTCAACTGCTCTAGATAAAGATGCCCCTCATCAAATGTGGCGCCTTGTTCAATCAACTTGTCCTGAAGTAAAAATGGAAAGATCTCCTTGGCATCCTTAATTAGGAACAGCTCTTCCTCATTGGTAAAAGCGCTAACCGTCTTGTGTTCCAATAGATGCCTTCCATTATCTAATTTTACATTTACCAATGCGGCTGGACCATGACATACTGCTCCAATTACTTTTTCAGATTGATAATAGTCCTTCAATAAGGTCTGAATATGCTCATTATCGGGGAAGTCAAACATGGCACCTTTTCCACCTACAAAATATATAGCAGCATAATCATCAGGGTTTACTGTACCAATGGCAATACTGTTACTGACTTTCTCTTGAGCTATTGAATCGTTTAAGAAGGCGTAGTCAAATTCCTTCATGTCATCACCATCTATGACCACAGGAGGCAAACCACCTTTAGTACTTGCCACATCTACTTCAAAACCATTGGCCTCGAACACATAATAGGCTCTAGCTAGTTCAGTGAGCTCGTAGCCTGTGCTTTTGCCACTGTTGCCCATCACATCAACACTGGTAACTACTGCCAAGATTTTACCTCGATGTTCTTTAATATTTTCTGTCAGATAGGGTAGGTCTGAAGGTAATGTTGCCCTAAGCTCTTCCTTTGCTGTTTTAGGTTCTGGCAATAGGTTTATAAACCAGTAACCTAGAGAGACAATTGAAACGATGAGAACTAGTGTTACAATTAATGACCATTTTAAGATTCTTTTAGTTTTTGACATAGTATTTGCTTTTTTGAGCAAATGAATACTTATGTCTGGTCAATGTCTTTCGAAATGATCATTTCGATAAACAAAAAGATAATTTCGCTAGCTGCCTTTGAAAGCCACAGGCGTTTTTCCTGTTTGTTTTTTGAAAGCAGTGTTAAAGCTTGAAATACTATTAAAGCCCACTTCAAAGGCAATGGCTGCCATGGTGTGGTTCTTAAATTCTTTGGAATGGAGTAGCTGCTTTGACTCTTCTATCCGATAATAATTTATGAAGCTATTGAAGTTCTTCCCGCTTCGTTGATTGATTACCATAGAAAGCGTTTGAGTTGTAACATTTAAATCCTTACTCATAGATTTCAAGGTGAGCTCAGGGTTTTGATATTGCTTTTCATTTTCAACAAGCGCTAACACTCTTGAATAAAGCTGTGTGCTTTGTTCTTCTGAAACTGTGGTGGTTTTGTACTTGGTTTGATCAATTTTTGATATGAAGTCCTTACTAATAACTATAAAACTGATTATATAAGCCACAATAGAATATAATACGGGGCCAACTATGTAGGGCACCGTTTCATCAAATAGGTTTAATACATAGACAACCCAAATAGCTGACAGCCCATAAGTTAGTAACATAAGTAGCTCGTAAACATCCTTGCTGAGTTCCTTAGT
>NZ_SMLV01000201.1 GCF_009711525.1 Fulvivirga lutimaris
GACTATTAGTAATAATTTTGATAAGTGTAACAACTCTGGCTTTTAGCCAGGATTTTTCACTGGAATATGGTATTATCAATAGAGACGAATTAAACCTCACTGTATATGAGAATGATCCTGATGCTGAGGCAGTTGTCCTTTTTGATATTGGCGAAACTAAGTTTGTGGATACTCAAAGTGGCGGTTACGATATAAGCTTTACCAGAACTAAGCGAATTAAAATTTTTGACAAGTCTGTCAGTGACATCGCTGAAGTTTCTATTCCTTACTACGTTGATGGATATGGTAAAACAGAAGTTATAAAGTCGATAGAGGCTTTCACATATAATGTTGAAGATGGAGGAGTGGTAAGAAAGAGAGTTAACCCATCTTCAATGTATGATGAGCAATTTAATGACAGATGGAGGATAAAGAAATTTGTTTTTCCTGATATTCAGGATGGTTCAATTATCGAATATAAATATGTTTTAGAATCACCATTTCACTTTAACCTTCCAGACTGGGAATTTCAGGATATCATACCAACTATTTACAGCAAATATACGTCTCGTATGATTCCATTTTATGAGTACATTTTTATCGCACAAGGTATTACAAAATTCGATTATCAAAAATCTGAAATTTCTAAGGAAAACCGTACTTGGGGCTCTGTATCAAAAATGTATGGTCAAAATGTTGGTAATGGGGTTGAGTTTCAGGATTATGTTCATACATACATTTTAAAAGATGTTCCGGCTTTTAAAGATGAATCCTATATAACAACAAAGAATGATTATATAATGAAAATGGACTTTCAGCTGGCTAAGTTTTATGGTCCAAATGGTGCTAAAACATCGATAATTACCACCTGGCCGGAGCTAAATAAGTCATTGATTAAGAATGAGTATTTTGGAAAGTTCAAGAAGAGCTGTGGAAAGTTTGCCAAAAAAGTGCTTCAAAATGAGCTATCAATTGCAGATTTATCTGAAGAAGAAAAAGCTAAAGCAATTGTAAATTATGTAAAACAAAATTTTAAATGGAACGGATACTACAGCAAGTATGTCAACAAATCAGCCAAAGAGTTTTTTGAACAGAAAAATGGAAACTCGGCTGAGATTAATTTGTTCCTTACTGAGATGCTTGAGTCTGCCGGTTTGGTGGCTCAGCCTGTGGTTCTAAGTACACGAGATCATGGGAGAATAGTTTCTGATTATCCTTTCAGCCACTTTTTCAACTATGTTTTGGTTTTCGTAAGAACTCAACGTCCGTTTTTAGCTGATGGAACGAACAAATATCTCCCATATAATAAGATTCCTCCGTATTGTATCAATGAAAAGGGGCTAATTGTTGATGGAGGATCTGGAAATTGGGTAGAACTATCAGATGCTGTTACTTCAAAGGAAGTTAGAAATATTATTATAAAGCCTGATGTTAAAAAATTGAAGGCTGATGTTAGCCTGTCTGTTCATTCGACAGAGTATGATGCATTCAATTATAAGGAGAGTTTCAAAGATGATAGTGTCTCAATCCTGAAGTATTACAGCAAGAAATTTGATGATATTACCAGGGTGAAATCATTTAACTATGACCTGCCAGATAGGCCATATTCAATTATAATTAATGCGAATAAGGATCTTGAAAATGTAAGTGATAATATTATTATTCAACCTTTCTTGGGATTAGCCCTAGAAAAGAATTCATTAACCCAAAAAAACAGGTCATACCCTGTTGATTTTGTTTATAAGAAATCTGATGAATTTAAAATAACTGTAGAAAAGCCCTCAGGTTATCAATTTGATCAACTTCCAGAACCTTATAGTCTGGATGATGAACTGGTCAACATTGACATCCAATATGAAGAAAAAGATAAGATGGTTTTAATCACTGCAAACTACACATTCAAAAAAGCTGTTTATAATAAGAATGAGTACCCTAGGATCAAGTATTATTTAGATATGATTGTAAGGAAGTTTAATGAGTCACTTGTGCTTAAACCGATTTGATTTTAAGGCAATAAAAAAAGGGCCACCCCTGACCCTTTTTTAACCTTAAAACATACTTTATGAAGAAGTATTTACTTTAACCTGTGCAAAGCTATATTAACCGCCTATATCAATATACTTTGTTACATTACCTCTTCATTAACTTTAAAAGCTGGCGCGTAATGCTATGATAAAATTACGGCCTGGTGATGATACTCCAGAGCTGTAGGGCCTGTATCTCTGATCGGTGATATTCTCCAAACCAGTTGATATGGATATTTTATCAGATACAGGAAACATCGCCTTTAAATTCAAGGTGTACCATGATGGAGCATAGTTGTTGCCTTTTGAATCCTTAGCATATATTTCATCTTTTCCACGTTCATCTACTGCTAAGTCTTCAAAACTAACCTCCCCCTGATAACTCACATAAAACTCCAAATTCACTTTTTCGTGGTTAAATTTTAACCTTGACGTACCAAATAGGGGAGCAGCATGTCTTGAACTACTGGTTGTTCCATCATCCAGCTCTTCTTCACCTTTTTGATAGTTTAGGTCTGATATAAGCTGAAATCCATCAAGCAAGGTGAATTCCATTCCAGCCTGCAGTCCGTAAACGGTAGCTGAAGCAGCATTTTGAATGGCTTGCACCTGGCTAAGTTCACCTTCATAGACAATCATGTCTGCTCCATTTAATGTGAAGTTTCTTCGTACCATCGCATTATCAAGGATAGTATAATAGGCAGTAGCATCCAGCTTCAACCTATTGCCAAATACCTTAGCAACTCCAAAATCAAAATTATAGGCATATTCGGCATCTAAGTCAGGGTTTGGAACCGTAACAGCCCCAGGCTCTGAGTCAAATACCTTCCCTATATCATCAATGTTAGGTGAACGGAAGGCAGTGCCAAAGTTTGCATTGATTACAAGCTTTTCCGTAGGGCGCAATACCGCACCTAAACTGCCAGTCAATGAACCCTTATTCAAATTAGCCTTTTGAAAAGGAAAGTTGTAGAATCTGTCATCAAATGTGGCATCTATCACAAATTGATTGTACCGCAGCCCGGCCTGAATGGAGAGGGCTTCAGTTGCCTTATACTGGCTGTTAATGTATATGGCCATAGATTTCCAGGTTGACTGAGGGTACCTTGAAGGACCTTCCGTATCCGTGTTAGTTGTAATATCAGTTTCAAAACCAGTTGAGTTCACATCATTAGTTATATATTCAAAACCATAATTCAAGGTATTTTTTAAACCAACCGCCTTCAATAAATCAAGGTTTAGTGAGTAGGCATCTAATTCCTCTACCTGAGTATTTCTGACATCTCTATTTAATGATCTGTCTATACGGCTTTCTTCAAACTTCTGATATGCCAATCTAAGGTTCATGCGGTCATAAAAAGTACTAATGCCCTGATGAGAGAGCACCAGGTTATGCATCATCCACTTTTGCGGACCATAGTTCCATTCAGCATATCTGGCGGTGCCATTTCTCACCCTGTTATGCCTGTCATACCTTCCATAAGGGGAGGTTTCTGAAAAATGAAAGCCATACTGAATATCCCATTGGGCATTTGGACTAAACCTTAACTTCTGCATCATATTGATTTGCGAGTAGGCGGTTGGTATCTGTAGCAATGGATCATCCTGTGTCACCACAATATCAGTAGAATCTTGTCGCTGCACATTATACGGCTTTAGGTACTCTTCAGGCCCATCGCTTCCTTGTTTTAGGTGGTCATAATCCCATGAACTAAAACTCGATACAAAGGCCCATTTCTTACCTCCAACATTAACATCAAAATGCCCTGTCTTTTCATTGTTGGCAGAGGACGTTCTAATGAGCGCATTACCATTGACCACAAGATCTTCACTAGTTGAAAATTTTGGCGTAAGTGTCTGAAAGCTCATTACACCGCCTATAGCATCACTACCATAGATTACGGATCCCGGGCCAAAGAAAACCTCTGTGCTTTCAATGGCAAAAGGATCGAGACTGATCACATTTTGAAGGTTTCCACCCCTGAATATTGCCGTGTTCATCCTTACACCGTCTATAGTGTATAAAAGTCTGTTAGTAGCGAACCCTCTTATCATCGGGCTACCGCCACCTTGCTGACTTTTCTGTATGTACACCTGACCAGATACATTGAGCAAATCGGCAGCGGTCTGTGGATTTTGTAGCGCCACTTCCTCTGAACTGATAGCCGTGAT
Organism: Fulvivirga lutimaris; assembly: GCF_009711525.1. Lineage (GTDB taxonomy): Bacteria > Bacteroidota > Bacteroidia > Cytophagales > Cyclobacteriaceae > Fulvivirga > Fulvivirga lutimaris. The sequence continues at coordinate 4,176 of NZ_SMLV01000201.1, forward strand.
CTTAGAGGGGACTTCTGAACTTGATAGCTCCCATTTAGTGGCAGAAATTACTATTTCGTCCATTGATACCGTAGACCGCTCCATCTCAACCTTAAAACCAAGAAGCCCTAAATTTTCATAATTGGTATAGAAGGTAGTATATCCTATTATCCTAATTTCTATTTTTTTAGAGCCCTTCAAGGCGCTTATATCAGCCTGTCCATTCTCATCTGTTGTAACAAATGCATTAGGCGACTTACTTGCTATTGTAGCAAGCTCTATTGGTTCATTTGACTTTTTGTCAATAACTGTTAAAGTCTGACCATACGCACTTGTACTCATCAAAATGACAAGCATTAAGTAGTAGTATTTTTTCATAAATGAATAAAATGTATTGTTCCATTGGATTTTTATCAGCAATGGAAAGATTAGTAAATACTTAAATCATGTTAAATATTTGCTATCAGGAGGAGGGGTAGATGGTTTAAACTTCTGACTGGTATATCCAGAAGTTTGGTAGTAATAAATGATTTTCTGATGGCTAAAAACATTGAGGCTTTCAGCTTTACTGACAAGGTAAATGGATTTCAAAAAGCTGATCAATTGGTCAGATTTTTCTGATCTTTTATTGTTTGAAGTTTTATTAATGATATTGCTTAATAGTTGATTCAGATATGATTCGTCAGAATCAGGCCAGCACCAGTAAGTAACCTCATTATCAGTTTGAGACTTTCTAACTACATCATACATTCTTCCTTGAAATTCAAACTCATGGGGTTTCTCCCACCTTAAAATTTGGGTAGCCTCATTTTTTGAGAGCGTTATCTTTACCAATTCTTCATTTTGCAAATCATCCATCATCCGATGTTTGACTTCTTTTCTTAAAAAATACTTT
>NZ_SMLV01000342.1 GCF_009711525.1 Fulvivirga lutimaris
ATATACATGTATATACATATTTATTTTTAACTTTGTCTTATGAAGACTCCCAACTTCGATAGAATAGATCCAACGCTTTGCATTAATGCAAAAATCAGGAAGCTGCATAAGTTGACAGATAAAATCTATCAGGCCAGAATAAGACCTTTCGGCCTGAAGGGAAGCATGCTTTCTATCCTATTTATAGTTGGTAAGAACGAGGGGATCAACCAAAAAAATATTGCAGACCTGTTGGTTCTGGATCAGTCTACCATAAGTAGGGACTTAAAAAGACTGATTGACAAAGGCTGGATTCAGTTTGCCGTGGCGGATGACCCTAGAATGAAATTACTTTCGCTAACTGCTGATGGGAGGGCACTGTTGGAAAATGTAGCTCCTGTATGGGAAGCTACACATAAAGAGATGGAGGCATTATTAGGAGCATTCAGTATCCAACAGTTGAACAATATAACTGCAGCTGTAAAAGAAGCAGATTTAAAATAACTTATTTTCTAAAAATACATGTATATACAATTATAAATACAAGATATGGAAACTTTACCCAACTATGTCGGCCTTTTATTTATTGCCATCACGACCGTCACCATTGCGTTATTCTACAAGGCCACCAATAAAAACAAAGTAGCAATAGCCTATGTATTGGTTATGGCCATTTTTACTGGAGTTATGAGTTCTCAAGACTTCTTTTTAGACAACTATAATCTACCGCCACGATTTATTTTATTAATAGCTCCGACTATAGTGGTTATGATTATCACTTTTCTAACAAAAAAAGGCAAAGCCTTTATTGATAGTATTGATCTGGAAATGTACGGTTACTTGCATTCGGTTCGTGTAGCCGTTGAAATTGTTTTACTTTGGCTCTTTCTTCATGGTGTGCTGCCTGAATCTATGACTTTTGAAGGTCGTAACTTTGATATCCTATCAGGCTTGACAGCGCCCTTAGTTGCCTACTTTGGTTATCGACAAAGGAAAATGTCTAATGGTGCTTTATTAGCCTGGAATGTTATCTGCCTTGGTTTGGTGCTACAGGTGGTGATCACGGGGATCCTGTCTGTGCCTTCCCCTATCCAGCAGTTATCTTTTGAACAGCCTAATATTGCAGTGCTCTACTTCCCTTTTGTTTGGCTACCGGCCATAGTAGTGCCAGTAGTGATATTTGGTCATTTGGCTGCTATTCGGAGAGCCATATTGAAAATTCAATAATATATAATTGATATATCAATAATTATTTTTACTATTGCATTATCAATAATTGATATTGCAATGACAGGTGGTAAAATTGAAGACGTAATCCTATTCCAAATTGAGAAGACCAGTAAAATTTCAAAGGTCTATTCCCAAAGAGATTTTGATCGTCTCGGTTTGGGTATTACCATAGAGCAATGGATTCTACTAAAGATCATTGAGGAATTTGACCAAATGTCACAGAAAGAGCTGGCCGAAAAATCACTCCGAGATCCAGCTTCTATTACTCGCACATTAGACTTACTGTCCAAAAAGGGATTAATTGAAAGACAGGCTATTGAGAATAACAGAAGGCAGTATAACATAAAACTAACCTCTACAGGAAAGAAGTTTATTGTGGACAATTTTGGAACAGTCCAGGCGCATCGTAGTAAGAGTGTAGAAGGATTCACTTCTGAAGAACTAAAAACACTGGAAGGAATGCTGAAAAGAATTCAAAGCAATATGTCTTAAAAAAATTTACTCAATTAATTGATATATCAACTATTGTATTATCATAAATAAATCATAAACTTAAATTAACTGAAAATGGACAAATCAATTTTAATCGGGATGGTAGGAATGCTATTGAGCGCATGCGCAACAGCCCAACAATCAGAAACAGAAGCTGTAAAAGCCACTATCAAAAACTTTGCAAATGCTGGAGATTTTAATGATGCCGAGACCCTAGATAAATACTTGGATGAAAACTATCGGGTTGTCATGAATCAACTATTTGGGAGTACAGAAGTGGTAGTTATGCCTCGCTCAGTTTACTTGGAAAAGATCGCTTCCAAAGAATTTGGTGGTGACAGTCGTGAATTAAAAATCGAAAATGTGTTGATTAATGGAAATACAGCAAGTGCAAAAGTCACTTTCAAAGGAACCAAGATGACCTTTGTGTCGATAGTAACTGTAGTGAAGCATAACAATGGAGAATGGAAGATGCTAAGTGATGTGCCAGTAATTATGTAAAGGCTTTTTAGTTAAAAGAGGGAGTTCTCTTCCTCTTTTAATCTACAATCAAACTTCGACCGGTTCCAGTAGTAAATGCTTTATCTTTTGCAGCCGCTCTCGTGACATCACAAATTCTTTGTCACTGTCTTTCAATCTGACAATATATTTATCATTCTCCCAAAACGAATAGTTCAACAGGCATTCAAGGTTAATGATTGAGCTTCTGTTGATACGCACAAATCGATCGGGGTTAAGCTTCGCTTCTATTTCTGAAATATTCTCCTTTAAGCGGTATTTGTCTTCAATGGTATGTATAAAAGTCTTGCGGTCTTCCCGCTCTATCCACAATATTTTATTAACCTCAACAAACACCTCCCCAAATTCATCTGAAGCCATTAGACGCTCCTTGATTCTTTGAGTTTTGGTTGTATGCAAGTCCTCCCTGGTCTTACCAAGCTGCTCATTATATATCCTCAAAAGGTTAACGTTGATGATGAAATAACCAATGAGCAATACAGGTGGCAGGTAGGTGGCAGGTAGTTGACATAAAGCTTTAGACTGTAGAAGTATTCATTAAAATAAATGGCACTATCCAGATCAGGAAAGTAATGCAGTAAAAAACGGGCCGTTAAAGTTAATGGTGCAAAGAAGAAAAAAGCCATTAGCAAAAGCGGAAAAAACTTAAGTTCATAAAACAGAAGCTCCTTCGGTTGCAGCTTCACATCCATCAGCCCTATCTTGTTAGCGTAAATTCTTACCAACTGAAAAATAAGTGCTACAGTAATGCACTCTATCAAAAACTGATCAACCAGCACAAACCTGATAAGATTAACCACTGAAAATTCATCACTTCCTACCCAGTCCAGATTCTCAGGATGCAAGTAAATGATAGCCAGGTAAGCAATGATTACCACCAAAGTAGTTAGCATTACCGCCTTCCAGCTTTTCAAAAGATCGTAATTCAATTTAAGCCACATAGCACTCAGATTTCAGACATGAATATAGGCATTTCAGTCAATGGTCAGAAATTTCGAATGCCACTAATACCCTGATTTCAGACATTGAATCAAAGATTTGAGACACGGTTCAAAAAAGTTGAGGTTTTATTATATGTGATTTGGTTCAACAAAAAATTCATTCAGTTAAAACCAAAACATAATTATCATGGAAGAAATAATGCAATCTAATTCGTTTTTTATAGTGCCATTAACACTTGCTTATGGTGCTATCTGTGCAAGCTGGTTTTTAGTAAATGCTAAAACAAAATGGCCAATATCAACTATTCACAACTCCAACAAACCGAAGACAGACTTTATCATATCGCTAATAGCAGCAGTGGCAGTTATAGTTATTGGTCAGATATATTCAGCGGGTTTTCTCATACCCACTGCTGAAAATCACATTTTGCAAGGAGTCATTTGGATGTTGAATAATGTAATTATCTTCTCACCCATCCTTTTGACTTTATCTATAAGAAAACAAAGTCTTAACACATTATTTATTTCAAAAGAAAAACTCTGGTTAAAATTGGCATTTGGCATCGCAACTTCAATTCTAGGTGTGATCATTTTCATTGGATTAAGAGGAGAATGGAACAGGTTTATCCCTATTCTTACCGGTGCCTTTGAGTACAAGGCACTAACAAACTTCCCAGCTATCTTTTTTGAGAATATGATTCTGGCCTTTCTATTTGTTCGACTAAAGTGGATACTGGGTACCAAATGGGCAATAATAATCCCAGCCATCCTCTTTGCGTTTGCTCACGTGCCAGGCTCAATTGCTGAAGGTGACCCGTGGAGCCATATTCTCACCTTCTTTATATTAACGGGAAGTTTGACAACATTTATACTTTATACTGCTTATCGATCCAGAGATATTATCTGGCTTGGAGTAGTTCATTATATGATGGACATAGTAATTAAAGCATTCTAAAATCTAAAATCATACTAAAGTATTAGGTGGATAAAGTCCAAAAACTGGTACTTAGTTTGACATAGCTAAAAACATAAAACACACAAACCACATGACACTAGGAGCATTTTCACTCAGCCTTGCTGTAAAGGACATCACTGCCAGTCTTGATTTTTACACTAAACTTGGATTTGAAATTATTGATGGAGGTCATATCCACGAAGGATTTAAAGACACCGATAAAATGAAATGGCGAATCATTAAAAATGAATCTGTCAAGCTGGGTTTATTTCAGGGTATGTTCGATGACAACATGCTCACTTTTAATCCCAAAGATGTATTGTCCATTCAAAACGATCTTAAATCAAAAGGCCTAACGCTAATTAAGGAAACCTCAGAATCTGAAGCCATGAAGTCAATCATGCTTGCCGATCCTGATGGAAATCAAATTATGATGGACCAGCACTAATTAAGTTAGATATCTACAAAAGAACAGTGAATCAAAACCCAGCAATCGTTTTCGAAAATTATATTCATCACTTTTTTAATAATTATTGTTGGATACAAAAAAATATATAGCATATTTACCACCGTAATGAACGCGACAAGAACCTATACAACATATTTTAGCTTTTACTTTTTTTACTTTAAGTAATTAAAGGAGGCACTGTTGTATACATAAACATAGCACTAGGCCTCCAATTTGGAGGCCTTTTTTTATGTCTTGTTTGTAACGTCATTTCGAACAAATGAGCCATCAGCGAATGAGTGAGAAATCTCCTTAAGTTGAACGGGGATTTCTCTTCTGGAAAACCGGAAACCGAAATAACGATTACTTAATAAAGGACAAATGAACGAAAACGTAGAGACATTGACAGCACATAAAATTGCCATTCAGGGGTATGAAGGTAGTTTTCATCAGATAGCTGCTGAAGGATATTTTCATGAGTCCATTGACATCATCCCCTGCCCTTCGTTTTCCGAACTTGCTTACAAATGCAGCGATGCAGCAATAACCGATGGTGGCGTTATGGCCATTGAAAATTCTATCGCTGGTAGCATTCTATCTAATTACCAGTTGCTTCAAGGAGCCGATCTTTTCATTAAAGGAGAAATCTACTTGCAGATTAGTCAGCATCTAATGGCCTTGCCAGGCCAATCCATAAATGATATTGTTGAAGTACGCTCTCACCCAATGGCCATTTACCAGTGCCGACAGTATTTGAAACAATTTCCAAATATGAAGTTAGTGGAAGCGGAAGATACAGCTTTGAGTGCAAAGCAAGTGCTTGATAACAATTTAGTAGGTGTAGCTGCCATAGCCAGTAAAAAGGCCGCTGAGCTTTATAACTTAGAAATAATTGCACCTAATATAGAAACCGTGCATAACAACTATACCCGATTTCTGATTCTTGGGCGTCAGGCTAATGACCATGACGAAACGGCAAATAAGGCTTCATTATACTTTGGTGTAAGCCATGAGCCCGGAAGTCTGGCAAAAGCCTTAACGGCACTTGCGGAAATCAATGTCAACGTTTCTAAAATTCAGTCCTTTCCTGTTATCAAAAAGGAATGGGAGTACTACTTCCATCTGGACATAGAATTTGAAAATCACGAGCAGTATGAGAAGGGGCTTGAGGCCCTGGAAAAATACAGCAACGAGCTGAGGGTATTAGGAGTGTACAAAAAAGGAATTACGTTATGATCACCATCGCAGATAGAATAGCGGGTGTTGAAGAATACTACTTCTCTAAAAAATTGAGAGAGATTGCTCAGCTTAGGAGTCAGGGCAAAGACGTCATCAATTTGGGAATAGGCAGTCCCGATCTTAAGCCGGCTGACTCAGTTATAAAAGCATTGAACAATACATCAGAACAGGACAATGTACATGGCTACCAGAGCTATAAGGGCATACCTGCACTGAGAGGGGCCTTTGCTGACTGGTATAAAAAGTACTATCAGGTGGACTTAAATCCTGAGACTGAGATTTTACCACTGATAGGATCAAAGGAAGGTATCATGCACATTTCCATGACCTACTTAAATCCAGGTGATGAAGTACTGGTGCCTAATCCTGGCTACCCTGCTTATGCAGCGGCTGCCAATCTTACAGGTGCCTCTTGCAGATACTATAACCTGAGTGATGAGCAAGGCTGGTTGCCTGATTTGGAAGCTTTAGAGGGGACGGATCTGAACAAGGTAAAATTGATGTGGGTGAACTACCCCAACATGCCAACCGGAACAAGTGCCAGCACAGCTCTTTTTGAACAATTAAAGGCATTTGGTGAGCGGAACAAAATACTGATCTGCAATGACAATCCATATAGTTTTATACTCAACGATGAGCCTTTAAGCATGTTAAGTGCAGGACTATCAGATTATATATTGGAGCTCAATTCATTAAGCAAGTCGCACAACATGGCGGGTTGGCGCGTGGGTATGATAGCTGCAAAAGAACAGCATATCAACAACATCCTGACCTTCAAAAGTAATATGGACTCCGGGATGTTTTTAGGCATTCAGGCGGCAGCAATAGAAGCGTTAAAACTAGGTAAGGATTGGTATGATTCTATCGACAAGATTTACAAAGAACGCAGAGCGGTGGTATGGCAGATCATGGATACGTTGGATTGCAAATATGATAAAAACCAGGTCGGCATGTTTGTTTGGGCTAAAATCCCGGAAAGCATTGCTGATGTAGATGTCATGATCAACGAGATCTTATATCAGGCCGATGTGTTTATCACCCCCGGATTTATTTTCGGAGATCAGGGCAAAAGATATATCAGAATTTCCCTTTGTGCCCCTGTAGCAACTTTTGAAAAAGCATTAAAAAGAATAGAACAAATAAAGAACAAATAATGGTAGTAACAGTAATTGGAACAGGATTGATTGGCGGCTCGATGGCGCTGGATTTAAAGAAAAGGCGACTGGCCACCACGGTGTTAGGTGTGGACAAAAATAGCATTCATCTAGCGAAAGCGCTGGAAGTAGGTATTATAGATGAGGCCAAATCATTAGAGGAAGCGGTACCTTCTTCTGACCTTATCATTTTATCGATACCTGTAGATAATGCCCCTGAGGTGTTAACAGCAGTGCTTGACAACATCAAGCCAGGGGCTACAGTAATAGATGTTGGCTCAATTAAGCAAAACATCTGCAATGCAGTAGCAAATCACAAAAACAGAAGCCAGTTTGTGGCTTGTCACCCCATAGCAGGTACTGAGTTCTCAGGTCCTGACGCTGCCCATTATTATTTGTTCGATGGAAAAGTAAATATCATTTGTGATGCTGAGCATAGCAATGCCTCATCTTTGGCAGCAGCAGAAAAAGTGTTTGAATCCTTGAAGATGAAAACCATCAAGATGGAAGCCGCTGAGCATGACAGACACATTGCCTATGTTTCGCATTTGTCCCACATCACATCTTTCACATTAGGGCTTACCGTGCTTGACATTGAGAAAGATGAGAAGAGCATCTTTAACATGGCTGGTAGTGGTTTTGCCTCCACTGTTCGTTTGGCCAATAGCTCGGCTAATATGTGGGCTCCTATTTTTCATGAAAATAAGGAGAATTTAGTAACAGCTATTGATGCCTATGTAGATAAGCTCAATGCTTTGAAGCTAATGATTCAGCAGGACGAATTGCACAAAACACATGAACATATTGCTTCAGCCAATGAGATAAAAAGAATTTTGGACGGAATAGAACTAAAAGGTCAGGAGGCCGCTTTAAATAACTAATTATGGAAGCTTTACAGAAATTACCCGCAATAACAGATTGGTTCCCTGGAGTGGAAAGACCTATTGTAATCAGTGGACCGTGTAGCGCTGAATCTGAAGAACAAGTATTAGAAACTTGCATGCGCTTGAAAGCCACTGGTAAGGTGGATATGCTAAGAGCAGGGATTTGGAAACCCAGGACAAGACCCGGAAATTTTGAGGGTATTGGCTCCATTGGTTTAAAATGGCTACAAAAAGCCAAAGTGGCTACGGGGCTTCCTACAACTGTAGAAGTAGCTACCGCAGCACACGTACAGGAAGCGTTAAAGCATGGTGTTGATGTACTTTGGATTGGGGCCAGAACTACCGTAAATCCATTCTCTGTGCAGGAAGTGGCTGATGCTTTAAAAGGCGTTGATATTCCTGTATTGATCAAAAACCCAATTAATGCTGACCTTGATTTATGGATAGGTGCGATAGAACGCATCCAGCAGGCAGGTGTTACTCAGATTGGCGGTATCCACAGAGGGTTTGCCAAGTATGGTGAGAAACAATACCGTAATGCTCCACAATGGCAGCTTCCTATTGAATTAAAAAGAAGGTTCCCGAACCTACCGATGATCTGTGACCCTAGCCACATTTGTGGAAACAGACATATGCTATTTGAGGTAGCACAGGAGGCGTTAGATCTAAACTTTGATGGTGTGATGATAGAGTCACATATAGATCCTGATAATGCATGGAGTGATGCTAAGCAGCAAGTGGTACCAGAGCGAGTTGGCGAAATGGTAAATGATCTTGTCGTGAGAAACACCGCTCCACAAAACGGTAGTCTTTCAGGACTTTCTGCTTTCAGAAGTCAAATTGATAAATATGATGATGAGATCATGGCATTGTTTGCTCAAAGAATGGAAGTAGCTCAGAAAATTGGTCAGTATAAAAAGGAGAACAACATCTCTATTTTGCAGACTAAAAGATGGGAAGAGATTTTAGAAAAGGCCTTTTCTAAAGGTAGAAAAGTAGGTCTGAGTGATGAGTTTATTGAGAAGTATTTGAAAGCAGTTCATCAGGAGTCAATTGACCAGCAGAATAAGATTATGAATAAGTAATAAAGGCTTATGCTAATATTTTGAAAAGCCATTCTCAATTATGAGGATGGCTTTTTTTATCAAGCCCAGCCAGTCGAAGCATAAACAAATACACTCTTCGACAAGCTCAGGGTGAAATAAAACTCTTGCCGGACATGTTCCGGCTTGTCGGTCGACAGGCAGGCATCTCCAAGAGACCCCGGAATAAATCCGGGGAGTATGTGAATTCAGTCATTTCGTAGCGTAGCGGAGAAAACCTTTCCACTACCTTCTAAACACCTTGATTTGCAAATGAAATATTTAATATTTTACTTTGCATTTCAAAGTACTTTCAATATAAAAACAACAACATGATCACCATGAACAAAAGATTCACAATTATTCTTGCCTCGATACCAGTGCTCCTTCTTATTCCGTTGGTGGCTATGCAACTCACTAGCGAAGTAAACTGGACCATCTTGGATTTTGCAGTAATGGGTATACTGTTACTTTGTACTGGTCTGGCTTGCGAGTTTACACTCAGAAAATTTCAGAAGTTTGAGCAACGTTTAGGCATCTGCCTGGCTATTTTATTAGCGTTTCTGATCATTTGGGCAGAACTTGCAGTGGGTATTTTCTAAATTATCCCGTATAACACATTCATCACCATACAGCATATCATGGCATCAAAGAAAAGTCAGGAGATAAAAGCCCGATTACACCCTCGCAATAAAAACCGTGAACGCTATGATCTAAAGGCATTAATAGTCTCCATTCCCGAATTAAAGAAGCATGTAAAACCTAACAAGTATGGTGATGATTCTGTTGACTTTGCCAATCCTTCTGCTGTCAAAATTTTAAATAAGGCCTTACTCAATCATTATTATGGCATAAAACATTGGGAGTTTCCTGATGATAACTTATGTCCGCCTATTCCGGGCAGAGCAGATTATCTTCATCATATAGCTGACTTGCTTGGCTCGAGTAACTTTGGCAATATACCTAAGGGCAGCAAGGTTATCGGTTATGATATTGGTATTGGTGCCAATTGCATCTACCCGATCATAGGAGCAGTTGAATATGGCTGGCATTTTATTGGGTCAGACATTGACCCAAAGTCTGTCCAAGCTGCTCAAAAGATTGTAGATGCTAACCCGTCTCTTAAAGGCAAGATTGATTGCCGACTACAGGAAAACCCCAAAGACTCCTTTTATGGCATTATTGGTAAGGAAGATAAAATTGATTTTTCCATTTGCAACCCTCCTTTCCATGCATCGGCAGAAGAGGCAAGGCAAGGCACTGCCAGAAAAGTAAAAAATTTAACAGGAAAAGCGGTTAAGAATCCCGAACTCAACTTTGCCGGCATTAATAATGAGCTTATTTGTGATGGTGGTGAATATAAGTTCGTTAATAATATGATTAGAGAAAGTAAGAAGTTCTCAACCAACTGCTTTTGGTTCTCTTCGCTGGTATCCAAACAATCTAACTTAAAAAGCATATATCAGTCGCTGGACAAATTTGAAGCAGTTGAGGTTAAAACAATTCCTACAGGCACAGGCAATAAATCAGCACGCATCGTTGCCTGGACCTTCTTAACAAAAGAAGAACAAAAGAAGTGGCGTGAGAGTAGGTGGAAAGTTTAGTTTTCATTAGGTCCGCCTTACCGCAGACTCCGCCCCGGATTTATTCAGGGGTCTCATTTAAAAGATGCCGGAACAGGTCCGGCAAGACATCTTCTCTTTTCGTCATTGCGAAGACGACTGCAAGGAGGACGTGGAAATCTCTAAGAATTGGTTGAATTAATAAAACATATTGTATTGAATTGCTATTTTTAACTATCATCAAACACTAACTGATTGATAGATATAATCAAAAGCATATTCTTTTTTCTATTTGATATAGCGATATTCAAAAAAAGAGTAGACAAAGGAAAATCTGTAAAGTGGTTCGATATAATAATCTCTCCTTCCATTCGCTATTCAATTATTATTGCTTTAATCCTTATTCTGTGTTTTTCAATATTCAGGATTCTAACCTTTGATTATTTCAAGACTCAAAACACAATTCATCGTCTTGATGAGATTAAAACTGCAATTGAAAAGTATGAAAGTCAAACCGGTGCTTATCCAAGAACAATAGATCAACTCATTGGCAGTAGACCTCTAAGAAAAGATTGGGGTTTTGACGCTTGGGGAAATCCTATTGTATATACCATTTTAGATAAAAGTTTTGAATTGCTATCTGCTGGAAAAGATGGAAAAGTAAACACTGAAGATGATATCATTTTAAAATAGAATAGTTTCAACAATTGCTATCGAATCAAACAGATTTAAAAAATGAACACAGCTATATTAAGTATTAGTCTGTGGCTTATCCTTTGGCAAGGCACAGTATCATTCTCCCAACCCAGCTACCTCACCTATCACAATGAAGTTATAGAAATTGAACAGCTTATTGTAGATCATAAGTTTGAGGCTGCCCTCGAACAATATACCCAACTCTTCGATTCCTATGATTTTGTGTTTTTAAAAGAATACAAAGTTGCAGCGCAGCTTGCCATATTAACTAACAACAACACCCTTGCTACAGATTATTTAAAGTCAGGCATCAAAGGTGGTTGGACTCCAAAAGCAATAAAAAAGAATAAGTTAGTTAGGCCATTATTGGATGCTCTATCAAAAGTAGAAATAACTCATTTAATAGAAGATTATCAAAAGACTTTAAACCAACCATTGCGCAATCAAGCTCATGAGATGTTTAAGAAAGATCAAAAAATGGCCTTTAAAGCGCTTTTCAAAATTGGTCAAAAAGCAAAGAACAGATACAATGAAGAGAAGTTTGCACCTCATAGCGAACAACAGATAGCTCATTTAATCAAAATCCTTAATTCTTCAGGCTATCCTGGTGAAAGGCTGATTGGAAATGATTTCTGGCTATCAACCGTGCTAAGTCATCATAATTCTATTTCTTCTGCCTACAACAAAGCAGATACCCTGTTTGATTATTCAAGACCAAAGCTTTTAAAAGCAATAGACAATGGCCAAATGTCACCCATTGAATTTGTTCTGGCAGAAGACTGGAAAGTAGCCTCAGAAAGCAATCATGGTCAGGCAGCCTATGGTTTCCTCGGACCAACACTAAACATCGAAACAGCGCGTAAAGCTAACAACATGCGCAAAAAAATTGGATTGAGAAGTGTGGAACTAAGGAATCAGCTCATAGACATTGAAGAAGAAACCGGCATTAATCTCTATCTACCGAGAAATCCATGGCAGGATGGTAAAATTGAGATTGTTGATAATTAGTATTTTCATAATTCAACCCTCAGTTTCCAGATGACTCATAAGTTAACACCGCAAGATTCGGGTGTTAGCCACCATCCCTCATCGCTAGATTTACACTATATTTAAATAATCAAGCGATGACCACTACTCAACAACAGATCGATTTTGATAGAATAGCAGAAGCTATTGCCTATTTAAAAGACAACTTCAGGCAGCAGCCTAACCTTGATGAGGTTGCGGAAAAAGTGCACCTAAGTCCGTTTCATTTTCAAAGAATGTTTACTGATTGGGCAGGTGTTAGCCCGAAGAAGTTTTTGCAATACCTCAGTATTGAGCATGCCAAAAAACTATTGGCCGAACAGAAAGCAACATTGGCTGACGCCAGCTATGACACCGGTCTGTCAGGTCCAGCGCGCCTTCATGATCTTTTCATAAACATAGAAGGTATGACACCAGCGGAATACAAAAATGGTGGCAGCAATTTATCTATCAACTATAGCTTTGCTGAGAGTCCATTTGGAAACATGCTTATTGCCTCCACTCCAAAAGGTATTTGCCATATTGCTTTTGCAGATGATGGGCAGACAGCTTTAATGGAACTTTATCAAAAATTTCCCGAAGCCCATTATTCGCAGAAAATGGACTTGAAGCAGCAAAATGCATTATTCATTTTCACCCATGATTGGTCGAAGTTGCATGAGATAAAGCTCCACCTTAAGGGTACAGATTTTCAACTCAAGGTTTGGGAATCGTTGATCAAAATACCGCAAGGAAAACTGAGCACCTACGGGCACATAGCACAACAAATTAATCATCCAAAGGCCTCTAGAGCTGTAGGAACTGCCATTGGCAGCAATCCGGTCGCCTTTTTAATTCCCTGTCACCGTGTTATTCAGTCTACCGGTCATTTTGGGCAGTACCGCTGGGGAAGTAATCGTAAAACCGCCATTATAGGCTGGGAGTCTGCACAGTCAGCTAAATAAGCGGCCTTTTATTTACTAAAATTCATTTCTGATGAAAGACAAAATTCAATTATTGAACTGGGATGATATTGCCCATGAATTAAATACCAGGGGCTATGCCGCTATACCCTCACTGCTGTCACCGGAACAGTGTGAAGCACTTAGGGCCCTTTACCATAAAAAGACAGGCTACAGAAAAACTGTGATTATGGAAAGGCACCGATTTGGTTTGGGAGAGTACAAGTATTTTGATTATCCCTTACCACCACTCATTCAGGCCCTTAGAACCAATATTTACAAACATCTGGCCCCTATAGCAAATTTGTGGATGAAAGCATTAAATACAGGCATCACCTACCCTGCCACACACACAGAGTTTTTGGAAATATGCAAGGCACATGAACAAACAAAGCCTACCGTTTTGATATTAAAATATGGTGAGGGTGGATTTAATACACTCCATCAGGATTTATATGGCGAAGTTTATTTCCCTATTCAAATGGTAATGTTTCTGAGTCACTACGGTCACGACTATGAAGGTGGTGAGTTTGTAATGACAGAGCAAGTGCCAAAAGCACAATCTAAAGCCATTGTGTTAAAGCCAAAATTGGGTGATGTAGTACTTTTTGCTACCAATTTTAGACCAGTTAAAGGTAAAAACGGTTATTATAGAGCCAATATGAGACATGGGGTAAGTGAACTTACTAAAGGAAGCAGAATGACAGCTGGCATAATCTTTCATGATGCATTGAGTTAATATGATCCATCATGAGACCATAAATGATGCTGACCTGCATTATAAAATTAGAAGTCGTGCTATTTTATATGCAGGAAACAGAAAACTTAAGATATATGGTCAACTAAGTTGCAGGTCAGGTAAAAGAATGAATAAGGAAAACAGGGTATTTTTTAAAGACCGGAATGAAGCACTTAGTTCAGGTTACAGACCTTGCGGACACTGTCTGAATGCAGAATACAAAAATTGGAAGAATGGAATTATTTGAGAGTAAAGCTGATCCTTCAAAGAATATCTTACCGGCCGATGGCATAGCCAACTACTATGGTAAAATAATGTCGCTTAAAGATGCTGATCATTATTATGAAATGCTTCGCAATACTATAAAATGGCAAAACGATGAGGCCATCATATTCGGCAAGAAAATAATTACTAAACGCAAGGTAGCATGGTATGGTGATCAGCCTTTTTCCTACACCTATTCTAAGGTGACCAAGAGTGCTTTACCTTGGACCCCTGAACTAATTAAACTTAAAGCACTGGTTGAGAAAGAGTCTAAAGAAACTTATAATTCTTGTCTACTCAACTTATATCATAATGGCAGTGAAGGTATGGCATGGCATAGCGATGGCGAAAAAGATCTTAAAAAAGATGGCGCTATAGCATCAGTTACTCTTGGGGTTGAACGTAAATTTGGCTTTAAGCACAAAGAAACAAAAGAGGTAGTCTCACTTATGCTAGAACATGGCAGTCTGCTTATAATGAAAGGAACTACACAAACCCATTGGTTGCACAGGCTACCTCCAACAAAAAAAGTATCTGGAGCAAGAATAAACCTCACTTTCAGAACAATTGAAAACCAAATTTAATTGGCCAGAAATGAGCTTAACAAATCGAGCGCAACTGATTTCAAATCCTTATTCTCTAAAGGAATAGAACAGGTCAGGGATTGAAATTCTATGGCATCAAATTCTGTATTGGTATGCACATGGTCTATGCAGTCTTTTAAAGCTATGCTTACCTTATTTTGTGAATAGTCAACCAGAACCTGTTGAGCCTCTGCTATATATTGACTGTACCACTGACTTCTTGAAGACAAGTACATAAGTCTTAGAAAGTATTGTTCAAATGTAGATTGCTTATCAGTCGTTCTGAAAAACTTCTCCAGTTGATTCTTGTCATACTCTTTACCAACCTCTCTGCACAATAATTTTATAATGTTCTTATTTTGATCTACCTCTGAGAAATAGAGTATATCTGTTCTGAATTTCGAGCTGATAAGTAAAAATTGGTGCCCAATGATGCCTCGTAAAACACTATTAAAATTTGTTAGCTTACCAGCATCCAAATAAAAGCCTCGAGCCTGCGGCCCTTGTATGCTAATCATCAGCATATCACTGTAGCATCGTCATTACTTCCTGATTTCCCTGTCGCTCTGCCTGCTCATAGGCAGTATTCCCTTTTGCATCTGTCATACTAAGATCAGCTCCATTCTGTACAAGTAACTTCACCATATCCTGCTGACCAAAGTTTATAGCATAGAACAACGCTGTAGCTCCGTTGGCACTTTGTAAGTTAACATCAGCTCCCTTGTCAATCAGGTATTGAGCTATCTCTTCATATCCTTTAAAGCAAACACCCATTAAGGCCGTGTTTCCATTCACATCCTGTTCGTTAACGTTTGCACCTTTTTCCAATAAAAATTTAGTGATCTCCAGATTTCCCATATAGGTAGTAAATACTAGCGGAGTAAACCCCTTTTGGTCTTTTTCATTGACAAGGTTCCCATCTTCCTCTATTAAAGATTTTATTTTGGCTAAGTCGCCTTCTCTAATCGCATTAAATACAGACATTGCATTATTCATAAAAAATGGTCATTTCATCAACTCTTAATTTACAAAGAGAATCGGAAACAGCCATTAGGTTAGTAAATTGTTTTCTTTTGTAACTCCTCACTTAGACATACAACCCAATGTTAGTATTAATATTATTAATTAGATTTACACTCTCATTAGTATAACTTATGACCTTACAGCAACTACAATATGCGCTAGCACTGCAGCGACACAAGAGTTTTAGAATTGCAGCTCAGAAATTGAATCTATCGCAGCCCGGACTCAGCTTACAAATAGGTAAGCTGGAAAAAGAGATAGGACTACTTTTATTCGATAGATCTAAAAGCCCTATAAACCCAACACCAGAAGGTTCGAAATTTCTAGCAAAGGCTCACGAAATTATTGTAAGCACAGATGAACTGCAGGAATTTGCGAATAATATGTCAGATACGCTGTCTGGTAAGATTTCACTTGGTATTATACCCACACTTGCTCCATTTTTGGTTCCACTTTTTGCCGATTCTTTCCAGCAAACCCACAGCGACATTGCTTTGGATATTAACGAAATGACCACTGAGCTTGTGGTAAGAGGGGTTTTGAACGGTGACCTCGATGCCGGCATAATTTCAACACCAATTCAGGCTTTTGGCCTTTTGAGCCAACCCCTTTTTTATGAAAAATTCTTTTTCTATAAATCCGGTGATACAGAAAACTCAAAAATCTCCTTATCAAGTATCGATTACAGTAAGCTCTGGCTGCTAAATGAGGGCAACTGTTTCAGAGACCAAATCAACAACTTTTGTAACCTCAGTGAAATAAGGAAAAACAAGAAGTTTATTTATAGAAGTAATTCAATAGATGCACTTATAAGAATTGTTGATGTAAAGGGTGGCATGACTATTTTGCCTGAGCTTACTACCTTAAGTCTTAATGAGCATCAGGAGGAAAACATTTGCCAGATCGACTCGAAAAATCCAAAGGCCAGGGAAATAGGCCTAATTACCAGAACCAGAAATAACAAAGAGAATATGCTCAATGAACTCTGCAGCCATATTAAGAGCAATATTCCCAAAGCCATGCTCACTAACACTGGTTTAGATGTTGTAGATCCTAATATTCAGATGGAATAACCTATTCATGGCTAATTAGTTAGGTTTTCATTTTATCTACAAATGTAACATTCAAACGTTTGTCCTTTGA
>NZ_SMLV01000364.1:0-14925 GCF_009711525.1 Fulvivirga lutimaris
TAGTTAGTTATGGAGACTGTAGAAACGACATTTAAATTAACATTTACTCCTGAGCAGTATGAGCATGCCGTGGAGTATATTGAAGACATGAAGAAGCACCCGAGGAGAGTGTTTTGGCAAGGCAAGGAAGGTAAAAGTGATCAGGAATTGATCTATTCTCACATTGCGCACAGAATACTTTCTGGTTTTTATAATAACTATGACCCTTCTTTTGCAAGAAGACAGATAGTAGATATGACCAATAGGAAGTCTGCTTGATTCCTTTAATTGCTATATGGCAATTTTAACGCTATGTTATAAACTTTCTGATTTTAAGAGAGATCCTATTATATATATGGAGTTAAGCTCTCACAAATCGGAAATATTATCCCCAAGATTAATCCTTCAAGAAAGCAGTTCTGATAAAAAATGGATAGGAAAAACAGACAAAAAAAATAACCGTTTTGTCGTGTCTCTTCTTATAAATAAATGGCTTGGTTATAGACGTTCTTTTATTAAGATTTCTGGTGTAGGAAACAAAGAAACTAATGAATTCAAAGTACGCTTTAATCCCTCCATCTATTTCGTATTTAATTACATTGGATTGCCAACATTTATCTTCGTGGTATTATTTGAGTTGTCTTTGGGGTCATTTAGCTACCTTATCCCAATCGGAATAATAGTACTTAATACAATTGTCTTTAATCACGAACTAAGTAAGTCAGAGAATCAAATCGAGTCATTCATGGAGGATTTGACCAATGCGCCAGAGACTTAATTCACGTTTAAAACTTAATCCCCAAGTCCAGGGCGATATAGTCGTTTTTCATGGCTAAATCACCTCCAAGTCCATCAACGGATTCACTAATTATATTCACGAGCCCGCGGTGATAGGATATCCCACCAAATACCATGGTGGATGTGCCTATTTGGTATTCCATACCAAGGCCGGCAAGCAGTGAAGTGTCAAATAACCTAAAGTCTTCCACAATTACATTATCTTTTAATTTCTCTTCTACATTAAACTCCAGCGCAGCACCAAATTGGAAATAAATGCGCTTATCCAATGACACTTCATTGGTATATAATTTCATTGAAACCGGAATTTGAACGTACTGAAGGTTATACTCCTCTTTGGTTGGAGGATTGCCGGTGTTTACCTTATCCCTTTGTTCAATACCAACTCTTTTTGAAGCATAAAATACACCAACATTAACATAGTAGTTATCAGTAAGCTGTATGTCTACAAACGGACCCGTAGAGATCTTAAGGCCAGTACCATCAGTCTCTAAATCATAATCATCTGATGTAAAATCTATTCGGTTTGACGATAGTATCGGTGAAAACTGAAAACCAATTTTAAACTGAGAAAAAGCCGAAAATGACATGGACAATAAAAGGATAAGAAGAAGATTTTTTCTCATAAGAGCATAATTTTTGGTTACTTAGCGAAGTTTTAACAACAATCAATATTAAGACAAAATAAGGGAATAGTTTGATGATGAAAAAAGCATTTTTGGGTTGTGTTTTTGTGGTTGCCGTTTTATTGTCTTCATGTGGAGATAACGAATATAATGAGTGCGTATTTCAGCCAGAGATAGATAATCCTGTTGACATTAAAATCGAAAGGCTTGAGAGCAAACTATTAAACATAGATAATAGAGATTCACTCCGTGCTTTTTTAATTGCCAACCCTATCATCACCACTTATTTCCTTAATAAAGGCACATACCCTAACGACTCATTAATGCTTGACGGACTGATGAGCAAATTCAGCAATCCACATATCGACACTCTTGAAATGGAGATTGACCGGGTGTTTGGAGATTTGTCTGAACTTAACGCTGAGCTGAACACTGCATACAGTCATTTAAAACATTATTATCCTGATGTAACTATCCCAAAGGTTAAAACCGTGGCCACTGGTTTTGATTTTGATCTTTATGTATCAGATACTTTAGTGGTTATTGGTCTTGATTATTACCTTGGCGAGGGGGCAAAATTCAGGCCTATAGGCATGTATAACTATATATTAAAACGCTATGCACCCGAATACATAGTACCTTCAATCATGCTGCTAAACGGTATTTCTCCTAATTATAATGCTACCAATGTTAAAGACAAAACCATACTGAGCGATATGATGGCTTATGGTAAAGCATTTTATTTTACCAAAAGAATGATACCATGTGTGCCTGATAGCACTATAATATGGTATACCCGCGAGGAGATTGAGGGATCAAGAGCAAATGTTGACATTATATGGACACATTTTGTAGAGAATGAACTGCTATTTGAAACCAATCACATGGTAAAGAAAAAATACATTGAGGACAGACCTAAAACTTTTGAAATAGGGGAAAAAGCGCCTGGCAGATTAGGTCAGTGGCTCGGTTGGCAGATCGTAAATAAATATATGGAAGAGCATCCTGATACTGATTTTCAGGACATGATGATGATTGAAGACCCTCAGCTTATCTTTAAAAACTCAAAGTTTAAGCCCGATAAGGGTGGGTTATTTTAAATTCAGATTTGCTGCTCCCCATTATAAAGCTGCTCAATTTTTAGCCTATCCTCCTCGGGTATAGAATTGTCGTTCATTAGTTTAAAGGCATCTCCGGCTGATTTGATATTGTATTTCTCTATCACACTGTTCTCACGCTCCTTTTTCTTTTTTGCTCTGATCATGAAAAACATAGCCACCTGAAGTATTAGCACGGCTACCACAAAAACAATTAGCATATTCATACTGTCCATCTGCACTTTTGAATTGTATTAGTTAAATAATTATTGTCTATTTTAAAGTGTACCCCTAGAGATTGCGGATAATTTTCCTTTTTATAAAATTTAAAAAGAAAATTTCCGCAATGACGTTATAAAGTTAATTAACACTGCGGCTGCACAAAACAATAAATTATACGATGACATTCGGAGAAAAGGTTATTGAATTTTATGAACAGCTAAATCCACCACCAAAACTTCCCCAAAAGGTGGAGACACTTTTCCCTTTCAAGGAAGAAAATGTAATGGAAGCTGTCAGAATTTATAACCACAAATACTTTAATGACACGAACAGGCGCACTTTCTTAATTGGGATTAACCCAGGCAGGTTAGGCAGTGGAACCACCGGCATACCATTTACGGACCCAATTCGCTTGAAAAGTGAGCTGGATATTGACAATTCATTTGACCCCAAGCAAGAGCTATCTTCCAATTTTATTTACCAAATGATAGCTGCGGCTGGTGGCCCAGAAAAGTTTTACGCTAATAATTATTTCACCTCCGTATCACCATTGGGATTTGTTATGGATGGCAAGAACCTTAACTACTATGACATCAAAGACTTGGAGGAGGCACTGGAGCCTTATATCGTTAACGAGATGAAAAAGCAACTCCAATTTGGTGCCCGCCCCATTGCTTATAGTTTGGGCATGGGAAAAAATATTGCCTATCTCAAAAAGCTCAATGCCAAGCATCACTTTTTTGAAAGTATAGAGCCACTACCGCACCCCCGCTGGGTGATGCAATATCGACTCAAAAGAATTCAGGAATTCATCGATTTGTATATCTCGAAACTCAGTTCTTAGAGCACAAATCTGTAAGTATATTTTAGCAAGAAGATATTTCTAGGTTTCTTGTCGAAAAGCGCGTTGGCCAGATGATCAAAAGAATGCCTGTCTACCGTTGGGTTTTCAGAAATATTCTGTGTCCATACCAAAAACAAGGTAGACCCCGGCTTATACTCCCACCGCATCACCATGTTTGATTGAAACTGTGTAAAGTTAAAATCAGGATTGTCAATGGTATAATCGGTAGTACCATCATTATTTTCATCTACAGCAAGTATGTTATCTGTCTCGTTAAGAGTCGTTGATATGGCATTAAATCTATGCTGATACTCATCATGGGTTGAATTGGTTACCCTCTTAAGGTTGGAATACTCACCTGATGCAGCAAATGGCTGTCCCCAGTACTGGATGGACAAATTAGGCGTAAGCACATAGGTTACCCTCATGGACAAATTGTAAGTACGCTGATGAATATTGCCTATGATATACCGTGGTTGCCCATTGCTATCTACTGTATTTACATACTGCATTTCATTATCTCGGGAGTTTACCATACCCACAAACCTGACATTTAATGCATTAGAAGGCCTTAGTCTTAATGACCACCACCAGCCAGAGCTTTTGGAATAGCCATCTTCACCCCAACCCCACCATGGGTTTAATTCAACCACTACTTTTTTTCTATCATCTGAAGATGCCCAAACCCAATAACTATAACTTTTTGGATATATGATTGATGGTCCTCCTCTTAGATCTGCGTTTGAAGCCTGATATAGTGTAGCTTGAGCTCCGCTGCTCATTCGCCAGAAGTTTTTAAACTGTAAATGTCCGTTCCAATTGATCTCGCGCCTTCTTAAGTCGCCCCCAAAGTCCTGATTCTGATAGATATTTATATTGGATCTCGCTGATCGAAATATTCCAAAAGGCTCAAGCTTACGATACTGCCCCCATACCCATTGTGCTACCTGATCAGTCTGGTTTAAAAAGCCAATGTCATTTAACTCAAGTCCAGGAGAGCTCCATGATGAACCCACTTCATAAACAAAATTACCACTGGCCTTTCCAAAAGTCATAGACCCTGAGGTGCCGCTTAGTTCCGTACGCGTGGTGTCCACCTTTCTATAACTATTATCAGTGCGTTGATAAAATCTTGCCGATGACTCCTGAAGGTTTAAGATGGACGCTGATCCTCCCTTTACCTGGCTAGCCAAAAATTTTCCGCTAACATAGTACTTACGCTCTTTCCAGAACTGCGTAAAATCCATACCTGCCGAATAGGCCTCTTTTGTCAAGCCATCCAAGCCCTTGAGATCTCCTCTATTCGTTGCTGTTACCATACCTCCTACAATGGTTTCACCTTCATTGATCTCCTGCTGCACACGACCAACAAGGTAATTGGTCATAGGTTCAACAACCTGTTCTCCTTTGAATCCAAGACTATCAATTTCTGCAGACTCCTCTTTTGTTACAGACTCCAGCACTCCCCATGAAAAGCCATTCTTATTCTTACCAGTCAATTTCATTGAGCCCAATATCCTTGTGTTATTAGGGCTATTCACATATTCATTCACACCATCATCTCCATCAGGGTCGGTATCAACACTGCCCTGCGGGCGCCTTCCTATCCTTCTGGAATAAAATAAGTTGTCAAAACCTCTACCTCCTGTGGGAAAAGTCAGAACGTTGCTACCCTCAATAAAAAATGGGCGCTGCTCTGGAAAAAACAATTGAAATGCCGATAAATTAACCTGAGAAGGATCGGCCTCCACCTGTCCAAAATCAGGATTAACGGTAAGGTCTAATGTGATATCGCTTGTGATACCAATTTTTGCATCAAGACCAACATTAACATCTGAGCCTTTGCCAGTAGCATATGGGTTGCCCTCTTCCTTCTCATAGGTTTCCGTTTGAGCTACTATATAAGGTTGTATTTCAAGTTGCTTTTGAGGTTTGATGCCATTTATGCCATTGATCTCACCAAACCTGTGTACAAACCCATTGGCATTTTGTGGTATGTGCTGCCAATTAGAGCGCTCATCATTCCTAAAATAATAACGCATTACCTGAAAGCCCCAGGTGTGCTCCTTCTGATCTGAAAATCTGAGTTGACTTAATGGAATTCTCATTTCTGCCACCCATCCTTCCTGATCAATGGTGGTCATGAGATACCAAATAGGATCCCATTTGTCATCCCAGTTATCACCATTATTTGATACATACTCTTCACCTTTTACTCCAGCAGAGGTAGCTGTGAATGAAAATGCAGTTCTCTTATCATTATAGCTGTCAAACATCACCGTAACCCTATCACCCTCAAAACCATCTCTTCTGGATAGCCTTTTTACAATATTGGCAGGGTCGGCATCATAGGCTCTTATGGCTACATAAATATTCTTATCATCGTAAAGCACCTTGAATTTGGTCTGCTCAGTGGGAGGGCCGCCATCATTGGGTTGTCTCTGTGTAAAGTCACCTCCACCCCATTCTACGGTTTCCCAAATTTCATCATTCAACAGACCATCTATCCGAGGAGCTTCACCTTGGATCATCGTGGTCGTGTAAAGTTTTCTATTTATTTCTTCAGTCTGCCCAAAAGCAGTTATAAATGAAAATAGTGAGATTAATATTGTGAGTTTCCGCCCCATGCATTCGATTGTTACCCTAGTAGTTACTGAATCGTATGGCTATGGTTACAGATATTCGACAAACAGCACGTTCTTATTTATGGACGGTAATTAATCAGATATCAGTAATAGCTGATGATATTGCCAGCAAATTGGGAGTTAAGAGACTAAATCAGACGATTGGTCAAGAATGCTACTCCTGAAAAAACGGCTCCTATTATTCCAAGGATAATGATGGAAAACCATCTTTCAGTAATGGTGTTGATTATTGCATTGTTTGGATTCTCAGTATCTACATACACTTCTACTTCTTCACCCATGTCATAGCTTGGAGGATTTGACTGGACCGTAGAATAATAATTATAAGTCTCACCATTAAACTGATATTCTATGGTGGGCTGCGATGGATTGCTTACCACTGTTCCAATGACAAGCTCACTTCTATCTATTTGTTGCGCATCCGTATAAAAAATATAAAAAGCTATGCTCAACATGATCATGCCTATGGAGCCAAAAATCAAAGCGATACTTTTACCAGCACAGCCAGCTTTCAGCGGTTTAGTAGGTGCCGATCTGGAGGCCTTTTTAAACTCCCATGGTTCTATATCAGCTTCAACATGTTCAACCAATGTTTTTGATTGTCTTAAATCAAGGTTGAAATGTTGACGAATGTATTTGATGGCCTCTATCTTGCGGCCTTCAATGAGTAGTTGACGAACCTCCTGCTTTTGTTTTTCGGTAACAGCCATTGTAACTCAAGTTAATGAATTAGGCAGATTACTGGAATTGAAATCAGTTTAAACTAAATTAAGGTCATGAATTTCCACACACGCAAATGGGTAAAACCCGAAGACCTGAATCCTAATGCTACCCTATTTGGTGGCAGCTTGTTAAAATGGATAGATGAAGAAGCCGCTATCTATGCTATCATCCAGCTAGACACGCAACGCTGTGTTACCAAATACATTTCTGAGATCAATTTTGTAAGCTCCGCCAAGCAGGGAGATATTATTGAAATGGGAATGGAAGCCATTCACTTTGGCAACTCTTCCATTACCCTTAAGTGTGTGGTGAGAAACAAGCTGACAAGAAAAACGATCCTTGCTGTTGATAAGATTGTATTCGTAGCACTAGATGAGCAAGGTCAACCCATGAAGCACGGCAAAACTGAAATTACCTATGTGAAAGATAGGTTTGCTGATGAGAATTAACCGAACGCTGTTCCTTCAACTTCCAAAATCAAACCAGATCCATAGGCCATAGCCGGTGTTTGATAGCCAGCCTTATAATCATCATTAATAATTTTTGATGCAATAAGCACTGCCGTTTTGGCTGTTAAAGTATAGCCATTTGGTGTAGTTAGTCTGTTTTCTGCGGTTGCTTCGCCATTGGAGGCTTGCCCCCATAAATACATCTTTCCTGCTCCTCTTTTTTCAGCTGACGGGCCAGGTCTTTTTTTGTCAACCTGCTTTTTGAGTATATTCTTGACCCAGCGCATTTTTAGCAAAAAGCTAAGCCTGCCCATCCATTTTAGCTGGATGATCTGCTTTGCAGAACTCCCCGTAAAAACTTCAATATTAGGAATGCCAGTACTAAAGTAAGCTGTGGCTATATCACCCCAGGAAATACCAACTGATAGCTGCTTCATAGCACCAAAGTCAATCTCTCGGAAAGAGGTACCCAATGACTTTGTCTCAAGTTTCCCTCCCTTTCTATATTTTTGGCCCTCGTGTGAGCCTTCAACCATTGTTTTGGATGTTCCTCTGGATAAGCCACCACCAACACTCGTGAAAGCCAATTTCAATTCCTCAGCATCTGGCATTTGCTCTTTCAATTTTGCCGCAAGGCAATCTGAAGGAACTACATCAAAACCTGCCCCAGGCATTAACATTATATTCGCTGATTTAGCTTCTTCATCGAGATCATGAATTTGTTCAAAGATTTGATACTCACCGGTAATATCAAGATAATGCGTTTGTGCCTCCAAACAGGCCTTTACCATGGGCATGGCGGTATACATAAATGGCCCCGCACAATGAATAACCACATCATGTTCTTTGAGTATCCGAAGCATTTTTTCACTCTCCTCAAGAGAAAAAACCTCATAGGCTACATTATATTGCTCCGAAAGTTCGAGGATTTCATCTCCATTTCTTCCCGCTATGGTTATCGATAATTTCTTTGAAAAGGCCTCTTCAAGAACTAGTCTTCCAGTGTAACCATTGGCTCCGTAAATAAGGATTTTCTTCAACCTAGTCGTATATCGTCAGAAAGTTCATTTGGGTTGCCAGCAGGTTTGTCCACACCCGCTGCCACAAGCAGTTCGCCACATTTCTTTACACCTTCAGCAATACCTTCGGCTGGTTTTCCAGCTTTTATGCCATTAAGGATAACATCCACAACATGCTGCCAGTCTTTTTGATCAACCTTGGCATTGATGCCACTATCACCCAGCACCTCAACCATATGCTCAAAATGACTTACAAGTATGATTATACCTGTCCTATTTTCAGTATGAAAAATTTCTTCGGATAAAAAAGCAGTTAAAGCTCGTTGTTGAACTCTTTCCATCATAGTTTCTGATGGGGTGAGCCATTTTCTCATCGGATCAACAAACCTTGATATCAAATATCCTATAGCACTCAGGGTAATGGTAAAGACAACTACTTCCAAGGGTGTAATAACAAATGGTAAGCTCCAGGAGTAAGAAAGAACTCCCGCAAGGCCCAATGCAATAAGGGCAAAATAAAGGGCCACTCTTAGGTTTGTCTCCTCATAATTATCACTAGAATTAACAAAATAAGGAACAATCTCACCTGATGTGGCTTTTTCAGCCTCACTAACAGCATTCTTAATTAATGCTTTATCACTTTCGGTAAATTCAAATATTGCCATATGCTAACCTATAAAATTACCAGCTACCTGAGGCCCCACCTCCGCCAAAGCTTCCGCCTCCACCACTGAAACCGCCTCCACCAAAACTACTACCACTGCTGCCACCACCGAAGCCGCCTCCATAATATCCACCGCCACCTCGGCCACCTCCTATTGATGAGAAAATCAGATAAAAGAAGGTCAAACCTATTCCGCCTATTAGACCAAAGAGTATAAGCCCTCCTACAAATGCCACCAATGAACCTATGCCTTTACTCTTTCCATTACCCAACTTCTTTTTAGTCACAGATGATACTATAAGTGCCAGAAAAAATATGAAAATGAACCACCCATTCAAACCTTCACCATTAGTATCATTAGCACTGTAATTTGGTTCAGGAAGCTCTTCACCTGCTATGAGCTGGGCAATAGCATGCACACCATCGCTAATACCTCCACCAAAATCTCCTTGCTTAAATGCTGGAGTAATATATTCTTCAATTATTTGTCTGGACTTAGCATCAGTTACTGCACCTTCTAGCCCATAACCCACCTCTATTCTAAGTTTTCTATCATTTTTAGCTATCAACAGAATAACACCATCATCTACTCCTTCTCTACCGATCTTCCAGGCTTCAGCCACACGTATGGAGTAATCTTCAATAGGCTCAGGTTCTGTTGTAGGCACAATCAAAACAGCTATTTGGCTGCCCTTAGTTTGTTCTAAATTTTCGAGCTCACTTTCAATTCTAGACTTCTCAGAAGTGGTAAGAGTATTTGTTAAATCCGTAACTCTAGCCCATAATTTCGGGATTTCCTGCACATCCTGACTAATGACATTAGTGGATAACAGTAAAAGTAAGAGTAAAGTAAAATGTCTTTTTAAAAATAACATAGGCCTGATGATATGTTAAACTTACCAAATAATAGTTAAATTGAAGAGTACATTACTAAAGATATATGGTGACAAAAAAGAAAGTACTTGTACTGACAGGCGGTGGTGACTGCCCAGGTCTGAATGCGGTGATTAGAGGTATAGTTAAACGTGCCAAAACAGAGAAGGGCTGGTCAGTAATTGGTAGCATAGAAGCTTTTAATGGGGTTTTAAAAGAGCCGATGCAGTTGATGAAATTAAACAATAAAACCACTGCAGGTATCCATGTTAAAGGTGGAACGATTTTAAAAACCACCAACAAAGGTAATCCTTTGGATTTTGCTGTTGAGCAACCTGACGGCTCATGGACCACCTCTGACAGGTCTGATGAGTTGATTGAAAAAATAAAGTCGATAGGTATTGAGGCTGTAATCAACATTGGTGGTGATGGCTCGCAGCGTATCTCACAAAAGCTCTTTGAAAAAGGGCTGAACATAGTAGGCGTTCCTAAAACTATTGATAATGACGTGTCTTCTACTGACTTCACCTTCGGTTTCAGAACAGCGGTACAAATAGCCACAGATAGCTTTGACAAATTGGTGACAACAGCTGAAAGTCACCATAGAGTTATGATTATGGAAGTAATGGGTCGTGATGCTGGGTGGATTGCCTTACATACCGCCATGGCGGGCGGAGCAGAGGTCTGCCTCATTCCTGAAATTCCTTACGACATTAAGAAAGTGGTGGATCATATCAACAGCAGATACAAAAAAGGAAAGGGCTTTGTTAATATTGTTGTAGCAGAGGGAGCAAAACCTAAGGATGGCAGTGTGACCACTGTAATAAGTGATGAAGTAGGTTATGAAAATCAACGGTTGCGCGGAGTGGCCTTTGCATTATCAGCACAACTGAAAGCTGCCGGCTGCAAAGCAGATATTAGGGAAACGGTATTAGGTCATACACAAAGAGGTGGCACACCTATCGCTTTTGACAGAATATTGGCCACTTTATTTGGTGTAAAAGCGTTTGAAATGGTTTTGAATAAAGAATATGGCCGTATGGCGTCTTATAGAAATAATAATATAACTAGTGTTAGCCTTAAAGATGCCATTAGTGATTACAATTATATAAAAACAGATAACTATATGGTGAAGGCCGCTAAGGCCATAGGTATTTCATTTGGTGATTAGATTTAATGAAAGGTATTGTCTATAGTATATTAGTTGCAATAAGCTGCAACATGGCATTTGCACAGTCAGAGCTCATCATTGATGATGATGCTAATGCCCTATATATTAACCATTATCTATCAGAGTATAGAGACGAAACAGGCGAAGCCACCATTGAAAAAATTAGGAGCTTGCCATCTTCCAATTTCAAAAATCTGGAAGAGGGAGCCCAGCGCTATGGCCTTACCCAGGATGTTATTTGGCTTAAACTTAAACTTAAAAGCACATTAACCTATTCCAAAACCTTTGTTTTCAACTTCACAGACCCCTCAATTTATGGTCTGGAAATGTTTATTGATAAAAATGGAAGCATTGAACATTTTCTGTCAGGCACATCATCTAATCAAAGTGAAAAGCAGATAAAAGGAAATAAGAACTGTTTTCAAGTAGTAGTGCATCCCGAGATAGAGATGGAGATCTATTTTAAGATGTACTCCGAAAATAAGATGACTCTGGCTTGTCAAATTATCAATCAAAGCGACTTTTATAATACCTATTATAGGCAGAGGGCATACTTAGGTTTCTTTTATGGATCAATGATTATTTTGTTGATCTACAATATTTTAATGCTTGTAACCACTCGATTGACGGTATTTGGGTACTATGGTTTGTACGTTTTATTTATCGCCATTTTTACAGGAGCTGCGGATGGATACACTCCCGAGTTTTTACATTTTTTAGTCACCTGGAAAAGTGGCTATCTGGAAGCTGCTACGGCCACCATTACGCATGTGCTAGGCCTCATGTTCATGCTCAAATTTTTAGATGTTCATAAATGGTCCATCAAGTTTTACTGGACGGTTGCAGGCTTTATGCTTTTCACGGGTTTTGCAGGGCTCATCTTACTTTTGATGAGGGAACAAATTATTTTCGACTTTCTAAGTTATGCAGGACTCATACAGTTAACACTGGTAATTATTGGTGGCGTAAGAGGCGTACTTAATAAGGCTCCTCAAGCCGGATATTTTCTGGGTGCGAACATAGTCTTTGGTATTTTTATTATTCTTTTCATTCTCAATATGTTCCGCCTGGTGCCTTATAGCTTTTTGGTTCAATATTCCATACATTTTGGCTATGGCCTAAGCGTCATTATTCTTTCTTTCGGTCTGGGTGTTCGTATCTATTCTGTTTACCAGGAACTACTTCATAAAGAGCAGGAAAAGCAGGAACTCATAACACAAAAAAATGAGGAGTTGGAAGAGCAGGTTACTATAAGAACAAATTATCTAAGCGAGAAAGAAAGCAACTTAAGGGCTATTCTTGATAATAATAATAACTCTATTTGGTTTGTTGATGACCAATATCAACTCATTGATTATAATATCAAGTTTGCTGAAAGTTGGAAGGCATTTTACGGTACTGAACTGAAATTGGGAGTTAGCATGCTGGATCAAATTCCTGTAGAGAACTTGAAGTCTCAGTGGAAAATAAGATACGATTCTGTTTTAGAAGGTAATGGCAATACCTACGAGGATAATTTTAATGTTGCTGGCAGATTAAAGACTTTTGAGATCAACTTATTCCCTATAATTCAAAATGAAAAGGTAGTAGGCGTTACGGTATTTACATCAGACATTACTGATAGAATAGAAGCACAAACTATTCTAAAAGATCAAAATGTAATGCTCACAAAAGTAAATCAGGAGCTAGACCGCTTTGTTTACAGTGCCAGTCATGATTTGAAAGCTCCTTTGGCATCGATACTAGGCCTCATAAACATTGCCAAGGTAGAAAAAGATGATAAAGGCAGACAGCAGTATTTTGAAATGATGGAAACTTCAATTACCAGACTTGATCAATTTATTAAAGACATTATTGATTATTCCAGGAATGCCAGAATTGAAATAGCTGCAGATAAAATCGATATCAAAAATGTGATTGATGGATGTTTTGATGATCTAAAGTATGCGATGGTGAAAGATAAGATTTCACCGAACATAAACATTTCTGCAACCGCTGAATTATATTCTGACCACACCCGGCTGAGGATGGTTATTAGGAATATTATTAGCAATGCCCTAAAGTATGGCAGTCCTAAAGAAACAAATAATCCGCTTGACATAACTGTTGATATCAATAAAGAACGGCTAATTCTAAATATAAAAGACTATGGCCCTGGTATTGCTAAAAAGTATCATGACAAACTTTTTGATATGTTTTTTAGAGCCAATGAACAGGCCATGGGAACAGGTCTGGGCTTATACATTGTAAAAGAGACAGTGCATAGGCTCAATGGAAAAATCAAGCTGAAATCAGAGAAAAATAAGGGTGCTGAATTTATTATTGAAATCCCTAATATGAGCAGCGTGTCGAAGAGCTGACATACGTGCTTTTTGAACGTGGAAAACGAAACATTCTAACCCTCATCTCAGTTATTCAAACAAAGTAAAGATGTTATGAAAGAGGCCATATTTGGTGCTGGTTGTTTCTGGTGTATAGAAGCTGTATTCCAGCAGATTAAAGGTGTAGATAAAATAGAGTCGGGCTACATGGGTGGAAAGGTCAAAAACCC
Organism: Fulvivirga lutimaris; assembly: GCF_009711525.1. Classification (GTDB taxonomy): domain Bacteria; phylum Bacteroidota; class Bacteroidia; order Cytophagales; family Cyclobacteriaceae; genus Fulvivirga; species Fulvivirga lutimaris. The sequence goes on from NZ_SMLV01000364.1 coordinate 13,662, forward strand.
TACCTATAGAGAAGTTTGCAGTGGACTAACCGGGCACGCTGAAGTAGTAAGAATGACCTTTGATCCTGAGGTAATTTCTTTTAAAGACATGCTGGAAATCTTTTGGAAAACTCATGACCCAACTACGCTAAACAGACAAGGAGCAGACACGGGAACTCAATACAGGTCCGTTATTTTCTATCTCGATGATGAACAGAAAAAACAAGCGACAGAATACAAATTGAAATTAAATCAAGAGAATGCTTTTGGCAATCCGGTAGTTACAGAAATTAGTCCTGCGTCAGAATTTTATTTGGCTGAAGAAACTCATCAAAACTATTACAACGACAATGGAAGTCAGCCGTATTGCACCTTTGTTGTAAAACCTAAGGTTGATAAGGTTAAAAAAGTGTTTGCTGAAAAGTTAAAATAAAAAAGCACCTGGTTAATCCCAGGTGCCTCTTTTTGCTGTATTGCTTTAGTTAACTACTGTATTGAATTAGTTGGTTAATACTATTTTTCCATATTTGACACCATAATCTGTGGTCACTTTATAGCTATAAATATCTGCTGGCAAATTATAGCCATCTATACTTAGTTTAATTGATTCGTTAGCTCTGAGCTGGCCGTTATAAAGGTCTTTAACCTTTATCCCATTTCTATTGTATAACTCTGCTTTCAATTTTGATGATACTGGAGTATAAAATTCCAAAGTGGCCTTTTCGGTAAATGGATTTGGATATGCATTCATTGTCATTTCGCCTGACATGTCAGCTTCACCGTCTACCAGTTCATAACTTACACACTGTCCATATTTATAGGATACATCAAAATCAGCAGTAGCCAGTCTGTCTATGCACTGATCATCGTCACTACACACAGTAAATGTATATTCGAAATACTGCTCCATCTGACCTTCTCCAAAGCCATTGATATCATCAATTTTAAAACCGTCTATACCAGTGGTAGGATCTTTACCATATTCGATTTTCCAATTTTCTGAATTAGACACTTCATCAATGGTTCCACAATCTATAGCTACAGACATATGCGAAAGGCCGTGAACATGTTGACCATCATAAGTTACTGTAGCCTTATAGGTGTAGCAGCTTCCATTAACCTCAACCAATGATATCTCTGAAGTGAACGGGTTATAGCAATCATCATCTGGATTGTCTCCTCCGTCATCTGGATTGTCTCCTCCATCATCTGGGTTATCTCCTCCATCGTCAGGATCATCTCCACCATCATCTGGATTATCACCTCCATCATCTGGGTTATCTCC
>NZ_SMLV01000364.1:14935-21393 GCF_009711525.1 Fulvivirga lutimaris
TCAGGATTATCTCCTCCGTCATCTGGGTTGTCGCCACCATCATCCGGATTGTCTCCTCCGTCATCTGGGTTATCCCCACCGTCATCTGGATCATCGCAACCAGTAGAAGCATAATCTACCACTACATCTATCGTATTAGTACATCCATTGATATCTGTAATCAACAATGAATAAGATCCTGCCGCAGCCGCACTCAAATTTTGCAAGCTACTTCCATCAGACCAGTCATAGGTATATGGCGCTTTCCCACCAGATACACTCACTGACACCTCAAAACCATCATCCAAACAGTTTGGGTTGGTCACGCTGTAAGAAGCAGAAATTGGCGTTGCGTCTGGTAAATAATATGCCAAATTTTTAGTACACCCAGCCGCATCAGTAATTAATACCGAATACTGTCCTGGTGAAAGCCCTGTGATCTTATCAGTACTTTCTCCATTAGACCACTCGAAAGTGAAAGGTTCTGTTCCTCCAGTGGTCATCAGTTCTATTTCTCCATCATTTGCACCATTGCAAGAAATTTGACTTACAATACTGTTAGCCTGGAAACTTACTGCTGTTACATCTACACTTAGAGATGCAGAACAACCGCTATTATCTACTATGTTCACTGTATATCTGCCGGCAGCAAGTCCGTCAATATCTTCTGTTGCTTCACCATTTGACCACGAATAAGAATAGGGTTCTTCGCCTCCGATTATTGTAAGGTCTATAGCTCCACTATTATTCTCAACACATGCCGTTTGCTGCATTGATGCAGATAATGAAATAGGGTTATTTTCTCTAACAATAAATGTTCTGGAGCTTAAGCATCCATTAGCATCCGTTGCAGTTAATCGATACGCTCCGGCCGCTAGCCCACTTAAATCCTCGGTCTCTTGCCCATTACTCCAATAGAAAGTGTATGGCGCTACTCCACCTTCAACAGTCACATCTACAGAACCATTGTTTGTACTACATCCTGAATTAGTAATAATTCCATTAATATCTATGAAAACGGTGTTCTCAACAATGGCTGTTGCCTTAGCTTCACAGCCATTAGCATCTGTAACTGTCAAGACATAATATCCTCCACTAATGCCTTCAAGGTTTTCAGTTGTGGCTCCAGTTGACCAAGAGTAAATATAAGGGGCAACTCCGCCTTCAACTGTGGTTATTACAGCTCCATCTGATTGTCCCTGGCATGATGCGTCAGTAATACTTGTGCCAATATTGATAGGTGAAGGTGCATCTACCTCCCCTGATAATTCCATTGTTTCACCAGTAGCATCGGTAATAGTAACCATGTAAACCCCGGCTGGCGCATTTTCAATGGTTTGATTTGTTGAACCATTGGACCATACGTAAGTGATTGGTTCTGTTCCTTCAATAATTGAAACGCCTATGCTTCCATTAGCCTCGTCTGAACATGTAGCATCAACGATGTTTAAACCAGCATCAAGCTTAACGCATGTTACTTCAGTATCTTCATAGAAAACACAAGTAGCAGCTTTATAGGCCACCTGAGGTGCCCAACAGCTTAGCGCCTCATCACAGCCATTTTCGCAAAGGGTAAATGTGACGGTAAAGTTGCCAGAACTTCCGTTTTCACCAAACCCACTAATTTCATCAACCTTGAATCCGGCTATCCCTGAGGTGGGATCAGTTCCGTATTCAATTTTCCACCCTTCAGAGTTTGACACTGAAGACCCCTGAGCACAAGCGGGAAGGGAAACAGAATAATGCGACAATGCGTGAGCACATGAACCATCTGCATTAACCTGCAGTGTATAGCTCAAACACCCTGAGGCCAGCTCTTCCACTGACAGAATTTCTGTACTAAAGCAGTTATCCTCACAGCCCTGCTTTTGATTTTTGTTTTGGGCCGATGTTAATAATGACGTTAAAAATAGACAGCCAAATAATAGACTTCTTACACTTCTTCTTCTCATTGCTAGTTAGTTTTGGTGCATATAAATCTAACTACCTAAGAAAAGGTGAACGGGCAAATGGATGAGGAGCTTAATTAAGCGACAAGAAGTAAAATCTGACGACTAGTTGCAGTGAATTGAGATAAAAAAAGGGTCCAAAACTGATGTTTTGAACCCTTAAATGATGTTAAGAATACCTTTATAAGCTATCCAGAAATTCTTCCATTGCCTCCATTTTGGCATCAGTATATTCTCCTAAAGTAGTATAGGCTATTTTACCTTCCTTATCAATTAAGAAGAAGTAAGGCACATCTTTCTTGTCAAATTCTAAGGCTTCTTTATAAGGCTTCAGCTGGCCCTTGTAAAATAAAATATTTGGTATCAAAAGCGGATCCAACTTTTCTGCAGCCTTGCGTCTTGCTGGACCTTCAGCTGCAGCCTTAATTCCGGTAAACATAGGAACAAAATAGACATTGATATCATAAGTGAAAGATGCAAATACACCAGTTGATTTCTTAATGAACTTGTTATAAATAGGGCTGAACCAGGTATTTAAATCGCCTTCAGCCTTTTTGGAATAAGCCAATCCCACCAAGGTATACTTATCAGAGACATCTGTTGGTATATTAACTGACTCTCCTTCTACAGTAGCCGTTTCCATTTCTGGAAATGCAGTGCCCTCTAACTGAGCAAATGCTGATATACTTAAAGCCGATAAACAAATGATTAGACAGTATTTCATATATGTAGTGTTTGGTTTTCAATGATTAGCAGTCGCAGACAAACTGGTGAAATCACGTTATTCAAAATTTTATTGGTAACGTGAAGGTATCAATTTTATTCTATGGCATTTTTCTTATCCTAGTCTCCACACCCTTTACACCCTTCATCAAATCTGCTATAATCTTAGTATCTGTTTTACCATAATGGTAAGGATATAATATTTTTGGTTTAAACGCCTTTGCTGCATCTGCCACCATTTCCGGGGTCATAGTGTAGGGCAGGTTCATAGGCAAAAAAGCCATATCAATATCTTTCAATGCCTTCATTTCAGGAGTGTTCTCAGTATCCCCGCCAATAAATATTTTTTTATCTCCAATTGTTACAATATAGCTGTTGCATGTGCCTTTAGCATGAAAAGGCTCTCCGTTATCTCTTTTGTGAACCAAATTATAAGCAGGTATTGAGGCTATTTTCAATCCCATTGCCTCTGTACTTCCATCAGCAACAAGCACATCTCCAAAACCCAGTTGATCAACGGCCAATTGTGTTGTTATAATTTTTGTATCATTCTTTTTGATTGCTTCAACAGCTTTGGCATCGCAATGATCACCGTGATGATGGGTAATCAATACCAAATCGGCATCTGGTAACTCGGAATAATTTGCCTCCCTTGTTGATGGGTCAACATGAATGATTTTGTCATTGATCTTCATCATAAAAGATCCATGCCCAATAAAGGTGATCTCAAGCGGACCGGCAGAAGTTTCAAATTTGTCTACTTCAAAGTCTTGTGACCTTGCATTTATTGATACTGATATTAATAGAATTGATAGTATTACTCTCATTTTAGCCATTCGTAAAGTTTATAATGTTCTGCTGTCATACCTATTCTTTCATATACAGCCTGTGCTTTGGTGTTTTCTTTCTCTACATACAATCTAATACCCTTTAATGTTTCGTCCTCCTCTACCATAGCCTTGATGTATTCATACATTGCTTTGAAAATCCCTTTGCCGCGATGTTCTTTAATAACGTAGACAGACTGAATCCACCAAACTGTGCCATTGCGCCACTCACTCCACTCTGGGGTTATCAAAAGGCAGGCTATTACATTTTCGTCTTCATCGTCTTCTGTAGCTACATAATAAGTCCCTTTGGCTGGGTCTTCAAAAACGGCTGCTGCTCCCGACATCAGGGTTTCCTTATCAAGTCCTAGATCCTCTGTCTCGCTGGCCATTAGAATCTGGAAATCAACTATGGTTTCCAAATCTTTAAATTTTGCTTTTCTAAATTGACTCACTCTTTAAAGATAACACCAAATAAAAAATTAGACCAGAAATATTAACAATCATCCTTTTTGCCATGCCTATGAACCTTTTTCGGCTATACTTGTATTAATAATTTCGGATAGTAAATGAGTGATATGCTAGATGTGCTAATAATAGGTGCGGGGCCAATAGGTCTGGCATGTGGAATAGAAGCAAAAAAGAAAGGGTTGAGTTATCTTATTATTGATAAGGGCTGCCTGGTGAATTCCATCTACAACTATCCGCTAAACATGACATTTTTCTCTACCTCTGATAAACTGGAAATAGGAGAAGTTCCTTTTATATCACATGGCAGTAAACCCAATAGGTTTGAGGCATTAGAATACTATAGAAGAGTAGCATCCAGCCAACAGCTGGAAGTCAATCTTTATGAGAAAGTGGAAACTGTAAAAAAAGAGGGTCAGCATTTCTCGATTGTTAGTAGTAAGAATAATTATCAAGCAAAGTCCATTGTTTTGTCCACTGGTTTTTACGATTACCCGTATATGATGAACGTGCCTGGAGAAGAATTGTCAAAAGTAACGCATTACTACGATGAGCCGCACCCTTATTTCAGGCAGAAAATAATAGTTGTTGGTGCAGCCAACTCTGCCGTAGATGTGGCTTTAGAAACTTATAGGAAAGGCGCTGATGTAACTATGGTAGTACGTGAGCCTTCGATACTTGAATCGGTAAAATATTGGGTGCGACCGGACATTGAAAACAGAATAAAAGAGGGTTCTATCAAAGCTCATTTTAATAGCCAGATTACTAAAATTGAAGAACACAAGGTGACAGTAAAGACCCCAGAAGGTATTATTGAACTAGAAAATGATTTTGTGCTGGCCATGACTGGTTATGAGCCAAACTTCTCAATGATGGAATCTATAGGCATTGATTTTCAAAATGATGAATTTAGAACCCCTGTTTATAGCGAAACAACAAATGAAAGCAATGTGACGGGGGCATATTTAGCTGGAGTGGTTTGTGGTGGTTTAAAAACCAACAAATGGTTTATTGAAAACTCCAGAGTTCATGCAGTCAATATCATGAATGACATTGCCGAAAAGCCCTAAGACTTTTCATCATCTTCGTCCGTCATCTTATCAATAACCTTTTCTTCCAATGTCTTATGCTTTTCTTGAGTTGGAATCTCATCAATTTCTTTGTCGAGTTCCTGCCAGTACTCCAGCTGCACAGCTTCTACGGGCTCCAAATGTTTGCCTGAGGCAATCAAAGCAATGGCCATTGCAGAGCTTGTAATGAGGATAGTATAGAGCAAAATCGCTGAACTAAAAGTCTCTAATTGTAGGTGAGCAGGTATCGAAAAGAACAGTAGTATAGTAATCAGCCCTCTTGGAGCCATAAAAAGCTGAGGATTCAGGTTTTTTTTAACCACCAGTTTTAAGAACAACGCCCTAACACCAAACAGCGCTAGCACAATAATAACACTTACCAGTAATGCCCAAGTGTCTAACAGAGAGGCTAAATCAATGGACAAACCAAAAATAACAAAGAAGAAGGTCCGTATAACAAAGGCTGACTCCATAGTTACCAAATGAAAGTTGCCTAAAATACTGTGCAACGCACTCAGGTTAATTAGTTTGGCGAGTTTACCCCTGAAAAATACTTTGTAATTATTTATAACAAGTCCAAAAATTAAAATGATCAGCAAAGAAGATAAGTGGAAGATCTTACCGATCGAATAGAGAAGAAGTAAAACTGCTACTAATAAAAACAGCTTGACCTGAGTTTTGAGTCTCTGAAAGATCAGCACTAAAGCATAACTGATGACTATTGATAAGATAATTGTGAAAACAATATTAGAGGCTACATCCCAAACAACAGCACCTACATCAGGATTATCAAGATTTCCGAGAAGGAAATAAAAATACATTATACCAAGTATGTCTGAAAAAGTACTTTCATAGATCATGAATTCTCTTTTTTCATCTGCCAACTCTCCAATAGAAGGGATAATAATGGCGCTACTAATGATGGACAGCGGTATGGCATAGACCAAAGCGACAGTAAATTCGGCAACAATCAGGTATTGAATAATAAGAGCTATTACAAAGGAGGAAATAATCAAGCTTGCAAAAGCCACCAGAAAAGACTTTGAAATAACGGGCCACTTGCTTCTATTCAATTCCAAGTCAAGGGCTGCTTCAAGCACTATCATTATTAAACCTACTATACCAAGTATTTCAAGAGCATCGAAGAGGTATGTGCCAAAGGAAATGTCCATGTAACCAGCTATTCCTCTGAATATCATACCTAATCCAACCAACAGCAATACACTTGGTACACCAGTTTTAGAAGATATGATGTTGAACAAGTAGGAAACAATAACAATCATTGAAGCAATGATTACTATTGTATAAGAATTAAATATTTCCATAAAAAGGGGTTACTTAAGGCGTATGTTTGGATATATGTTGAAATCATTTTCTACGTAATATTACGTAGGTAATTTATGTTAGTGTAACATTCAAAAAAAGTCAATAAAGTATTAAAC
>NZ_SMLV01000275.1 GCF_009711525.1 Fulvivirga lutimaris
AAATTATGAGAAAGATTTTTTTATCAACAATAATGCTTTTAGGAGCCTATGGTCTCACACAAGCTCAGATTTCAGGAGGTATAAAAGGCGGGTTAAATTTTGCTAATGTTGATGTATCTGGTGATCCTGATGGAAAAACAGGCTACCATGCTGGAGCATTTTTAAACATAGGCGTAGCTGGGATCAGTATTCAGCCAGAAATACTGTATTCAGTTAAAGGAGCTGAAGATTTTGATTTATCTTATGTAGAAGTACCAATCTTGTTAAAGAAGAATTTTGCCAAGGTTGTTAATATCCACCTTGGACCTCAATTTGGTTTTTTAACTAAGGCTGAAGGAGACTTTGGTTCAGGTTCTGAAGATGTTAAAGAGTTTATGAAAGGTACTGACTTGTCAGCAGTATTTGGTGCTGGATTGGACTTGCCAATGGGCTTAAGTGCTGGAGTTCGTTATGTGCTTGGTTTATCTGATGTGAACGATGAGATTTTAACTGGCATTGATTCAAACCTCAATCCTGAATTTGGGGAAATCAAAAACAAGACTTTCCAAATCTATGTTGGTTACAAACTATTCGGTAACTAAAAGTTTGAATACATTATAAAATAAAAAGCCCTCTAGATTATTCTAGAGGGCTTTTTTATTGTCAATATTGATGAACTTTTAATTCACACAAATCACATAGTAGTTTTTCTTTCCTTTTTGTGCTAATAGGTATTTGCCTTGTAGTAGCTGAAAATCAACCTTTTGGTCTGGGCTATCAATTTTGGTTTTGTTAATGCTAACACCACCTTCCTGGATCATTCTTCTGGCTTCACCTTTCGACTTAAATATTAGTCCTTCAATTGTCTGAGATAAAAAGGTCGTTACATCATCGGCATTGTCAAAGTCAGACTTACTGATTTCGGTTTGTGGCACCCCACTAAAAACTGAAAGGAAAGTTCTTTCATCTAAAGAGGCCAGATCTTCTGTAGTAGACTTACCAAATAGTATTTGAGAAGCTTTAATCGCTGATTCTAAAGCTTCCTGAGAATGTGCTCTAACAGTTATATCTTCAGCCAGTGCCATTTGTAGTTTCCTCATATGAGGAGCTTCCGCATGTTCCTTCTCTAAAGCTTCAATTTCTTCTCTAGACTTTAGGGTGAATATTCTTATAAAATTCGCTGCATCAACGTCTGAAGCATTTAACCAGTACTGATAGAATTCATAAGGTGAAGTTCTTTCAGCATCAAGCCATACATTACCACCTTCAGTTTTCCCAAACTTAGTTCCATCAGCTTTCTTTATTAAAGGAGTAGTTATGGCAAACGCTTCTCCACTGGCCTTTCTTCTTATTAATTCAGTACCAGTAACAATGTTACCCCACTGGTCTGATCCTCCGAGCTGCAGTTTACAGTTCTTGTTCTTATATAACCAGTAGAAGTCATAACCCTGAACCAATTGGTAAGTGAACTCAGTGAAAGACATCCCAGTTTCGCCCTCTAGTCGTTTCTTTACCGAGTCTTTGGCCATCATGTAGTTTACAGTAATGTGTTTACCTACATCTCTGATAAAATCTAAGAAGGAAAAGTCCTTAAACCAGTCGTAATTATTAACTATCTCAGCAGAAGTTTCTCCACAATCAAAATCAAGAAAACGCTCTAGCTGTGCTTGCACACCTTTAAGGTTTTTTTCTAATACTTCTTCTGATAATAAGTTTCTTTCCTGCGACTTTCCTGATGGGTCACCCACCATGCCTGTGGCACCACCTACCAATGCATAAGGCTTATGACCAGCGCGTTGAAAATGCACCAAAGTCATAATCTGAACTAAGCTACCAATATGAAGAGAGTCTGCAGTCGGGTCAAAACCTATATACGCTGAGGTCATTTCTTTCTTCAACTGTTCTTCTGTTCCAGGCATGATATCATGAATCATCCCTCGCCATTGCATTTCTTCTATAAAATTGGTCATTGGATAGTGTGCTTTTTTCTAAGTTTGCAAATATAGAAAAGCGTGATTTAATCACATTAGTAATTTAACATTATACATTTTTTTGCAATTCATTCAACACTCTTATTAACCGCTGGGCTGGCTTATCACTTATTTATGTAAACGATAGAACCAAAAGCCACCAAAATAGTCTAACGTATTAAGCAACAAACTATTCAATTCTAGATGAAACTAAGACAAGTAATTATTGTAGGGATCGGTCTGACCATTCTTTTTGGCTCCTTTATATTAAGTGGTGCTCTCAGTAGCATGAAAGAACCACCAGAAGTGAAGACTCCTGAAGAAATAAAAAAGTATGTAAAAACTGAAAAGGTAAAGTACTCAAGCATACCAACTGAGGTAATGGCTTTTGGAAGAGTAAAGACAGCAGAATCTTTGGATTTGATAGCCGAGGTATCAGGTAGAATGAAGTCGGTTTCCATACCACTTAAAGAAGGGCAGAGGTTTAACAGAGGCGCTTTATTGTATAAAATTGATGATAGAGAAGCTCGCCTTAATCTGCAATCTCAAAAGAGTAACTTCTTAAAGGAGCTAGCAGCAATTTTGCCTGATATGAAAATTGATTTCAGTGAAAACTATGAGGCCTGGTCTAAGTATTTCTCAGAAATTGATATCAATAAGCCACTACCTGAAATGCCAGCTTATAAAAATGATAAAGAAAAAACATTCTTAGCTACTAAGAATATTTTTAGTTCATTCTACACTATTAAGAGCGCAGAAGTAAACCTTAATAAATATAGTTTCTATGCTCCGTTTGGTGGTGTTATATCTATGGTGGATCTACAGTCTGGGTCCTTTGTGAACCCAGGTAATAAGATTGGCACTATACTAAGGTCTGACAAACTCGAGATGAAGGTCGATGTTAGCGTTTCTGATATTGACTGGGTGGAACTAGGTTCTCAGGCTCAGGTAGTTACTGAAAGTGGTAGAATCTGGGAGGGTAAAGTGGCTAGAATTGGCGAATTCGTTAATCAAAACACTCAATCTATTGATGTTTTTATTGCTATTAATTCAGACAAGGATCGAAAGATTTATGATGGTGAGTACTTGAGATCTATTATTCCTGGCCGTGAAGTCGAGTCAGGAATGCTCGTACCAAGAAATGCCATTTTTGATGGTAATAAGGTTTTTGTTCTTCAGGACTCATTATTAAAAGTTGAAGAAATTCAGATACACAAACTGAATGCAGAAAGTGTTGTTTTCTCTGGTTTGAAAGAAGGTTCAGAACTTGTTGTGGAGCCTTTGATTAATGCTCATAATAATATGAAAGCTTTCAAATTAGAAGAGAAAGAAGATATTGATATCGAGCAGAAGAGTAGTGATGTTAAACTAGTTAAAAACTAAGGCGATGAACTCTATCAAAAATATGGTTGAGTACTTTGTGAAGTTTCCTATACTCGCCAACATCGTCATTGCCCTAACACTTTTAGGTGGTATCATGGCAATGGTGAATACCAAAAAGTCCTTTTTTCCAACACAGAAGGATAAATTCATCAACATTCAGGTAGCTTACCCTGGTGCTTCTCCTGAAGAAATGGAAGAGGGAGTAACGCTGAAGGTGGAAGAAGCACTAAAAAGTATCGCTGGTATTGATGAAATTACCTCTACATCCTCAGAAAACTTTGCAAGTATCAATGTAGAGACTCTGGAGAACTATGATATTGACGAAGTTTATACTGAGATTAAAAATGCTGTTGATGGCATTAGCTCGTTTCCGGTAAGTGCAGAAAAACCCATAATATTCAAGCAACGTCAGCAGTCTACCGCTCAATGGTTAGGCCTGACAGGTGATGTGGATATCAAAACGCTTGAAATGTATGCTGACAAGATTAAAGATGAACTGTTAGCGTCAGGAGTTATTTCACAAGTCAACATCAATGGATTAACAAGCAAGGAAATTTCAATTGAAGTCTCTGAACAAGCTTTAAGCCGATATGGCATTACTTTCGATGAAGTGTCAACTGCGGTAAGGCAGAACAACAGAGATATATCTGCAGGGTCTATTAAGGCAGAAACTGAAGAGATATTAATTAGATCAAAAGCAAAGGTTTCCGATGCTGATTTTATTGGTGAGATTATCGTTAGAACTGAGGTAGATGGTTCCAATCTTTTGCTAAGAGATATAGCGGCTATCAAGGAACAGTTTGCAGATCAGCCTAATAAGGCACTTTTAAACGGTAAAAGAGCTGTATTTATTGAGGTGAAGAAACTTGAAGAGGAAGATCTTCAAAAGATATCAGAGTTTGTTGTTCCTTATGTTGATGAATTTAATGCCAAACACTCAGGTGTAAAATTAGATCTAACATGGGATTTTATGTCAATGCTTAATCAGAGATTAGACCTCTTGACCAGTAACGGAATGGTCGGGTTGTTCCTTGTTCTGATTGCCTTGGGTACATTCCTAAGTCTAAGGCTTTCATTCTGGGTGGCATGGGGTATTCCATCATCATTCCTGGGAATGTTTATCATCGGTAGTTTCTTCGGCCTTACTATTAACATGATCTCATTGTTTGGGATGATATTGGTTATTGGTATTCTGGTGGATGACGGAATTGTGATTGCTGAGAACATCTATACCCATTTTGAAAAAACTAAAAATCCGGTTAAGGCGGCTGTACAAGGTACCATAGAAGTACTGCCTGCTGTATTTACTTCTGTAACAACTACAATCATTGCATTTACGCCTTTATTGTTGCTTACAGGCGGATTTGAGTTTTTAAGGGATATGGCATTTGTGGTGATCTTTAGTTTAGGATTTTCATTACTCGAGGCATTTTTTGTATTACCAGCACACTTGGCAAGTAAATCGGTTTTAAGTGTTAAAAAAGAAGATACAAGAAGCTATAAGATCAGAAGTAAAATCAATGGTGTTATCGATTTTATGCGGTATAAGCTGTATGGAAACGCGCTACGTTATACGTTAAAGTATAGAGCAATTTCAATATGTGTGCTACTTGCGCTATTTCCTATAACCATAGGATTATTTGGAGGTGGGTTTATAAAGGCCACTTTCTTTCCTCAGATTCCTTTTAATAGTTTCAATATAAACATTGCCTTTAAGCCGGGAGAAAGAGAAACTAAAGTTGAAGACTATCTGGAGAGATTTGATAACATCATTTGGGAAGTTAATGAAGACCTGAAAAAGGATCTTGATACTGAAGATGATTTAATTAATTATACTTTCGGTTCTGTGGGTAATACTGCTGATGGCGAATCTGGGTCACATGCAGGAAACATAAATATCTTTTACAAAGAATTAGATGATTATGGTATCAATAGCTATGATATTATCGATCGCCTTTACGCAAAAATTGGAAAGGTGCCCGAAGCTGAGAAATTCAGCATTGGTGGCATGAATAGGTTTGGAAAACCTGTTTCTGTGAGGTTATTAGGTGCCAATTATGAACAACTTCAGTTGGCTAAAGATTATCTTAAATCCGAACTCAATAAGATTACTGACCTAAAAGATATACAGGATAATGTGGCTATTGGTAATAGGGAAATGCTATTTGATTTGAAGCAAGAAGCATATTTCCTTGGCCTTAATCATACGGAGATAACCAAACAGGTAAGGCAGGGTTTCTTTGGAGAGGAAGTGCAGAGACTCCAAAAAGGAGATGATGAAGTTCGCGTCTGGGTAAGGTATCCAGGGAAAGGCAGATTAAATGTTGGTCAGCTTGAGGATATGAAGATTAAGACCACTGACGGAAAACAGTTGCCACTAAGACAATTGACTTCTTATACTATAGAAAGGGGCATCAGCGGTATTAAGCACTATGATGCCGACAGAGCAGTAACTGTTGAAGCAGATATGGTTGACCCCTTTGGAGAAGTACCACCTATATTGAAGAAAGTAACTGATGATATCATTCCAAAATTGAAGAGTCAGTTCCCAACAGTTATGGTTGACTATGGAGGACAAGCGAAAGAAAGTGCCAGAGCAGGTCAGGAAATCGCTACATACTTTGGTGGTGCTTTCGTTCTAATATTCTTTGTTGTGATGATCACATTCCGTTCTTTCTATCAGGCCGTATTGGTTATCGCGATGATTCCTTTGGGATGGTTAGGTGCAACTTGGGGACATGGAATCGAAGGCCACCCTGTATCTATATTGAGTGCCTGGGGCATGATTGCCTTATCTGGTGTAATTATCAATGATGCAGTGGTGTTTCTTGCAAAGTTTAACTCATTAATAAAAGATGATGGACTAAGTGTGCATGATGCTGCATATGAAGCTGGCATTGCCAGGTTTAGAGCTATTATGCTGACTTCTATAACTACAGTTGTTGGATTGTGGCCTCTAATAATGGAAACAAGTTTTCAGGCGCAGTTTTTAATTCCAATGGCCATCTCTGTAGCCTATGGAGTTTTGGTAGGAACGTTCGTTATACTGTTGTTCTTCCCAGTACTAATACTTGTCTTTAATGATGTGCGTAGATATGCTAAATGGCTGTGGACGGGCAATAAACCATCAAGAGAAGGAGTAGAGCGAGTTATTATTGATCAGGAAAGAATGACCGAGTGGGTCGAGTCAGTTTAATTCAATTGTTGAAAAAATGAAGTTTAGATTATATACAATATTCTCAATGGCATTGATGTGCTATTCTGGTAGTGCTATTTCACAAAATCAGTCATTATCATTATCGGAGGCTATAAGCATAGGCTTGGAAAAGAACTTTGATATTAGAATAGAAAGAAAGACTGTAGAAGTGGCTGAAAATAATAATGCCTGGGGTGAGGCTGGACGTATGCCAAATGTCACACTAAATACCACTTATAACAATTCAATGATTAATAATAAGTCGGGCGATCAGTTTTTTAACGGTACAACATTTCCTGGATTTGAATTGAATAATCAGGTGAATAGTGCTTTGACACCGGCCTTAAATGTTAACTGGACAATATTTAATGGTAATAAAGTGAATATCGGCAAAGCAAGGCTGGATGATCTGCAAAGAGAATCTGAGGGTAATGCTGAAATTATAATTTCCAATACAATTCAGGCCATAATCTTAGGGTATTACATCGCTGAACTAGAAGCAGAACGATTAGATACTTATAAGCAGCAGCTTAATTTGTCTTCAGATAAATATGAGCATATAAAGGTTAGATCAGAAATAGGTAGTGCAGTAAGTTCGGATATTCTTCTTGAAGAAGGTAACTATCTTAATGACTCTGTAAGCTATATCAATCAACAATTGGCCTATAGAAATGCAGTTCGTAATCTCAACTTTCTGCTAAATGAGCAAGATGTAGATAAGGACTATGTCTTTACAGACAATCTGATTAATGAAGTTGAAGAGATTGACTTTGCTGATTTGACCAGCAGACTTGAGTCTAATAATGTGGATTTGAAAAAGCTTTATCTGAGTCAGGCCATCTTAAATCATAATATTGGTATTGCCAGAGCGGATAGAATGCCAAGGTTGAGCGTTGATGCTGGATATAGCTATAGTAGAAGCGTACAGGATCTTACTAATGCAGAATCTGATAATGTCAATTTTGTGGCTCCAAATGAAACTTCAATTACCAACAGAGGAACATATTACGCAAACTTTACTTTGGCATTTACCCTTTTTAATGGCAATAAGATTAATAGAGCGATCAAAAATGCTGTAGTTCAGGAGGATATTGGAAATATTCGTATTGAGAAACTGAGGTCTTCCATTAATAGAGATTTATATGACAAATATGATGAGTACAACACAAGGTTAATGATCTATAACATTAATAAAAGAAGAGTTGAGGCTGCTGAAGTTAATTTAAGTATCTCAGATGAAAAGTTTAAAACAGGATCAATCAATTCATTTGACTTCAGAACTGTTCAGAATAATAACTTAGATGCCAAGATTCAGCTTTTACAGTCGCTTTATAATCTCATAGATTCTAAAGTTGCTTTAATGAGACTGACCGGTGGACTGATGGATAATTATACTGAGTAGGTTTATCTAACACAGTATCTGAAATAAACCCAATGTAAGTCAATTACATTGGGTTTATTTTTTAATGCAAATTCAGATTTATGTATCATTGCGCAACCATTAATAATGATACTATGCAACAGCCAGATTCACTTAACCAAGTAGCCGATTTTCATAAGACTTTTAAGCACCCAATTTTAGATTCTCCAGCTATTCCTGATGCTAAAAGATGCGCTTTGAGAGTTGAATTAATTGCTGAAGAACTTAAAGAACTTGAAGAAGCCATTAAGGATAAAGATTTGGTTGAAGTGGCTGATGCTCTATGCGATATACAGTATGTGCTTTCTGGTGCTATTTTGGAGTTTGGCCTTGGCGAAAAGTTTAAAGCATTATTCGATGAGGTACAGCGCTCAAATATGAGCAAGGCCTGCAACACCGTAGAAGAAGCCAAAGCCACTGTAGAGTTCTACAAAAACGAGAAAGATACTGAGTGCTACTATAAAGAAGAAGATGGTAAATTCCTCGTCTATCGTACTGCTGATGACAAGACCATAAAGTCTATCAACTATTCTCCTGCAGATCTGAAATCAATCTTAAGCTAATATTTTTGTCCAACACAAACCTTAGTTAGGTTTTGGGTTTCTGTTGCTACAGGGCTTACCATACAGCATGTCGAGCCTAGTAGGAATTTACCTATCTCTTGCCCGGCACTAAGCTGATAACTTGGCCTAATGTTGTATGCTAGTTCTATGGTGCCAACGGCAGGACCTCCAACTATTGATAAAAACCAAAACCTATTACAACTACCTCTTAGTTTAAGATTAACTCTTTCATTTCTCATTGCAGGCAGAGAAGGGGCTTCCTTATAAAGCCAGGGACGCAGCATAACCAAATCTCCCGGAATGTACTCAATTTCTTCTACTACTAAGTTGGCTGGTGAGTGTATTCTGTGATAGTTATTGTTATGAAGAAATACATTCGAGAAGAAGTAACTGTCGTCAATGTCATTGCCCATGGTACCAAAAATGCTTTTTATATTTTTTCGGTCACCTTTAATATTGACGGAGTCAAAATCTTTAACAGCTCCATAGTCGCAGAGCAATCCTTCACACGGCCAAATATAATCAGTGGTAATGTCCAATGGTTTCTTAAATACTCTTGTGAAAAAATCCTGAAAGCTAGCGTAGTATTCTGAACCAGATTCTGAAACGAACTGATTAAGGTATTTTTCATTTAACCTATTGAATTTACAATAGGGTTTTATAATGTATTTGGTAAATGACTTATTATAAATGTTGGCGTAGAGTTTAGAAATATTTCGCTGTACTGAAGAGGGAAGATTACCCCAAATGTTAAGAGAAACAAATCGATATAATGAGGTCATAGTTATTGAATTTGAGTTCACGGTTAAAACGTAAATTCAAATTACAGCGATGAAAATTATCAGGATTTTAGACCGACAGCAGAAGGCGTCACATCTACTGCATTGTAGTAAAGACTAACTACAGCTAAATAAAGAATTCCAATTGGAATACTGGAGATGATTTCTCTTGTATTGGGCGTATGGCTAATATGGTTGAAGTGTTGAAAACTTCAATAAATTCTGTTCTACTTATGCGTTCTTTAGATACACCAGGGTTGACTTTGTGATACTGCATTCTGCCGGATTTATTGGCAGTGGCACTATACATAAAAGTAAACTGGAACCTAACAGGGGAGGGGACAAACCGCATTTCAGAGTAAACAGCTACAATTAGTAGCTGTTTTTAAAGTTGGCAAATACTAGTCTGTTCTGTATAGTGTTGTATTGTGTGAGTAGGTTATAGGCCGCATCAGGCACATAGTTAAACCTTCTCTTAAAGTCCTCTACAAGCGTTGATAATTCTTGCACATAGAACCTGATCTGATCAAGGTTTTTACATCTTTTTGGGCTTTCAAAATTTCTGGAGGTGAAGATTTGAAACTCTCTGTCTATTCTT
>NZ_SMLV01000299.1 GCF_009711525.1 Fulvivirga lutimaris
CACAATCAGGTCAATTGACAGTTCATCAGCCATAACGGAAACAGCATCTTCTATTAAGGCATTTTTATGAATATAATAGTGTGGTACTGCTTTAAGCTCAGGCAATTTATTAATCTGATTAACAAACTCTATTTCAACCTCCTTTTCCTGCTCCTCTACAAGATCATCAGCTATCGCTGCTATGGTCATTTCGCCATAAGTAACAGGTAATCTGTAGGCGTTTAATAAGATTACATCAGTAGCATTAATATCTTTTGCTAATCGAGCTGCATAGCGGATAGCATTTTCGGCACACTCTGAAAAATCTGTGGGTACTAATATGCGCTTAATCATGACTTTAAAAGTTAAGTGAGAGTTCCCTGCCAGCAGGGAACTCTTTAATGTTTTAATGAACAGCAATAGCCTTTTTGGTTAGTTTGGCTACTTCTGGTTTTTTAGGTAAATCGAGCTTTAGAATACCATCATTGTAGGTAGCTTCAATTTTATCTACTTCTACGGATTCTGGTAAAATAAAACTTCTAGAGAATGAATTATAGCTGAATTCTTTTCTGGTGTAGTTTTCGTTAACCTCTTCTTTTTCATCATTCATTTCTGAACTGATGGTCAATTTGTTGTTAACAATATCAACTTTAAAGTCATTCTTTTTCATGCCTGGTGCGGCCAGTTCAATTTTGAACTCTTTGTCATCTTCAATAACGTTGGCAGATGGCATTTTTGACCATCCATTCGCCCAATCAAGGTTCATCATTCGATTATCCTCGAAGAAGTCATTGAACAGGGTGCTTACGCCCGGAAATACCGATGATTTTTCTAGTGATTTCATATTAACCTCCTGCTTTTAGATTATTAAGTTATTACTTACTAAAGATCATCTTATATGATCACTAATACCATGACTGCAATCATAGTCTGCAATGATTATCATCATCGATTTTTTAAGAGATATCGGTTAATATAACATCTGAAAAGATGGCTGGACAATGGTCGTGATAATAGTTCAGCTGGTCATTTCTTACAGTAGAAATAAAACTAAAGTTATGAGCACATCAAGTCAATTAGAAATGCATAAAGAGCATAAAAATTGGGATTCCGACATTAACATGTGGGAGCAGGACATGAAAATGTGGCTAGACGAATTGAAAGCCCTGAGAGATGCTCTGTTGCATGTTGAGGTCTTTGTTGATAATCATGAAGATATGTTAAACAATCATTCAAAACAGTTTACCTCTCATAGCAGTGAACTTAAGATCCATGAACGCTTTATGGGGCTTTCTGATGATATATTGAAAGAGAAACACCTTGAAGAAAGTCAAAGACATATGGCGTTAGCGAAAAGCCATGATAGACTCAAAGTTTATCAGCATACGCTTATGATTTTGACCAAAGAGTTTAAAGAACGCCTTGAGCAAATGGTAGAATCTGACGTTGACGAAGTGAAATAGGCCTGAGCAAGGTGTTGAAAAGTACATGGGTTGATAATTGTCACTTTTAATGATGATTACCATCAAAAGAAAAGTGCAATGATGAATCTAAATTTATAGTAGAAAATTAAACAACAAAGTCATGTTACTTCTAAAACTAAAAAACAATCTTTTTCATCGGTTTGGTAGTCGTTACGGATCCTTATTTGATGGCAATCACTTTTTAGGTAGAAATTCATTTGACGCGAATTGGCTTACAAAAGATAAACCTAAAGCCAAGAAAGGGTCTAAGAACGAGAAGCCAGAGGCTAAGTGATAATAATGATTTTCCAATATTAACGAGAACCAGATGAAAGTATTGATCCCCACTGATCTAACAGGCAACTCGGAAGCAACAGTTGCTATGGCGCTGGATATTACAGCACATTTAAGCGAAAGTATTACGTTTCTTCATCTTATGAACCTGCCAGAGTATTTTATGCAGCTAACGCATTCTGAAAGAAAAAATCAACATCCAGAGGTGAATATTGATTTTATTGAGGCAACCAACAGGCTTGAAAAGCTCGTTGAAGAAAGCTCAATGAGAGGAGTTAAAGCTGATTACTTTATTGGGAGTGTTAGGGACAAGGATGATATTGCTGGTCTGGCTAATGATAAGTTTTACAACTTGATTATAATGAACTCGCTATTTGTAGATGGCAATAAAAACCGACCATCTGGGTATTGGATGAAAGAAGTTATAAGACATACTTCAGTTCCGGTGTTGGCAGTTAAAACTGCAGTTAGGAAAGAAATCAACAATGTGGCTCTGCTCTCTGATTTTAACAACGAATACCTTACCAATAAAGATTGGATTAATGACTTTGTCATTAAAATGGATGCCAAACTCCATTTGTGTTGTATTAATACACCTTCTATGTTTTTTGATTATAGAACAATGAAAGGCAGGATGGAAAACTTTAAAAAGGCCTTTGATTTTGAAACTACAGAGGTGATTTATAATGACTACCAATTCGATACAGGTGTGAAACACCTTTCGGAGGATTTAAATCTTGATATGATTATAATGAATACTCATGGGCGAAAAGGAATGGATCATTTTGGTCGGGGAGGAATAACAGAACAGATAGTTGAAAGGCTTGATATTCCCATTTTATGTTTACCACTGCTGGGGGAGCCTAAACATCAGCTTGCCTAAAATGATAAGCTGAAATTTTATTGTTTGATGGCTATTTTAACCATTGTATCCAATTTTGCCTTTGCAGTACCTCTAAAGCTGCCTTGTATTGGTAATGTGTTTACAGGGTGGTAACTCGATGCCATCGGTATATAAAACTCAGTAATGAATAGTCCTGATGATGGATCAAGGCCTATCCATCCTGCGCCTGGAAGCCAAGCCTCTACCCATGCATGTAATTCATGACCAACAAGCTCGGGGTTATGACTATAACCGCTGACATATCGTGCCGGTATATTTTTGCTTCTGAGCATCTGAATCATCATCCAAGACAGGTCTCTGCATGAACCAGAATCCTGATTAAAGCAGGTATTAAGATCCAGCAATTCTGACTCATCGCTCGTGGTATGACTCCACTTATTGTTAATGGCCAAACACAAACTACTAATAAAATTATTAGGATCAGCAGAGGCTATGTTGTTGAGCCAGTCTTGAACCTCTTGATTGAGCACCTCGGTCTGGGTAAGATAAAGGCCTAATGCTTCTTGATAATCCGTTTTAGGCTGTTCTTCAAGCAGAAAGTTGAATTGGTTAAATACGGAAGTTTCTACCAACATTTTTAGAGAGATCTCTAGTTTATCAGTAGTCTCGTTGAACCAACATTGTGTGTAGGTATTGTTTTCAACATCTATTCTTACCCCAGATCCAGCTGGGTTAGGAAGTACCTGCAGCTCATGTTTTATGAGCTTGAGATGACTTCTATACTGAGGATGGAAATATAAATGTTGCGGCTCGAGAAAAATCTTTTCAGAGTAGCGATAGGACGTAAGGTGCTCTATTTCAAGAAGCATCCTTGATCATCATTCTGTTTTTCTCAGTAGGCTTGAATGCCTTATCTAAGGCTTCTGCAGGCATGTGATTGATGGCTTCTTTTAGAGACGTATTCCAAAAATCGGCAATATGGCCTAAATCTTTTTCAGTAAACCTGTGCTCACGCATCTTAAACTCATCTTTTCTTAGCACCACAGTATCAATAGGATAGTCCACGTCATTCGCGGATATTCGAGTGGCATCAAAAGAAAGAAAACCACTTTTAAGGCAGAATTCTAAATTCGATTCAAAAGTTATAGACCGCTTTAAAATAGGACTGCCGAAGCCAGAGTTTCCAATTATAACAAATGGAGTCCCTGGTCCAATTTCAATCCAGTTGCCCTGAGGATAAAGTAGGTAAAGTTTTGGTTCATCATCATGCTCTAATTGCCCTCCAACTATAGCATACAAATTGAAGTTTACTCCAGATTCTTCTAAATTCTTCTTGTCCTCATTAGCCACACGTTTAACCATGTCACCAAAGCTATTTACGGCTTTATAAAGCTTGTCAAACTCGTTATCCTGACTTTCAATAACTTCACTAAAATAGGTGATGGCCTTATCTCTTACTGACCTTAAACCGGAGGTCATAATAAAATAAGAATGCTTAGACCTTTCTACAGTGTATATCTTTTTTGAAGTGGTGGTATCACTACCAGAAGTAATGCGTGTATCTGCTAACCCTACAATGCCTTCTCTACTTAATATGCCTAAACAGTATGTCATTCTTGTGTTTGTAAATCTGGTGTGAAGTTAGAACGAATTTGGAAATATTGATCATGAATATTATCTGAGATAGCATTTAATCTTAATTGCAAATTATCAAGGTATTCATGTAAGCCTAAATCAAAAACATCATTAACATCGGCAAATTCAAGATCAGCTCTCAAATTACCTATTGCCTTTTCAGCAGCATTAGAATAACCATGCTTGGATTCAGATATTTCATGTAAACAATGTTCTGCGCTCATCAAACAAAACAATATTGAACGAGGAAAAAATCTATCCAGAACCAGGTATTCCGCGATTTTGGTTGGATTAATTTTACCATGTACACGCCTATAGGCATTAAAACCTGTAACTGATTTTAACAAGGCTACCCAATGCAGAAAGTCTAATGGAGACCCAACATCGTCAACAGATGGTAATAAAAAATGATATTTCACATCTAAAATTCTTGATGTTTTATCAGCACGCTCTAAATATTGACCAAGCTTGGTGAAATACCAGCCTTGAGAGCGAGGAATATTGTCATAAGCAATGCCACTGAGCAACTGGAGTTTGTTTCTTATCAATTTGAAACAATCTTTAGGATCTTCCTTCTTCCAGATTTTCTTGTTGCTAGCCTCTAAAACGAAATAATACAAGTCATTGAGTACTTCCCAGGTTTCACGTGGGATACTTTCTCTTACTATTCTTGCATTTTCCCGGGCATATTTCACGGTGTTGATAATGGCATCCGGATTTCTAGCATCAAAGGCTAAGAACAATATGGAATTTTCTCGTGTAAATTTTTCATCAAACAACGATACAAACAGTTCTCTACCGCCCGTAGCCGATATAAGCGGGTCCCATTGTTCAGTCATGCCAGGTGGTAAATCCAACGATAAATTGAAGTTAACATCTATAAAACGTGCATAATTTTCTGCCCGCTCGGCATATCTGCCTAACCAAAAAAGTGAATTAGCAACTCTACTTAACATATATTATATTTTATCTTATTCGAACAAAACCCATGTGTCTTTACTGCCACCGCCCTGCGATGAATTGACCACTAAAGAATCTTTGACCAATGCCACTCTGGTTAACGCTCCAGGTAGAACGTCTATTTTTTCTCCATATACCACATAAGGCCGTAAGTCGACATGTCGTGGTGCAAACCCTTCATTACTTAATGTTGGCACAGTAGATAATGATAGGGTAGGTTGAGCAATATAGTTTCTCGGGTTTGCTCTTAGTAATTTTCTAAATTTTTCGTGTTCTTCTTTATCTGCTTTAGGACCTATCAACATACCATAACCGCCTGCTGCATTGGTCTCTTTTACTACCAGTTCCTCAATGTTTTCTAACACATAGGCCAGATCATCCTTTTCTGAACACATGTAGGTGGGTACATTCTCAATGATAGGATCTTCATTGAGATAGTATTTAATAATTTTAGGCATGTAAGTGTAAACTGCCTTGTCATCTGCCACACCTGTACCGGGAGCATTAGCTATAACTATATTACCTGCCTTGTAGGCTTCAAATAACCCTGGGACTCCAAGCATAGAATCCGGGTTAAATACAGTAGGATCCATGAAAGTATCGTCTATACGTCTGTATAATGCATGGACAGGTTCCAATCCTTTAGTGGTTTGCATATAGACACGTTTGTTTTTAACCATAAGATCCGGACCTGTAACCAACTCAACGCCCATTTGCTGTGCCAGATAGGAGTGTTCAAAATAGGCTGAATTATATATACCAGGAGTGAGTACCGCTACAGTTGGGTTACTTTCTTCACTCATGTATTGAAGCATGTTTAATAACATACTTGGATATTCTGATACTGGCCTGACCCCAAGGCTGGAAAATAACTCAGGAAACGCCTGTTTGATAATTTCACGATTTTCTAAAAGATAAGAAACTCCAGACGGGCACCTCAGGTTGTCTTCTAATACATAAAACTTACCGTTTTGATCTCTTACTATGTCGCTTCCAGAAATATGACTCCAAATACCTTTAGGAGGTTTTAATCCTATACAAGGTTTAAGGTAATCGCTGCTTGATAATACCACTTCACTAGGGATAACCTTATCCTTAAATATCTTTTGATCATTATAAATATCATCGAGAAATAAGTTCACAGCTTTAATACGCTGCTGAAGACCTTCCTCTATAACCTGCCATTCTTGCGCACTAATTATTCTTGGCACCAAATCAAGGTGGAGAATCTTTTCTACACCCTTGCTATCGTGATAGACATTAAATGTCATTCCCATTGATATCTGTGCTTTTTCTGTGCTGTGCTGAAGTTGAAATAATTTTTTATCTGAAAGGCCATTCAGCTTTTTTCTCATTTGTTCATAAGTAGACCTGCAGTCGCCATTTTCATCAAACATTTCATCATAATGTTCTTGGCGGATATATTTATCGAAAGACAATAGTGTATAGGTTTAAATTTTATGATTATGTTACCCATAAAATATACGCATTAAAAAGGCCATTTTCAGATAATTTGGAGCCTTTCTTTAAAAAAAGGAAATATCAAACGATTGTAATTTGATTAGCGGGTTGGCTTTGTAGAGAGATAGCCTGAATAATGTGGTAATTGTTAGAAATTAGAAAACTGGTAAACCGTCTTGCTATTGAACTCCTCGTTAGGTTTTAGTGAGGTGCCGGGAAAATCAGGTTGGTTTGGCGAATCAGGGTAATGCTGGGTTTCAAGGCACAAGGCCTGGTATTGTTTAAATGGTGCAGTTAAATGGTTGCCCGTGTAAAGTTGCATTCCAGGTTCTGTAGAATATACCTCCATGGCTATTCCTGATGCTGCCGAGGCTACTGTTGCCATTTGTTTGAAACGCTTGTCACCATAGGCATAACAGTGATCAAAACCTATTGCGGTTTTATCATTGCTCTTGTATTCTTCCATGGCCTCATTCAAATTTCTTTCTTCCTGAAAGTCAAAAGGAGTGTTAGTTACATTTTGAATAATGCCAGTAGGAATTTGATCTTCATTCACATCCACTAAACTGTCGGTAAATATTTGTACAGTATGATCAAGGATATCGCCATTTTCCGCTCCTGATAAATTAAAGTAGCTATGGTTGGTAAGGTTGATAACAGTTTCCTGATCTGTAATAGCCTTATATTCTATTACCAACTCATTAGCTTCTGTTAATTCGTAGGTGACTGTCACATCTAAATTGCCAGGGTAACCTTCTTCTAAATGTGGACTGGTGTAGTTAAATGCTAATTTACTTTCTGAAACTTGAGATACTTCCCAATAGACCTTATTAAAGCCCTTGATGCCTCCATGGAGATGATTTTTACCATTATTAATAGCTAATTGATAGGCTTTGCCATCAATGGTTAATTTTCCTTCGGCAACTCTATTGGCAAACCTCCCGGCAATGCAGCCAAGATAAAAATCGTCTGATAAGAAGTCTGAAATGTTATTGTAACCCAATACCACATTGACCAGCTCACCCTTGCGGTCTGGCACTAACAATTCTGTTATAATTCCACCCAGATTAAGTGCTTTTAAACTAATCTGTTGATTAGTTATTTCGAAGGTTTGCAACGAGGACATATAACGTGAATATATTTAAAAACCAGCTTGATTTAAACAAGTTGTCTTAATATTTGTCCTACGCCATCTTCCTCATTACTTGCGGTGTGGTAGTTGGCAATTTTCTTAATTTCTGCATGAGCATTTTCCATGGCATAGCTGTATTTGCCTAATGCCATCATTTCTATATCGTTCATGAAATCACCAAAAACCATTGTTTCGTCATGACTGATGTTCAGCATTTTTTGAAGCTTGCTCAAAGCAACACCTTTATTGGCTTCTTTGTGAGAAAGATCCAGCCAGCGGTCTCCGGATACTTTAACCTGTAGCGTTCCCTCCAAATGCTTAAAGTGTGGGTAGCTGTTCTTTTCAGAGCCTACAAAATCACAGATCGCTATTTTTAGGAAGTCATCATCTTTTACTTCCATAAGGTCTTTTACAATCATTCTCCGGCTATAGTACTGGGTCATTTGCTTAATAAAGTCTGGAGCCTCTTCATCAACATAAGCATAGTTTTTTCCGCATAAAATAGGATAGGAGTCTTTTATCTTTCGGGCGATCTCTATTTGCTCAAACACTACTTCTGGCGCCATGGCCTGTACATGCAGGTCTTCACCTTTGTGCACCATGTAACTGCCGTTATCTCCAATGAAATACATATCGTCATGCAGGTCTGGAAATACCTCAAGCAGATTATAATATTGTCTACCGCTGGCGGCCACAAAATGAATACCTTTCGCTTTGAGCTTTTCAAATATTTGATAAAAATCAGCACTCAATTGATGGTTGCTGTTCAGTAATGTGCCATCCATGTCAGAGACCACTAGCTTAACCTGATTAAAGTCCATGAATAATATAAGGTGTTTTAATTGTGTTTTATTTGACTGTGAAAGCTCTTTATATAGCAGGCCGGGTTTTGACCCACTATTTTTTTGAACTGACTATTGAAATATGTTGCGCTTTGAAACCCAACCTGATAGGCTATTTCACCCACTGCCAGATTCTTTTCAATTAACAAGTCGCAAGCTTGAGATATTCTATACTGATTTAAAAACAAACTGAAGGTTTTATTGGTCGCTCTTTTAAAAAATCTGCAGAAAGAAGGTACTGTCATGTTAACTATATCGGCCATCTCATCAATAGTTATTGACTTTTGATAATTGTCACTCACATGATCATATATGGCATTAATCCTTTCCTGATCATAAGGATTATGAAGGGTAGGCTTATGAAATGTGCTTAGCGTTTTAAAGTCTTCAGTTTGAGATAAGCTTTGCAGAACATGAAGCAAGGTTAAGAGTCTGTCAAAACCTCGTTTCTCTGTTATACTGTTGATGGTACTGAACATCTGGTCTTTGACCTCAGGTCCAAATGTCAAACCATGCTGAGCCTTGTTCAACAGCTTATTGATGTTTTTGAATTCTGTTTTATCAAACAATTCTGTGCCCAGGAATTCACGTTTAAACTGAATAACAATTTCCCGGTTGTCAGGATGTATGTTGTTGCTGAATGAAGCATGAGGCACATAGGACCCAAGAAGAATGAGATCACCTTCGGAATAATGGGTGATGCTGTTTCCTACATGACGTTTGCCATGACCGTTTTTTATCAGTACAAGCTCAATTTCAGGGTGAACATGCCAGTTAGAAAGGTGGCAGGCAGAGTCATTATCAAAAACTTGCACCGTAAAAGAGCTTCCAAAACTTGGGTCTATTTTTTCAAATACTGGTTTCAACCTCTCAAAGTATTAATCATGATACTATTTTAACGATATTAATCCTTAAATTAATATGTAGGGTAATATAGTTAAATAATGTGATAATCTAGTGTAATGGAACCACTATACAGCCACCTATCTTTGTTATATGATTAAAAAACTGAGGCAATACATTTCTACCCCAAAGCATATGGCCGTTGGCTTGTGCTTTTTATTGTTGAGCGTATTGTTTGCTTTATGGATAACCAGGATACCTGAAGTAAAGCTTAGATTGGGTCTTTCCGAGGGAGATCTTGGATCAGTCCTTTTCTTCACTCCGCTGGGTGCTATTATCTCAATGCTTCTAAGCTCAAATTTGATTAGATGGAAGGGCGAGGGAAAATCAACAGTTATTGCGTTGTTGTTTTATGGTGTAACGATGGCCACGCCACTTTTTGCTTATGATTTTTTGACCTTATGCATAGCCTTGTTTCTGGTGGGATTCTCCATGGGCTGGGTTGATATATCTATGAATGCCGTAGCCAATACCATAGAAAAGGTAGATGGTGTTAAAATAATGAGTACCAGTCACGGTTTTTTTAGCCTTGGTGGTATTATAGGAGGCTCCATTGGTGGCATATTGGCTGGAATAGGCACAGATGGTCTAATACAAATGATAGCAGCCTTTATTACTTTGGCCATTATAGTCATGCTGATCATTGCTCCTAAAATTAAATCTATAACTGACGACTCTAACAAAGAGCAGCATGTCATATTTTCAATACCGGGCAAGTCACTTATGGGTTTGGCCGTTATCGCTTTTTGTATCATGCTGGGAGAAGGCGCCATTGCTGACTGGAGTACGGTTTATTTAAATAACAATCTCAGCTCAGGTCCAGCACTGGCAGGTTTTGGATTTGCTGCATTTTCAGCCACCATGACCATTGGCCGATTTAATGGAGACTATTTGATAGAGAAATTTGGTAGTAATAATGTGGTGAAGGGTGGACTGATCATGGCCTTTGCAGGACTTATTTTACTCTTTATAAAAAGTATAGCGTTAGCGCTGCTTGGTTTTGGGATGATAGGTTTTGGCTACAGCAGCGTTATTCCTATTCTGTTTTCACAGGCTTCGCAAAAAGCAGATGTATCACCAGCCAGAGGTTTGGCCTCAGTGGCTACTTTAGGCTATTTCGGCTTCCTGCTCGGGCCTGTTATTATCGGGTGGACAGCAGAAATTATAGGACTTGCTTTTAGCTTTGGAATATTAGCGGCATTGACACTGGTCGCTTTTATGGTAGTGATTAGAAAAACAGCAGTTTAACTGTTATAGGCCAATCGCCTTCGATTTTTGTCCTTCCGCTAGATCATAAAATCAAAATTTTATTAGATTAGTGAAAAAATACATTAGCGAAATAGCAGGCATGCCTGCTATCCTAATGTTACCAGCAATACGCTCCATGAAAATAACTCTCTCAACATTTGGGAAATGGCTTGCAATTCTGTCATTCTTGATAGGAACCGGTTTCATGGCAACTTACTACTTTAACGATTCGGGAGAACTGATCTTTTACGGATACTTTTTCGTAATTGCGGCTGTCATCGTGAACCTCATGGTATTTATAATTCTCCTTATCAAGTCAACCCTTAACAACTCGAATAGATCCAAGCTTTTAAGAACTGCCGGAATTATGGCTTTGAACATTCCAGTTGCCTTGGCCTATTTCTATTTTGTCCTCGTTCTTGTAAACACTATGAGAATAACCTTTATTAACGAAACTGGTGGAACTTTAACAAACATTTTTGTTGATGGTTGTGAAACCATCGAACTAGGTGAAATTCATCCTAACGAACAAAAGACTTGTTGGATTGATATTAACCGAGATTGCACGATAACTCTTGACTATTCTTTGAACGGGCAAACAGAATCTGAGGTAGTTTTTGGTTATGTAACATCTTCAATGGGACAGAAAGGTACTTACAGGATAGGAACCAACTCTAAACCAATTGACGAAACTTTTTAACTGAAGAAAAGCTGGTAACAAGCGATATAGCGAATGGCCTAGCCGGCCGCACCAAACTGCCTATCTGATACTTCTGTGCAATCCGCCCGTGAAGCTGCCCATTCTGCTCACTTTTGTGCTTCTAGATACTTTTTACTTTCTGTATTTTGACTTTCAGAACGGAGTGCATTGTGGATACTGTTGTGGAGGTTGGGCAGTTTCACTATTTTACTGCTTTTTACAGTC